>JALOQB010000054.1 GCA_025453595.1 Polyangiaceae bacterium
GGTCGCCGCTGCCATCGCGGACGCGAGCGATGCCAAAGTCGAGGACCTTGAGGCGCCCATCGGGGAGGAGAAACAGGTTATCGGGCTTGAGATCCCGGTGGACGATCCCCGCCGCGTGGGCGGCGACGAGGACGTCGAGGAGGCCATCGGCGAGGCGCAGGAGGGCGTCGAGGGGGGGGCACCGCTGCTGGTCGAGGAGGTGCTGGAGCGAGTGACCTTCGAGGAGCTCCATGACGAGGAATGGCAGGCCATCCTCGGTGGTATCGACGTCGATGACCTCGACCACGCCGGGGTGCTGGATCTGGTTGACGGCGCGCCCTTCGAGCTCGAACCGCTGGCGCAGGTCCGGGTCGGCGGCGGCTTCCGGGTGGAGGATCTTGAGGGCGACGCGGCGGCCCGCGGGGTTGACGGCGGCGTAGACCGCGGCCATCCCGCCAGCCCCAAGGAAGCGCTCGATCGTCCACTTGCGATGGAGGACCGTGCCGACCCGGTGCAGGTAAGGTTCAGGCATGAGAAAAGCGGGGTCATGCTAGCAGGCCCCGGGGAGCGATGGGCGGGAAGCACCTGGTCAACGGCACCTGCGCGGGGGCACGGCCCGGGCTAGGATGAGGGCGTGACGCTGACCGACGCCTTGATCGACGAAATCCGGGCAGAGTTCCCGGAATTCCGGGTGGTCCCCAAGAAGAATGACCGGCTCTCGTGGCTGATCGATCGGCTCTTGAAGGTCGCCACGCTGGGGCACCAGGATCAGTACCTGACCCACTACTACACGGTCATTTTTCACACCCTCTACACCCCCGAGGGGTGGGAGACGACCGGCGACATCGAGCGGGTGATCACCCTGCGCCACGAGCGGGTGCACCTGCGGCAGCTGCGCCGGTACACCGCCCCCGGGATGGTGTTCCTCTACCTGCTGCCCTTCGCGCCCCTGGGCCTCGCCTACGGGCGGGCGCGGCTGGAGTGGGAGGCGTACACGGAGACCGTGCGGGCGACCGCCGAGCTACGGGGCCTGGCGGCGGCCCGGAGCGAGCACTTGCGCAGGCACATACTCAAGCAGTTCACGAGCGGAGCCTACGGCTGGATGTGGCCCTTCGAGGGGCAGTTGAACCGGTGGTACGACGAGGCGCTGGGGCAAATTGAGCGGGAAATTGCCGGTACCTCGCCGCGAGCGGCTAGGATGGAGCAGAAAGGATGAGCACTCCATGAGCGCGGTGGTCGGCATCGATCTCGGAACAACCAACACGGTGATCGCGCACGTCCAGGACGGCCGCGCCGTGGCGCTGGCGGACGAGGCGGGGGAGCGGCTGATCCCCTCGATCGTCTCGTTTCACCCCTCGGGCCAGGTCATCGTGGGGCGGGCGGCCAAGGAGCGGCGGCTGCAGGACCCGCGCAGCACCATCTACAGCGTCAAGCGCCTGATCGGGCGCCCCTGGGCCTCGGAGGACGTACAGCGCGCCCGGGAGCGGGCCCCCTTCGACCTCCGGGAGGGGCCTGGCCACGCGGTGATGGTCGTCGCCCGCGGTGAGACCTACACGCTCTCGGAGATCAGCGCCTACGTGCTGCGCAAGGCGAAGGCCGTCGCCGAGGCGGCCCTGGGGCAGCCGGTCGAGAAGGCGGTCATCACCGTCCCCGCCAACTTCAACGACCTGCAGCGCGCCGCCACCAAGGTCGCCGGCCGGGTGGCGGGCCTGGAGGTGCTCCGGATCCTCAATGAACCGACCGCCGCCGCCCTCGCCTACGGCTACGGGAAATCGAACAACGAGCGGATCGCCGTCTACGATTTCGGCGGCGGCACCTTCGACGTCACCCTGCTCGACCTGGCCGGCAACGTCTTCGAGGTGCTGGCCACCGCGGGCGACACCTTTCTTGGCGGGGATGACGTCGACCTCGCCATCGCGGATCGTATCTGCGAGACCTTCCTGCGGCAGCACCGCTACGACCCTCGCAGCGACCTCCAGGTGTTCGAGCACGTGCGCGCCGCCGCCGAGGGGCTCAAGCTCCAGCTCTCGACCAAGGCGCAGGCCAGCGTCGAGCTCAAGGAGCTCGCGTTTGGCCCCGGCGGGCGCCCTCTCAACCTGGAGTTTCAGCTGTCCCGCGCCGAGCTCGAGAAGCTGATCCTGCCGCTGGTCGACCGGACCTTCCGCGTCTGCCGGGACGCCATGAGCACGGCCCGCATGGACCCGAGGAACTTCGACCAGGTGATCCTGGTGGGCGGCAGCACCCGGATCCCCATGGTGCGCCAGCGCGTGGCCGAATTCTTCGGGCGCGAGCCCCTCGCCCACGTCAGCCCGGACGAGGTGGTAGCCATCGGCGCCGCCATCCAGGCCATGGCCCTCACCCACCAGGATCGACGCTCCTTCGCCGATCTCAATGACCGGAAGATCCCTACCCTCGGGGGCCTGGGCGAATCGGCCCAGCAGGCGCGTCAGCGGGCCGAAGGCGCCCAGCCCACCACCGCCCGCGGCGTGGGGGGCCCCGAGGTCCAGCGGACCACCACCCAGGCGCTCCCGCGCGCCGCCGCCGATGCGATGACGGAGCGAGCCCCCAGCACGGCGGACTACGCCTCGCCGGCCCCCAGGGCAGGGCGCCCTCCGGCGGGGCCGACCAAGGCCTCCCTCGGGGCCGAGGCCCAGGAGGCCACCCGCATCGCGGCGGTCCCGCCCCCCGAGGACTCGATCCTGTCCGCCTTGCCCCTCGTCGGCGCCGCAATCCCTCCGCCCGAGCCGCCGCCGCCGCGGGCCCGCATGGCGACCATCACCACCCACGCGGTCCCGCCGCCGCAGGCGCCGCCGCTCCAGTTCCCGCCCCCCTGGGCGCCGAGCAGCCCCCGCGAGGAGCTGATCGAGCCCTCGATCCCCGGTGAGCTCCCCCCGCTCGATCTCATCCCGGCCCTCACCCCCCTGCCGGCCCCGCCTCCCGCGGCTCCTCCGGCCAGGGTTGCACCGGCACCCTCGCCCCCTCCCCTCGCACCCCCGGCTCCGCCCCAGGCTACTGCGCCGATGCAAGCGCAGGCTCCGCAGGCGCGGCGTGGCGCCACGGTGGCCCTCGATCCGGCGGTCGCCATCCAGCCCATCGCTCCGGCGCGCCAGCCCCCCCCGGCCCCTCCGCAGCCCAGGCCGGTGCCCCCGGTGCTGGTCGATGTGACCCCCCTCAGCCTCTCCGTCGAGACCGTCGGTGGGTACTGCGACACCATCATCACCCGCAACACCCCCATCCCTTGCGACGGCACCCGGATCTTTGCCACGGCTTCCAACAACCAGCGGGTCGTCAAGGTCCGCGTCGCCCAGGGAGAGAGCAAGCGCTTCCTGGAGAACACCGTGCTCGGCGAGCTGGAGCTGACAGGGTTGCGCGAGGCCGCCCGCGGCGAGGTCGAGATCTCGGTCACCTTCGAGCTCGACGCCAACGGCATGCTCCAGGTCCGCGCCCGCGACAACGCCACCGGGCGCGAGGCCAAGGCCCGCATGAAGCTCATCGGCGCCCAGGACAACGCCGCCGCCGACGCCGCCAGGGCGCGCCAGGAGCGCCAGGTCGTCCTCTGAAACTTTCCCGGAACGAGACCGCCATCAGGGCAGCAAAAAGTGCGTTTCTACCGGGAAATCTTTGCGGTTTTCAGTGAAGAAAAAGTGTGGTCTGACTCTGGCTCATGACAGAGTCTTCCTGGCGTTCAAGGGCGGTTTCGGCAGAAGAGGTGGCGGCGCTGGTCCCGGGCGGGGGCAAGGTGTTCGTGCACGGCGCGGCGGCCACGCCCACACCGCTGCTGGAGGCGCTGGCACGCAACGAGCGGATCGAAGGGGTGCGCCTCTATCACCTCCACACCACGGGGCCTTACCCCTTCGCGGCCCCCGGCATGGAGCAGCGTTTCCGCTCCATCTCGTTCTTCTCCGGGGCCTCGGTGCGCCCCCTGCTCGACGAGGGACGCGGCGATTTCATCCCGGTCTTCCTCTCCGATATCCCCGGGCTCTTCTGGAAGAAACACATCGAGCTGGACGTGGCCCTGGTGCAGCTCTCGCCCCCGGATCGCCACGGCAACTGCAGCCTCGGCACCTCCGTCGACGCGGCCCGCGCCGCCGTGGACACCGCGAAGATCGTCCTCGCCGAGATCAACGAGCAGATGCCCCGCACCCTCGGGGCCACCTCGATCCCTCTCGACCGGGTGCACGCCTTCACCGTGACCAACCGCCCGCTCCACGAGGCCGACCCCCCGGAGATCGGCGAGGTCGAGGACCGGATCGGCGCCCTGCTGGCCCCCCTCGTCGAGGACGGAGCGACGCTGCAGATGGGCATCGGCGCCATCCCCGATGCAGTGCTGCGCCGGCTCGGAGACAAGAACGATCTCGGCGTCCACACCGAGATGTTCTCCGACGGCCTGCTGCCCCTGCTCGAGCGAGGCAACGTCAACAACCGCCTCAAGAAGGTGCACCCCGGGCGCACCGTCACCAGCTTTGTCAGCGGCTCGCGCCGCCTGTTCGACCATGTGCATGACAACCCACAGGTCGAGTTCCACCCCTGCGATCGCACCAACGACACGCTGCTTATCCGGAAGAACGACAACGTGGTGGCGATCAATTCGGCCATCGAGATCGACCTGTCGGGGCAGGTGTGCGCCGACTCCATCGGCTTCCGGATCTTCTCGGGGATCGGGGGCCAGATGGATTTCCTCCGGGGCGCCGCCGAGTCCAGGAACGGAAAGCCGATCATCGCGCTGCCCTCGACCGCGGCGAGGGGCAAGGTGTCTCGCATCGTGCCGTCGCTGAAGACCGGCGCGGGTGTGGTGACGACCCGGGGCCACGTTCACTGGGTGGCCACCGAGTACGGTGTGGTCAACCTCCACGGCCTTTCCCTCCGCGAGCGCGGCGATGCGCTGATCTCGATCGCTCACCCCGACTTCCGGGAGGATTTGCGCAAGGCGCTGCGTGAACTACGTCACTTTACTTGATGAAGCGTCCCCTCCTCTTCGCGCTGACCATCGCGACCGTGTCAGGGCGAACACAGGCGCAGCCGACCCCCGAGCGACGCTGGTCTCTCTCCGAGGCCGCGGAGCTACCGGCCTGGCTGCGCGCCGGTGCCCAGCAACGCACCCGCCTGCTCTCGTTCCTCGACAGCCCCCGACCGGGCTCCCCGGCGAGCATGCGTGCCCTCGAGCTCCGCTCACAGCTGCAGCTCGAAGTGCGCCGCTCCAGCCTCATCGCCGGCCTCGAGGTCATGGATAGCCGCGCCTTCACGACCCGGGGCGCCCCCGTGAACAACACCATCAGCAACGCCCTGGACGTGCTCCAGGGGTACGTCGGGTTGCGAGGCGAAGACCTGCTGGTGCGCGGGGATCAGTGGCAGGTCCAGGTGGGCCGCATGACCCTCGATCTGGGCAACCGCCGCCTGGTCGCGCGCAACGATTTTCGTAACACGATCAACGCGTTCACCGGGGTCCACGGGCTCTGGACCGGGCCTGGAGGCGCGCTGCGGCTGCGCCTCTTCGGCTTCTTGCCAGTGATCCGGCGCCCCTCGGACGCGGCCTCGCTGGAGGACAACGAGATCGAGCGGGACCGGGAGACCTTTGACCAGATGTTCGGCGGCCTCGTCGTCGAGACAAGGACGTTCTCGGCGCAAGACCGCGCCGAGTGGTACCTCCTGGCGCTCCGCGAGCGGGACGGGACGGACGCGCCCACCAGCGACCGCCGGCTCCTCACGCCCGGGGCCCGCCTGCTGCGACGGAGCCGGCCTGGGCAGCCCGATTACCAGGTCGAGGTGGCGCTCCAGGGCGGTCAATCCCGGGCCAGCAACCGGGCCGACGACAGGCAGGACCTCGAACACCGCGCGTTCTTTGTCCACGGCTCCGTGGGCCAGAACCTGCGCTGGCCCGTTCGCGTCTCGCTGCACTACGATCACGCGAGCGGCGATCAGGGCTCGAAGGACGGGAAGAATCAGCGATTCGATACGCTCTTCGGCGCGCGCCGTTTTGACCTGGGGCCCACCTCTTTTTACGGGCTCCTCGCCCGGAGCAACCTCCGCTCTCCCGGGCTCCGGGTCGAGGCCTGGAGCGGCCTCTCCTGGGACGCCATGCTCATGGGTCGCCTCGCCTGGCTCGATCAACCCCAGGATGGCTGGGTGGGCGTGGGGCTCCGGGATACCTCCGCGGCTTCCTCCTTCCTCGGGCGCCAGCTCGAGGGGCGTTTCCGCTGGCACCCGCTCCCCGGACGGCTCACCCTCGACACCGGCCTCGCGGTCCTCCAGCGCGGCGCCTTTGGCGCCCAGGGGAGGCCCACGGAACCTGTATGGTTTTTCTATACACAAAGCCAGCTGACGCTCTGAAGATGATCCGACCCTCCCGCCATGGCGCCGTGACGCTGGGCTCTGCGGCGCTGCTCCCGCTGCTCCTCGCCTGCAACCGGCCGTCCGCGAGCCAGGCCGCGCCGATCCGCGTGGCCGCGGCGTCTGACCTGGCCCGCGCCTTCGAGGAGATCGCCGCGCTCCACGAGCGCACGACGGGGCAGAAGGTGCAGCTCACCTTCGGCTCCACGGGGCTGCTCGCGTCCCAGATCCGCCAGGGCGCCCCCTTCGACCTGTTCGCGGCCGCCAGCGCCTCCTACATCGAGCAGGTGGTCGCGGCGGGGGTCTGCGACGGGGCCACCCGCGCCCCCTACGGCCAGGGGCGGATCGCCGTGTGGAGCAAGCGCTCTGCCTCCCCTGCCCCGTCTCGCCTCTCCGACCTGCTCGACCCTCGCTTTGCCCGCATCGCCATCGCCCACCCGGACCACGCCCCTTACGGCCAGGCGGCCCGGGCGGCGCTCCAGAAGGCAGGGCTCTGGGGGCAGCTCCAGGGGCGCCTGGTGTATGGAGAAAATATACGTCAGGCGCACCAGTTCGCGGTGACCGGGAACGCGGAGGTGGCGCTGGTAGCGCTCTCGCTGGTGGCGGGGGACCGGGACAACCCCTGGTTCCTGCTGGAGGGGGGGCTGCACCCGCCGCTGCGCCAGGAGCTGGTGGTGTGCGGCGGCGGTGGCAACGCCGCCGGGGGGCAGTCGTTTGCGCGGACGGTGGCGGGGGCCGAGGGGCGGGCGATCCTGGAGCGGGCGGGCTTCGAGGGGGTCCCGGAGGCGAAGCCCGAGGGCCGATGAGCGGGTCGGCGCTGCTGCTGTCGTTCCAGGTGGCGAGCGCCGCGACGGCGCTGGCGGGGGCGCTGGGCGTGCTGGCCGCCTGGGGGCTCGCGCGACGGCGGTCGCGGTGGGGGGATCTGGCCGAGGTGCTGTGCACGGCGCCGATGGTGCTGCCGCCCACGGTGCTGGGCTACGCGTTGCTGGTGGGTCTGGGCCGGGAGAGCGCGGCGGGGAGGCTCTACGAGGCGCTGACCGGGGGGCCGCTGGTGTTCTCCCGCGGCGGGGTGCTGCTGGCGGCGTGGCTGGCGGCCTTCCCGCTGGTGGTGCGGGGCTCCCGGGCCGCCATGGAAGCGGTGGATCCGCGCCTGGAAGAGGTTGCCGCGACGCTGGGAGCGCCCCCGTGGCGCGTCTTCTGGACCGTGACGTTGCCCCTCGCGCGCAACGGCATCCTGGCCAGCATGACCCTGGGGTTTGCCCGGGCCCTCGGCGATTTCGGCGTGACGCTGATGCTGGGGGGGAACCTGCCGGGGCTCACCCGCACCGGGGCCCTCGCGATCTACGACGCCGTGCAGGCCGGTCGAGAAGCCGAGGCCGCCGGGATGGTCGCGCTGCTCACCGCCATCGCCATGGGCGCGATGTACCTCGCCGCGCGGACGCTCCGGCAGGAGGCCCCGTGACCGGACACCTGCGCCTCCAGGGCGTGGTGGTGCCGGGGGGCCAGCAGGGCGTGAGGCTCCGCGCCGATCTCGACCTCGGCCCGCTCCTCGGCGCCATCTCGGGCCCTTCGGGCGCTGGCAAGACCACCCTGCTGCTGGCGGCGGCGGGCCTGGTGCGGCCCGGCGCCGGGCGCATCGAGCTGGGCTCCCGGGCCCTCTTCGATGCCAGCCGACGCCTCTGGGTCCCGCCCCATCAGCGCCAGATCGCGCTGATGTTCCAGGCCCCTACCCTCTTCCCCCACCTGAACGCCTGGCAAAACGTCGCGTACGGCCTCGCCCACGAGCCTCGCCACCGGCGCGAGGAGCTGGCGCGCTCCTGGCTCCAGCGCACACGCGTCGGTCACGTGGCCGATCGCGGCGCGACGACCCTCTCCGGCGGCGAGGCGCAGCGCGTCGCCCTCGCCCGCGCCCTCGCGGTGAATCCTCGCGCCTTGCTGCTCGATGAGCCCTTCTCTGCCCTGGACCGGGCCCTCCGGCGCGAGCTGGGGCACATGCTGCGAGAGCTCGTCATCGAGCTCCGGATCCCTGCCCTGCTGGTCACTCACCACGAAGACGACGCCGAGGCGCTGGCCCAGGTGCAGTTCCGGATGCAAGCGGGGGCCGTGACCGCCCCGTGAGGGCGATCACCGGGCAAAAGGCGGCGGCTCTGCCGGGGGCCCCTGGAGCTCATCGAGGGGTTCGACCCGCCGCACCAGCTCTTCCACCTCGGCCAGCCGCGCGCCGATCACCTCGTCGGCGCCGGGGCCGAGGGCCCGGGTGGCATAGTGAAGTACCATACACTTGCGGACACGGGCAGAGAAGAGGAGCAGGTGGCCTTCCAGGTCGAGGGGCTGGCCCGCCTGGTTGCGGGGGACGAGCAGGAGCATGGCGCGGGTATCCCAGCCTTCGAGGGCCCGCGGGACGGCCCAGGAGATCACGCGCCCGCTGGCGGGGAGCGGGAGCGAAGGGCTATCGCGGCGAGCGCGCTCCTCGCAGCGGGCGGCGTTGATCGCGTCGTCTTCGAGGAAGACCCGGACCCCGAGGGACGAGCTGGAGGGGGCGTGGGACGCCAGCAACCAGGAGGTACGGTGGTCGTCGATGCGCCAGGTCTTGCCATCGGGCAACCCCAGCGAGAGGGCGAACCGCCTGGAGTGGAAGCGGCCCCAGGGGCGCTCTTCCCAGCCAGTGCGAGCGGGAGGGGGCGCGGGCTGCGCGGCGGGCCCAGGGGGGCCGGCGGGCACCGCGGGGGCCGGCGTCGTCGGGGCGCAGGACAGGCCCGCGAGGGCCAGGGCGAGGCTAAGGCGTGCAGGAAGGTGTGCCACTCGGGATGGGAGTCGTCCGCTTCCCGGACGATGTCAAAATAACGCTGCTGGAGCTGGAGGGTGACCGGGCCAGGCTTGCCGGCCCCGATGGCGCGGTTGTCCACCTCGCGGATCGGGGTCACCTCCGCCGCGGTGCCCGTGAAGAACGCCTCGTCCGACAGGTACAGCTCGTCCCGCGTGATCCGCTCCTCGCGCACCGGGATCCCCTCCTCGCGCGCCAGCGTCAGGATCGTCTCCCGCGTGATGCCCGCCAGGATGGACCCGGACAGCGGCGGCGTGATCAGGCAGCCTCGTTTGACCACAAACAGGTTCTCACCGCTGCCCTCGCTGACGTACCCCTGGGTGTCGAGCAGGATCGCCTCGTCGTAGCCCCCCAGCTTGGCCTCCCGCTTGGCCAGCACGCTGTTGGTGTACTGCCCCATGATCTTCCCCTTGGCCAGCGACACGTTCACGTGGTGCCGCTGCCACGAGCTGATCTTCGCCCGGATCCCCAGCCTCAGCGCGTCGTCCCCCAGGTACGCCCCCCACTTCCACGCCACGATGGCGGTGTGGATCGGGTTATTGGGTACATAGATACCCATGGCCCCCTCGGCGATGAAGACCAGGGGGCGCAGGTACGCCTCGGTCATGTCGTTTTGCCGCAGCAGCTCGACGCATGCCTGCTGGATCTCCTCGGAGCGGAAGCGGGGTTCGATGAGGCAGAGGCGGCAGGTGTCGAGGAGCCGCTGGATGTGAGCATCGAGGCGGAAGATCGACGTGCGGCCGTCGGCGCGGCGGTAAGCGCGGATGCCCTCGAAGGCCCCGAGTCCGTAATGAAGCGAGTGCGTCAACAGATGCACCCGGGCCTCATCCCAGGGGATGAATTCGCCCTCGAACCAGATCTTGCTCACCTTCTGGACCATCGCGGCACCTCGGTCGACTCCGGTAGCACGGCGGGCCACCGGCCCCAAGGGCGTCCGGGGGCGGGGCCGGATTGTTTGCGATCAAACTATTTCTTGCGAAGGAGCACGTAGACAGCACCCTCGCCGCCATCCTGGTCGGCGGCGGTGGTGAAGGCGGCGACGTGGACGCTGGCGGGGCCCTGGCTGAGCCAGGCGGCCATCTCGCCGCGGAGGACGCCCTTGCCGCCGGGGGAGTTGATGCCCTTGCCGTGGATGAGCAGCAGGAGGAGGTCGCCGCGCTGGCGAGCCCTGGGGAGGACATCTTCGAGGCGAGCGCGGGCCTCGGCGGCGGAGAGGCCGTGGAGGTCGCAGCGAAGGTCGACGGCGAGCTCGCCGCGGCGCATGCGCCGGAGGGCGCGAGGGTCGACGTCGAGACGGCGTCCCTCGATGCGGTGTCCGTCGTCGTGGATCTCGAAGCGAGCGTCGCCGCCGGAGACGAGGGCGCGGAGCTGGGCGCGGGCGGCCTCGGCCTCGGCTTCGACGTCGGCAGGCGCGGGGGCCGGAGGGGGAGCGACGCGAGGGGGTCGGGCAAGAGGCTTCACGCCAAAGAGGAGGTCGGCAAAGCTGGCGGTCTCGTCCGAGGGAGGCTCCGGGGGGGGAGGCGCCGGGGGGGCCTTCGGAGCCGGGGCAACCTTGACCTTGCCGAGGGCCTCGAAGGGCCGGTAAAACGGCTTTTCTTTGCCCTGGGGTTTGCCTTCGGTCTTCTTGCTCATGGCGCGCCCGGCGGCGGGGGAGCAGGGGGCGAAGGGGGGAGCGAAGCAGGGTCAGGGCGGAGGCTCATGGTCGTGATGGGGTCAGGGCGAGGTCGATGAGGCCAGAGGTTTCATGAGGCAAGACTTCCGAGAAGATTTGCCCCCCCGGGGCCAGGACCACGGCAGCCCCCTGGCGCGGGCAGACGCCGAGGCAAGAGCTCTTGGCCAGCCAGATCTTCGAGTACACCCGCCGCTGGCCGATCTCCTGGGAGAGCCTGGAGTGGAGGGCCTCGCCCCGGTCGGAGCAGCCCGGGCCGAGGGGGTTCTCGCCAGGGCGGCGGTTGGTGCAGACGAGGAGAAATGCATCCGCGGGGCGTCGAGGGGGGGGGCGCACGGCATAACACTTTGACACGGCGCGCTCCAAAATGGTGCCCTTCCCTCCCAGGATGCTCGTCTGCCCGTCGTGCTCGACCCCCAACCATGAGGCTGCGGCCTATTGCCTGCGCTGCGGCGCGTCGCTGCCCCGGCCTGGCGTCAGCGGGACCCTGCCCGGAGACCCCGCGCTGCCGCCGGCCCCTCGCAGCCTGACCCCGGGGGACGTGGTGGACAACAAGTACCGCATCGAGCGGCTGCTCGGTGAGGGGGGCATGGGGGTCGTCTACCTGGCGCTGGACCAGAACACGAGCACGCACGTGGTGGTCAAGGCCATCCGGGGCGAGCTGGCCCACGACGCGGACCTGCGGGATCGGGTCATGGCCGAGGGCCGGGCCCTGGCCCAGATTGACCACCCCAACGTGGTGCGCCTCAACGCCATCGTGATCGAGCGGGGCGTCGAGCTGTACCTGATCATGCAGTACATCGAGGGGCAGAGCCTCGACCGGCTCATCGAGCAGCATGCGCAGGCCCAGCGGCCGCTCCCTTTTGGCCAGGCGCTCCATATCTTCCGCCAGGTGGTGGCGGGGGTGGGGGCGGCGCACCGGGAGGGGGTCGTGCACCGGGACATCAAGCCCGGCAACGTGCTGCTGCGCGCCAAGGACGGGGTCGCCAAGGTCACCGACTTCGGCATCGCCAAGATGGAGGACGACGCCAAGGCCGGCAAGGGCAAGACCCGCGGCATCATCGGCTCGCTGTGGTACATGGCGCCAGAGCAGGTCACGGGCCGTCGCGACCTGGACAAGCGGGTCGATCTCTACGCCCTCGGCATCCTCTTCTACGAGATGCTCCTGGGCCGCGTGCCCTTCGATGCCCCGAGCGACTACGAGCTGATGAAGATGCACGTGGAGGCTCCCCTCCCCTCCGCCTGCGCTGCACGTCCGGAACTTCCCTACTGGGTCGACACGCTGCTCCAGCGGGCCTGCGCCAAGGACCGGCAGCAGCGCTTCGGGAGCTGCGATGAGCTGATGGCGATGCTGGATCAGGTAGCCCCGGAGCCCCGGGGGACCGGCCTGCTGTCGGTGGTCAACCCGGCGCCAGCGGCGACGACGATCCCGCAGGGGCCCCTGTCGATGCCGCGGCCGGCCGCTGCGCCGGAGGGGGGGCCGCCCTCGATGCCCCTGGGGCCAGCGTCGCTCCAGGTGCCGCAAGAGTCGCTGCGGGTGCCCCGGGCCACGACGGAGGACGCCCAGTCCTCGGCGATCACGACGCACACGGAGCCGACGCCGGCGCCGGCGCGCTGGCCGTGGGCCGTGGGGGGCCTGGTCGCGGTGGGAGCAGCGGGGGTCTGGGTGGTGGGGTTCTCGGGCTGGTTCGCGGAGCCATCGAAGCCCCCTGCGCGCCCGGCCTCCTCGGCGAGCGCGCGCCCGGCGACGTCCGCGGCGCCGTCGGCCTCGGCGCCCCCACCCAGCCGCCTCGACGCGCTCCAGGGCAGCTGGAGGAGCGACACGGGGCGCCGCTACAGGGCCGTCAAGGTGGCGGATTTCGTCGAGTTTCGCGTGGTGAATCCGTCAGATTTCCCCGGGCAGGATTACCAGGCGGACGAGCCGCGTTTCTCGCTCTTCGAGGTCGCGGGGGCGGCGTGGTTCGGGGTCGAGGACAAGATCCGCCCCCAGGGGCCCGCCGGGACCCGCTTCGATCCACGCGCCCGGGGGACCTGCCAGGCCGTCTGGAAGAGCCTGAAAAACGAGCCGCTCAAGGCCTACCAGGATGGCAACAGGATCCGGGTGGACATGGTGAACATCACGCCCGCTGACAGGCATTTCTCCCAGAACCCCCAGCGGACGGTGGTGCTGGGCTGCAACGGCCTGGACACGGCGCCGGCCAGCCGCATCGAGGCGACCCTGACGCGGGAATAAAGGCGCGACGAAGAGGCGGATTTCCTCGATGATCTCCCGTTGAACGGCGGCCTCCGGGGTGTCTTCACCGACGAGCACGAAGGCGAGCCAGGACCCCTCGGCCACGGGGATGCGCAGGGTGGTGAGGCGCCAGGGGTCGAGCTCGACGGCGGTGGCGCCGGCGGCGAAGCCGGCCTGGGCCAGCGTCTCGGCGGCGTTGGCGATGACGCAGAGGTGAGCGGCGAGCTCGTCGAGGCGATCGAGGGGCAGGCCGGGGGTCTCGGCGACGGGGAGGCCGCTCTGGTCGATGACGAAGGCGCCGGCGGCGCGGGCCTCGCTGACGGCCCAGGGGAGGAGGCGGGCCCAGACCTCGGCGCCGACGGAGCCGTCCTCGCGGCGCTCGGGCCGGGGTAGCTCGGAGGGCCGCAGGAGCTTGGCCAGCTCGGAGCGGGTCTTGGCGACGGCGATGACGGGGGCGTTGGGATCGACCTCGGCAGCGAGGGAGCCGCGCCCCCGGGGGGAAAGCGCCAGCGTGAGGTCGATGATCTCGCCAGGGGCGCAGTTTTCGATGCGAATACGGACACTCACGGGGCTTCTCCCTGGGGGTTGGCGTGGTAACCCATGGCCTCGAGGCAGGCGATGTTGGCCAGCACCTTGCCGTCCTGGGGGCAGATCTCCCGGGCCTCCAGGAAGGCCAGCAGGGCCTCCTGGTAGCGGCGAGCGAGGAGGGCCTGGAGCCCCCGGTCCCAGACGAGGGCGAAGCGAGCTTCATCCGGGGACGGCGGCGGTTCGACGAGGGTCTCGGAGGGCAAGGTGGGGGTGGCGGGTTCGTCGAGCGGCGGCGCCAGCTGGAGCGCGTCGTCGAGGGAGACGCCGTTGTAGTTGGCCTCGTCGAGGAGGCGAGCGGCGTCGATGAGGAGCGACTCCCAGGGCTCGTGGATGGTGCGCGGCCCCGGGTCATCCCGGAGCGTGGTGCAATCGACGTGGCCATCCCGGCGAAAGGCGAGCCGGTGGAAGGCAGGCACGCCGGACCCTCGCTGATCCTCCGCGGTCCAGAGGGTGCCATCCTTGACGCAGATCGACCCGACAAAGCGCTCGCCGCGGAACTCGATGCGCACCGAGCGGTGCCCCATGCAGGCGAGCTGGATGTAGTCGACCACCGCGAAGGGGGCGTCCGCCGGGGCGGAGCGCAGCTTCTGCTGCACGACCTCGCGCAGCGTGTCGAGGGAGACGGGTTTTTCGAGGACATCCACGCCGGCGTTGGGCGGGATCTGGGGGCCGTAGGCGCGCAGGTAGGCGGAGACAAAGACCACCGGGCAGCGGAGGCCACGGCGGGCCAGCTCGCCCAGGAGCTCGATGCCCGAGCGATCCGGCAGGTCGATGTCCGAGAGGATCATGTCCGGCGCTCGCCGGTCGATGGAGGCGAGCGCGTCGCCGACGGATCCCACGGCGTCGACCTCGATGCCTGGCAGGCGGGAGAGCCCCCGGGCCACGGAGGCGCGGAGCGTCGCTTCATCTTCGACCAGGAGCAGCTTGGCCATGGGCATGCCTCGTGGTGTCACCCGGGGAGCTGGAAGACATCTTCCATGAGGTCGATGCCGCAGGGGAGCTGGTCGCACCAGCCGAGGAACCGGTCCACCATCTCTTTCCCCCGGAAGATGGCCCCGTGCTGCGGCGCGATGGTCTCGATGTCGAGCCCCCGGACCATCCGCACCCAGGCCCTGAGCGCCTTGCTGCCGGCCATGTAGCGCTGGTGAAAGCCCTCCATGTAGCGGATATGGGCGTCAAAATCCGGGACCTCGCGGTACTCCATGCCGAGGGAAGCCCCCAGGTCGCCGCTGTAAAGGACGCGAGAGATGGGGTCATAGAGGTGCAAATTCCCGCAGGAGTGGAGGAAGTGCGCGGGCAAGATCAGCAGCTTGCAGCCGGCCAGATCGAGGGTCATCCCCCGATCGGGGACGCCCTTGAGGCGGTTGACGACCAGCTTGTCGACGCCAAAATGCGGGATAAAGCGCAGCCAGATCTCGGAGGCGTAAGCGTCCGCGTCGGTCGTCATCAGCCAGCCGTTGACGGCGGCCACGATGTCCGGGTCCTGGTGGCTCAAGAAGAGGTACTGGAGCTTGCCCCCCTTGAGCAGCGAGGTCGTGTCGCTGAGGGCCTTGCGGTACGCCTTGTGGCCTCCGGGGTCGAGGATGATGCCCTTGCCGTCGTGGACGATGAGGTGGTGATTGGCCTGGACTGCCTCGCCCAGATCCTGCTCATCGAGCATGACGTTGCGGTGGTTGCCCTGCTCAAAAAGGATCGAATGTGTCATCGCGATACCCTCACAGCGTCTTGGAGATTTCCTTGACGGCCCGGTCCATGTCCAGGAAGAGCAGGCCCAGCTTGGCGGCCTTGGTGGCCAGCACCAGCAGCATCGTCCCGGAGGCCGCCGCCATCATCACCGCGTAGCCCTCCGGCCCCCGGATCAGCACCTGGTTCAGCTCCCCCCGCTCCAGCTCCATCGCCGCGCGGGACCCGAGGCTCATCAGCGTGGAGCTCATCCCCGCCACGCGCCCCTCCTCGATGTGCTGGGGCAAGGCGCTGGCGATCATCAGGCCGTCCTCGGAGATGAGCGCGCTGGCCTCGATGTCCGGGGTGCCGGCCTGGAGGGAGCGGAGGATCCGGTTGAGCTGTTCGGTGCGGGTCATGGTCGTTGTTCCTTGGCTTTCCTCGCGTTGATTTCAGGGGGTCTGGGGCGGCCGGGTCTGGATGCGGCTGCGCGCCGGGACGCGCACCGTCACCAGGGTCCCCTGCCCCGGGGCCGACTCGATCCGGAGCTCGCCGCCGGCGTCGTTGCAGATCTGGGCGCAGAGCGAGAGGCCTATCCCCGAGCCCCGCGCCTTGGTGGTGAAGAACAGCTCGCGGCAGCGGGCCAGCACCTCCGGGGCCATCCCGTGGCCCCGGTCCTGCACCGAGAACTCGAGCCAGGACCCGCTCAGCCCGCCGCGCACACGGATCGTGCTCCCCGAGGGGCTCGCCTGGATCGCGTTCTGGATCAGGTTGAACAGCATGGCCCGCACCACCGACGACTCGAGCGCCAGCAGCGGCATCGACTGGATCTCGTGCGTCAGCTCGACCCCCGCGGTCACCGCGGTGCGGTGCAGCACCCGGCACGTCTCCTCCAGCGCCAGGTCGATCGCCTGGAACCGCCCCGAGGCCAGCTTCGCCCCCAGCGTGCCCACCCCGTCCATCGTCAGCCGCATGCGCCGCAGCTCCCCGATGATCGCGTGGAGGTCGTCCCGCAGGGCCCCCTCCGGCGACTCCTCCAGCAGCACCTCCACCAGCGCCGTCACCGCCGCCAGCGGGTTCTTCAGCTCGTGCAGCACCGAGGGCAGCACCTCCCCCATCGCCGCCAGCCTCAGCAGCTGGTCGCGCTCGGACTGCAAGCGCACCCACGATGTCTCGTCGTCAAAGACCACCAGGTACTTGGGTGAGGAATCTTCCGTCATCACTCGTTCCGCCAAGGCCACTCGGCACCCCAGGTAGCGCTCCTGACCGCTCGGCGAGATCACCCGGTGGCTCAGCGCAGGGCTGGCCTCCTGGAAGAGCTCCGTCAGGGGCGCCACCACCTCCGCCACGTTCAGCGTCTCCAGCTCCTCTTGCCCCCGCTCCAGCAGCTCTGCCGCCTTCGCGTTCGCAAGTAGAATCTTCCCCTGCGCGTCCACCAGCAGCACCGCCGAAGGCAAGGCCGCGACCAGCCGGCGACACGCCGCGTTCCCCGATAGCAGCCGCGGGTTGGCGTCGAACACGCCGCTCTGCAGGCGTTCGTTGAGCTCGGGCAAGGGAGTCGGACGGGACACGATTCCCCTCTCCTTTCACCCCCCATGCCAGCCCGCTGATACTTTTTGAAACAGCGTCTTTCCCCGCTCTCCGGGTCCCCTTGCCCCGACCCTGCAGCGCACACCTTGCGCTCGCTGCAAGCACCGCCTGCGCCCGACGCCACCCCTGCGCGTCCCTCCCTGAGAGCCTGCTCAGGCTTCTCTCAGGCATTTTTCTCGCAGGTGCGCTCGGATCCAATGACCATGATTCACGGGAAACGCATCGCTTGCGTGCTGCTGCTCGCGGCAGGCGCGGGCAACGGGCCCGACGCCCAGGCCGCAGAGCGGCCTTTGAGCTTCACGCAAGCCGCAGAGCGCTCCGCGCAGAACCCGCGGCTGCGGGCCGGCCAGCAGGCCCAGCAAGGGCTGGCCCGGGCGGCCTCCCGGGTGCCCAGGGTCGATGCAAACCCTGTGCTGGCGGTGCAGCTGGGCGGGCGCGTGTCACCGGCGCGAGAGCGCAACCCGGAGGGGCTGGTCGCGCTGACGCAGACCCTCAGCCTGGAGGGGGCCGCCCGGCTGCGACGCGAGGCGCTCGCAGCGGAGGCGCGCACGGCCGAGGCCCAGCAGCGCCAGCTGCAGGTGATGGTCCGGCTGGAGGCCGCGCGGGCCTGGCTCGATCTCTGGTCTGCCCAGCAGCTGCACCAGCTCGCCCAGCAGGACGCGGAGGCCGCCGCCAGGCTGCGCAAGGCCGTGGAGGCGCTGGTGACGGCTCGCGAGCGGCCCCGGAGCGAGGCGCTGGTCGCGCGGCGCCAGGCCCAGGCCGCGGCCCTGCGGGTGCTGGAGGCCGAGGGCGCGCTGGCGGAGAGCCGGGCGCTGCTGCGGGCCGAGCTGGGCCTCCCGCTGGAGGACACGCCGGTGGCGACCGGGGATCCGCCGGAGCTGATCCCTCCCTCCGAGCAGGCGCAGCGCGCGGCCCTGGCCTCCGCCGCGGCCTTGCCCTCGGTTCGCGCCCGGACCTTGCTGGCCGCCGAGGAGCGGGTGCGCGCCGCCGAGGAGCGCGCGGCCCGGGGGACCCGCCTCACCTTCGGCGTCCAGGCCCAGCGCGACGCCCTCGGCGCCACGGTCCTCCAGGGGATCCTTGGCCTCCCCTTGCCGGTGCTGGACGTGGCCAGCCGCGAGGAGGCTCCGCGGCTCGCCGCCGCGCTCCGGGCCGACGGCGACGCCGCCGACGCCCTGCGCCGCGCCCAGGCCGACCTCGCCCTCGCCTTCCACGATCTCGAGCACAGCGAGCAGGTCGCCTCCGCCCTGCAGGATGCGCTCTTGCCCGCCGCCGAGGAGGCCCTCCAGGCCCTGGAGAAGGAGCTACGGGCCGGCGAGGCCACGCTGCTGGAGGCCCTCGAAGGGCGCCGGGCGCTGATCGAGGCCCGCCAGCGCAAGGTGGTGGCCGAGCGGGAGCGGGCCTGGGCCCGGCTCCGGGCGGTGGCCCTCGTCGCTGCCCTCCAGGAGCCCTCCCCTTGAGGCGAATTCTTCTCTTGCTGGCGCTGGCCTCCTGCCGCTCCGAGGCCCCTCGCTCCGATCCGGCGCCGCCCCCTGGGGCCGCGCGCCCCGTCAGCGCCGCGGGGCGCTGGATCCCCTTGCAACGGGCGGTCGATGCCCCCGTGGAGCAGCACCCGGCCAGGGTCCTTCAGGACCCATCCGCCCTGGCCGAGGTGGGCCCCTCGCTCCCCGCGAGAATAGAGAAGATCCATACACAAGCAGGGAGCCGGGTACGGCGGGGCGACGTGCTGTTCACGGTGCTGATGCCGGAGGCGGTGACGGCGGCGGCGGTGCAGGGGTCGACGGGGCCGCTGGTGCGGGCGCTGGAGGGGCGCCGGGAGCAGCTCCGGGCGCTGAAGGCGGAGGGGCTGGCGCGGGCGTCGGATCTGTTCACGGTGGAGGTGGAGCTGGCGCGAGCGCAGGCCGAGCGGGCGAGGGCGGGGGCGGTGCTGCGGGGGCTGGGAGGGGGAGCGTCCGAGCTTCGCAGCCCGATCGACGGGGTGGTGACGGAGCTGCAGGGGGCGGTGGGGGAGTGGCGAAGGCCGGAGGAGGGGCCGCTGGCGCGGGTGGTGGAGCCCCGTGGGAAGCGGGTGGAGGCGAGGCTACCGGGGGCGCCGTCGCCGGGGGTGCGGTACGTGCTGCAGCAGGAGGGCGGGGCGCTGGCGCTGACGCTGCTGGAGCAGGCGCCGCGGGTGGGGGAAGAGGCGCAGGGGTACCTGGTCTGGTTTGCCTTGCCGGAGGGGGCGGCGGTGGCGCCGTCGATGACCGCGCAGGTGCAGGCGCTACCACCGGAAGGGGCGATGCAGGTGGAGGCGCGGGCGCTGCTTTACCGAGGGGGCAAGGCGCTGGTGGCGGCGCGCAAGGGGGAGCGCCCGGAGGCGGTGGAGGTCGAGGTGCTGCGGGTGCAAGGGGGCAGCGCCTGGATCAAGGCACCGCTGGAGCCGGGGACCCCGGTGGCGACGGAGCCGGGCCAGGCGCTCGCGCCGGAGACGCCGTGATCGAGGCGTTGATCGCCTGGTCCGTGCGCCAGCGGCGGTGGGTGCTGGCGCTCTGGGCGGTGCTGTCGGCGCTCGGTGCCTGGGTGGCGCTCGGGCTCAAGCTGGATGCGCTGCCGGACATCACCAACAACCAGGTGCAGGTGCTCACCCGCGCCCCGGGCCTGACCCCGGAGGAGGTCGAGCTGCGGGTGACGAGGCCCCTGGAGTCGGCCCTCGGGGGGCTCCCCGGGCTGGAGCAGCACCGGAGCATCTCCCGCTACGGACTGTCAGCGATCACCGTGGTCTTCCACGAAGAAGTAGACCCCTTCCGGGCCCGCCAGGTGGTCGCGGAGCGCCTCGCCGGGGCCATGGGGTCGCTCCCCGAGGGCGTCGCTCCGCCGGAGATGGGCCCCATGACCGGCGGGCTCGGGGAGATCTATCACTTCACCCTCGCCTCCCCCGACCGCACCCCCGCCGAGCTGCTGGAGCTGGTCACCCTGCGCATCGTCCCCCTGCTCAAGCAGGTCCCCGATGTCGTCGAGGTCAACACCTGGGGAGGCGGCCAGCGTTCCCTGGAAATCCGCGGTGATCCCGCCCGCATGGCCTCGCGTCGCGTCACCTTTCGCGAGCTTGAAGAGGCGATCCAGGAGGGCACCGGCGCCACCCCCGGCGCCTCGCTCCGCGCGGGGTCCCACCAGGTGCTTCTCCGCGGTGCTTTCCGGCCTCGTGGCCCCGGCGACATCGCCGGCGCCCTGGTCCGCAGCGACGAGCGCGGCGCCGTCCGGGTCGGCGAGATCGCCTCGATCCATGACGGCCTGCGCCCGCGCCTCGGCGCCGCCACCAGCGACGGCCGCGGGGAGCTGGTCTACGTCATGGTCCAGATGCGCACCGGCGCCAACGCACGCGAGGTCACCGGGCGGGTCCGCGACCGCATGACCGACGTCCGCGCTACCCTCCCCCGGGACGTCCAGATCAGCGTCGTCTACGACCGCAGCGCCCTCGTCGACGCCACCCTCCGCACCGTGGGCCGTAGCCTCCTGGAAGGGGGCGTCCTCGTCATCCTCGTCCTCTTCCTCGCCCTCGGTAGCCTGCGCGCCGGGCTCCTGGTCGCCGTCGCCATCCCGGTCTCAATGCTGGGGGCCACCGCCGCCATGGTCGCCCTCGGCGTCTCGGGCAACCTCATGAGCCTGGGCGCCGTCGATTTTGGCCTCCTCGTCGATGGCGCGGTCGTGCTCATCGAGCATGTTTTTGGCGCAAGGGTGTCAAGAGAGACCCCGTGGCCCGAGCGCGTGGAGCGGGCCTGCGTGGCGGTGGCGAGGCCGACCTTTTTTGGCGTGCTGGTGATCCTGCTGGTGTACCTGCCGATCCTGACGCTGGCGGGGGTGGACGGGAAGCTGTTCCGGCCCATGGCGCTGACGGTGGCGCTGGCGCTGGGGGTGGCGCTGCTGTTCTCGCTGACCTTCCTGCCGGCGGCGGCGGCGGAGCTGCTGCGGGAGCGGGACGTGCCGCAGCATCACCCGCCGCTGATCCGTGCTCTGGAGCTGGCGCAGCGTCGTGCGCTGGGCTGGCTCGGGCCGCGCTGGCGCCTGGCGGCCCTGGTGTTCGTGCTCGCGATGGCCGGAGGGGGTACGCTGGCGGCCCGCGCGGGCTCGGAGCTCGTGCCGCAGCTCGACGAGGGGGATCTGGTGATCCAGACCACGAGGGCGCCGGAGATCGCGCTGGAGGGGGCGGTGGAGGAGGCGAGCCGGATGGAAGGCGCGCTGCGGGGGCTGCCGGAGGTGACCCAGGTGGTCTCCCGCACGGGGAGCCCGGCGGTGGCCACCGACATCATGGGCCTGGAGCAGGCGGACGTGTTCGTGGGCCTCAAGCCCCGGGAGGCGTGGCGCCCCGGCCTCACCCGCGAGGATTTGCTGAAGCAGATGGAGGAGCGGATCGGGGCCTCTTCTCCGGGCACCGAGGCCTCGTTCACGCAGCCCATCCAGATGCGCTTCAACGAGCTTCTGGGAGGCTCTCCGATGGACGTGGTGGTGAGCGTCTACGGGCAGGACCTCGGGGCGTTGCAGCGGGCGGCGGAGCAGATCCTGGAGGCCATTCGCCCGGAGGCCGGCGTGCAGGACGCGAGGCTGCTGACGCCGCCGAGCGTGCCGCTGATCGACGTGAGGCCGGAGCCGCTGCGGGCCGCGCAGTCCGGGTTCCGGGTGGGGGACGTGCTCGCGGTGGTGCAGGGGCTGCGGCTGGGCCGCGTGGTGGGGGCCACCTACGAGGGGGCGCTGGAGATCCCCCTGGTGGTGCGGCTGGGCGAGCAGGCCCCGAGCGCGTGGGATCTGGCGCGCAGCCCGGTCCCGAGGGCCAACGGGGAGCTGCTCCCGCTGGAGCGTGTGGCCGAGATCCGGGCCTCCGAGACACCGACGATCCTGTTCCACGAGAACGGGCAGCGGAAGGTCATGGTGGGCTTCAACGTACGGGACCGGGACCTCGCCAGCACCGTCCAGGCGGCGCGATCGCTGGTGGGGACCCGGGTGAAGCTGCCGGAGGGGACCCGGGTGGGCTGGGGCGGCCAGTACGAGACCTTCCAGCAGGCGAGCGCCCGGCTCCTGATCGTGGTGCCGCTGGTCTTCGGCCTGATCGTGCTGGTGCTGTTCTGGTACTTCCGCTCGATCCGGCCCGTCCTCCTGGTGCTCTCGCACCTGCCTTTTGCCTGCGTCGGAGGCGTCGCCGCGCTCGGCCTCCGGGGGCTGCCGATCTCGCTCTCCGCGGTGGTTGGCTTCATCGCGCTCAGCGGGATAGCGGTGATGAACGGGGTGGTGCTGATGAGCGAGCTGCTCTCGCGGGAGGCCCGCGGGGAACCCCCCGGGGAAGCGGCCGTCGGGGCGGCCGAGGCCCGGACCCGACCCGTGGCGATGACCGCGCTGGTCGCCGCCCTGGGGTTCCTGCCCATGGCCCTGGCGAGCGGCGCCGGAGCCGAGGTCCAGCGGCCCCTGGCCACCGTGGTCGTCGGCGGGTTGCTCACCTCCACCACCCTCACCCTGCTGCTGTTGCCGACGCTTTACCCGCCCTTGCGCGCCCTGCTCGCGCGGGTACAAAAGGGTCGGTCCTGAGCCTCCCCTCCTGTGCTTCCACAAGCGCCCCTTGACCGGCGGGGGTCCGGGGTGCTGCCGTGGGGCCGATGCACGTCGAACGAATCGTCGAGCCCACCGTGGTGGTGCTCTTTGGCGTCGCCGGGGATCTCTCCTGGAGGCTGATCACCCCGGCGCTCTTCGATCTGTTCGTGGATGGCAGATTGCCGCCACGGTTCCTGCTCATGGGCTTTGATCGGGCAGACCACGACGATCAGAAGCTCCGCGACCGGCTCCGGGAGGGGATCGCCCAGTTCGCGCGGCGCAAGCGACAGCACGAGCGTATCGACGAGTTCCTCCAGCAGGTGCGCTACCACCGCGGCGACCTCATGGACCCGGAGGCGTACCTGGCCCTCGCCGCCCAGCTCGACGCGGTGAACCAGTCCTGGGGCGCCCAGGCCCAGCGCGCGTTCTACGCCGCCACCCCGCCTCGCTTCTTCGAGCCCATCTCGGCGCACCTGGGCGCCGCAGGCCTCAACGAGCCCCGCGAGCGCTCCCGCATCGTCATCGAGAAGCCCATCGGCCACGATCTGCTCTCGGCACGCGCCATCAACGCCGCCCTGGGCCGCTCCTTCAAGGAGAAGCAGATCTTCCGCATCGACCACTACCTGGGCAAGGAGACCACCCAGAACATCCTCGCCTTCCGCTTCGCCAACCCGATGTTCGAGCCCATCTGGGATCGCCGCTACGTCGAGTGCGTCACCATCTCCGTGGCTGAATCCCTGGGCGTCGAGCGCCGCGCCCCCTACTACGAGCAGGCCGGCGCCCTCCGCGACATGGTGCAGAATCACCTGCTCCAGCTCCTCTGCCTCGTCGCCATGGAGCCCCCGGTCAGCTTCGCCGCCGACGAGATCCGCAACAAGAAGATGGATGTCCTCCACGCCATCCGGCCCATCCACCACGACCAGGTGGCCGAGGTCGCCGCCCGCGGTCAGTACGGGCCCGGCTGGATCGACGGCCAGCGCGTCGTCGGCTACCGCCAGGAGGAAGGCGTCGCCCAGGACTCCCCGGTGGAGACCTTCGCCGCACTCCGTCTCTTCATCGACAACTGGCGCTGGCAGGGGGTCCCTTTTTACCTGCGCACCGGCAAGCGCATGGCCGAGCGTCTCTCCGAGGTCATCATCCAGTTTCGCTCGGTACCTCACCGCACCTTCCCCGCAGGCGCGTCCCTTGAATGGCGCCCGGCGCGGCTGCGCCTGTGCCTCCAGCCTTACGAGGGCATCGTGCTGGAATTCATGGCCAAGCAGCCGGGCCTCTCGATGGTGCTCAGGCCCGTCGAGATGCGCTTTGACTACGCCGAATCCTTCTCGGGGCCTTCCCCCTCGGCCTACGAGACGCTGCTGTTCGATGTGATGAAGAACGACACGACGCTGTTCATGCGCGCGGATCAGGTCGAGACCGGGTGGTCGGTGCTGCAGCCGGTGCTGGAGGTCTGGGGGAACAGCTACCCGACCGAGTTCCCGGACTACGCGGCGGGGACCTGGGGGCCGTACTCGGCCAGCACGCCCCTGATCCGCGACGGGTTCACCTGGCCGCCCCCGCTCAAGATCCGCCGCAACGGCGAGCGCAACGGGGGCTGAGGGGTCGGATCAGTGGTGGCCGTCGGGGCCGTGGGGGTGACCGTGATCGAGCTCCTCGGCGCTGGCCTCGCGGATGGAGGTGATCTCGACGGCAAAATTGAGCCGAACGCCGGCGAGAGGGTGGTTGAAATCGAGGGTGACCTCGTCGCCATTGACCTCGGTGATCCAGGCCGGGATGGGGTCGCCGCCCCGCGGATCCTGGGCGCCGAGCTGCATGCCGACCTGCACGGGCATGTCCGCCGGGAGCTGGCCGCGCCGCACGTGGTGCACCGCCCGGTCATCGCGCTCGCCGTAGCCATCCTTCGGCTCGACCTGCACGTCGAGCTTGTCCCCCACCTTCTTGCCCAGCAGGGCCCGCTCCAGCCCGGGGACGATGTTGTCGGCCCCGTGGAGGTACTCGAGGGGCAGATCCCCCTCGGAGCTGTCGATGACCTCGCCGTCGTCGTCGGTGAGGGTGTAGTGGAACGAAACAACCTTGCGATCTGCCACGGTGCTCATGGTGCGATTCAGAGTGCCACCACGACCGGGGCGGCGTTCGGAGGCGCGCAACCTACCCTGAAGCAAGCCCTTGTGCACCCCCGAATCAGGCCCTTCTCGCACCGGGACTTCAGCGAAGAAGCCAGCGCTGCAGGATGGCGAACCCCTCGTCCAGCAACGGCAGCGAGGTCCACTCGTTACGCTGGTGCGCCTGGGCGTTCAGGCCAGGGCCAAAGTTCACCGCCGGGACCCCGAGCTGGGCGAAGCGCGCCACGTCGGTCCAGGCCTGCTTGGGCTCCACCGCGGCCACCCCCGCGGCGATCAGGCGCGCCGTCTCCGGGTGCTCCCGGCAGGTCGGCGCAGAAGGGCTCTCGTCGGTGAACTCGACCTCCGCGGCCCCCCCCACCAGCGCCAGCAGCCGCGCCTTCGCCTGCTCCAGCGAGGTATCCGGCGTGAACCGATAATTCAGGTTCAGCTCGAAGACATCCGGCACGATGTTCCGGCCCCGACCCCCCTGCGCCAGCGTCGCCCCGACCACCGCCCGGTAGACCAGATCGCCGTCACGGAAATCGACAGGCTCCCACGCCGCCAGCGCGGCCAGCAGCGGCGCCGCCTTGTGGATCGCGTTCTCCCCCTGCCAGGGCCGCGAGCTGTGCGCCGTTCGCCCCTGGAACCGCACCCTGGCATGCAAGGACCCGTTGCAACCGAGCTGCAGCCGGTTGTCCGAGGGCTCCAGGCACACGGCAAAATCCTGCCGCTTCAGCTCCGGATC
>JALOQB010000339.1 GCA_025453595.1 Polyangiaceae bacterium
GTGGGGCCCTGCCCGTGGGACCGTCCATCGACCCCATGGATGTCCGCGTCCACGAGGTCCGTCCCCGTCCTCGGTGCTCGTCCCTGTCCTCGGTGCTCGTGGCCGTGCGCGTGGACGGCCCCGCAAAGAGAAGGATCAGCAGACCCGGGCGAGGTAACCCGAGAAGAGGACGAGGAAGGCCCCGATCTCGCCGACGATGAGCGAGACCATGAAGGCTCGCATCCAGGAACCAGGGATCACCCTGGTACCAAGACGGTGGGGGGAGCGAAGCTGGTTGTCGGTATCCTGGAGGAAGCCGTGCACCAGGTAACCCAGGACCGCGACGGCGAAGTAGGCGAGGAGCACGAGGGCGGCGGCGAGGTTGACGGAGTCCGACCAGGCACTCTGGGCGCTGAATAGCGCGAGCAGGGTGCAAGCGAAGGCGTAGAGCAGCGAAGCCCGGTGGGCGGTGTCGACGTAGAAGGGGGCTTGAGCCTCCGGAGAGCGGGCGATGCAGGCGTATTTCCAGGCTCCAGAGAGGAGACCCGTGAGCAAGAAGAGGCCTCCTCCGGCAAGGAGGGTGCGAGCAGCGAGCGTCATCATGGCGCACCGAAGATGGCGACGAGAGCGTCCGTTGACTTTCAAGAATCGATTGCCCGAGCCTCCCGGGCATTTGTTAACCTCCGGGCATGGCCCCAACAGACGGCGCCCTGCAGCTGGTGGTGGGCACCGAACAGCTTGCGATGTGCGCCCGGCTCCCCCCCGTTTCTCGGCACCATCATGCGGCGGCGGCGATCATCGTGGGGCTCGATCATCCGCTAGGCTTCCGGGCAGGCGCGACCCGGTGGAGCCGGGCCGTGCTGCTGGCGCCGGGGTTCACGCACGAAGTCGAAGTCCAGGGGGGGCGGATGGTGGCCTTTCTGTTGCCACCGTCGGCGGTCGACGCCTCTCGCATGGCGCCGCTGCGCGAGCTGTCGAGAGGGGGCGACTGGGTCGCGCTAGGGCAGGCGTTGCAGCGGGGCGAGCTGACGGATTTCGAGGAGATCTCCCGGAACCTCGCGCGGGAGCAGCTGGATGTACGACCGGTGGATCCGCGGCTACAGCGGGTCACGCGACGGTTGCTGGGGACGCTGAACGAGAACCTCCCCATCGAGGAGCTGGCGGCCGGGGTGCACCTCTCCTCGCCGCGCCTGATGGCCCTCTGCCGCGAGCAGCTTGGCACCTCGCTGAGAGCGTACCGGCGCTGGCTCCGGGCCTTCGAGGTGGTCCGGCACTTCGCCGCGGGGAACTCGCTGACCAGGGCCGCCAGCATGGCGGGGTTCTCGTCGTCCGCTCACCTTTCGAGCGCCGCGCGCGAGCACTTTGGCCTGCGCCCCTCGGACGTGTTGAGCCCGGCGAGCCGGCGGAACATCGTGCTGGTCGGTGAGCACCGCCCACCGTGCTACCGGTGAACCATGGTTGACCGCGCGATGCTCTTGCCCCTGGTGACGCTGGTGCTCTGGACCTTCGTGATGTGGGCGTGGATGTACGGCACGAGGCTGCCGGCGATGAGGGCGGCCCGGATGAAGCCCGATCCGATGGCGCCGCGGGGCGAGCAGATGGCGCAGCTACCGCCGGAGGTGCGCTGGAAGGCCGACAACTACAACCACCTGCTGGAGCAGCCGACGCTGTTCTACGCGGTGTGCCTGGCGGCGGCGGTCGCAGGCAAGGGCAGCGCGGTCGACCTGGCGCTGGCCTGGTCGTACGTGGGGCTGCGGGTGGTGCACAGCCTGGTGCAGGCGCTGGTGAACAGGATCGAGCTTCGCTTCGCGCTCTTCGTGCTGTCGTCGCTGGTGCTGCTGGCGCAGGCGGTGCGGCTGCTGCTGGTGCTGGTGCCGTAAGCGACGGATCTGGCCTTCGCCCTGGACGATCCACTTGAGGGTGGTGAGGTGCTGGGCGCCCATGGGTCCGTAGGCGTGGAGCTTGGAGGTGGAGATGCCGATCTCGGCGCCGAGGCCGAGCTCACCGCCGTCGTTGAAGCGGGTGGAGGCGTTGACCAGGGCGCAGCTGGCGTCCACCTCGCGGAGCCAGCGCTGGGACCGCTCGTAGGAGCGGGTGCAGATGGCCTCGCTGTGGTTGGAGCCGAAGCGAGCGACGTGATCGAGGGCGCCGTCGAGGGAGTCGACGACCTTGATGGCCAGGATCTTGTCGAGGAATTCCTGGCCCCAGTCGGCGTCGGAGGCGGGGAGCGCGCCGGGCATCAGCGGGAGGGAGGTCGGGCAGGCGCGAAGCTCGACGCCGAGGGAGAGGAGGCGCCGGGCGAGGTCGGGCAGCAAGGCGCCCGCCTCGTCCTGGTGGACCAGGAGGCACTCGGTGGCGTTGCAGGTGCCAGGGCGCTGGGTCTTGCCGTTCTCGACGAGCTGGAGGGCCATGGCCAGATCCGCGCCCTGGTCGACGTAGAGGTGGCAAACCCCCTTGTAATGCTGGATCACCGGGACCCGGGCGTGCTCGGTGACAAAGCGGATCAGGCGCTCGCCACCGCGAGGGATGACCAGGTCGATGAGGCCCGTCTGGGCGAGGAGGGTGCGGGTGGCGTCCTGGTCGAGGGGGGGGAGCACCAGCACCGAGTCCTCGGGGAGCCTGGCCCCCAGCAGCGCCTTGCGCAGCACCTTGCCCAGGGCCTCGTTGGAGGAGCGGGCGTCGGAGCCGCCCCGGAGCAGCACCGCGTTGCCGCTCTTGAGGGTGAGGGCCGCGGCGTCGACGGTGACGTTGGGGCGCGCCTCGTAGATCATCGCCACGACGCCGAGGGGGACGCGGACCTGGCCGACCAGCAGGCCGTTGGGGCGGCGGGTCATGCCGGTGATCTCGCCCACCGGATCGGGCTGCGCCGCGACCTCCCGCACCGCGCGGGCGATGGCCTGGAGGCGGGACGGATCGAGGGCGAGCCGGTCGACGAGGGCCTCGGCGGTGCCTGCCTGGCGGGCGCGGTCGAGGTCGAGGCGGTTGGCGGCCAGGAGCTCATCCTGGGCCGCCAGGAGCGCCTCGGCGATGGCGAGGAGGGCGCCGTTGCGGGTCGCGCCGTCGAGCACGGCCAGGCGGCGGCTGGCCTCGCGGGCGCGCCGACAGAGGGAGGGGAGATCGAGAGAATCCATGGAGCTCATCGTTGGGATACCAGGGAAGCCGCGCAGCGAAAACCGATGCCGTGGCTGGATACATCCGGGGGGAATTGAAAGCGAAACGAGGGCCGGACCCAGACCATGTGGCCGGCGTTCCAGGCGCCGCCGCGGATCACGCGCTCGGTGCCCTGGGCCGGGCCCCCCGGGTTGACCTTCGGGTCCTTGGAGTAAGGGCCGTTCCAGTCCTGGACCCACTCCATGACGTTGCCGATCACGTCGTCGAGGCCATAACGAGAGCGCCCCCGGGGGAAGGACCCGACCGGCGCCGTCGTGGGGAAGCTATCGTCCTCGCTGTGCATGGCGAAGAGCTCGGCGGCGACGCCGTTCTTGCGGCCCCAGTCGATGCACTCCTTGCCGCAGGCGTTGAGGTGGTTGGCGTCCGGGGGCTCATCGCCCCAGGGGTAAGTGCGCCCGTCGGGGCCGCGGACGGCGAATTCCCACTCGGCGCTGGTGGGCAGGCGCCAGCCTTGGGCGCGGCAATACTCGTCGGCCATCTCCCAGGTGACGCAGTTGATCGGGTGCCGGTCGCGCCCCGCGTCGTCGATGTTGCAGAGGGGGCTGTAGACCCGCTTCTGCAGGGGGTTCATCTGGGGCCAGCGCACCTCCGTCAGGGCCCGCTTGCAGCGCCCCTGCTCGGAGCAGGAGCGGTACTGCTCCACGGTCACCTCGGTGATGTCGATGCAGAAGCCGTCGAGCTTGACCGAATGGACCGGCTTCTCCTGGTCGAGGGCCCCTTCGCCCTCGTAGCCCATGAAGAATTCTCCCCCCGGGATCCGCGCCATCCCGGCCGGACAGGCGGGGGGCGGCGGCGCGCTCGCGGAGGCCCGGACCGGGGCGCTCGACAGGGCCGGGGGGGCGCTCGCCGCGGGCGTCGAGGCGGGGCGGGACAGCTTCATCCCCAGCAGCAGGGCCCCGCCTGCCACCAGCACCAGGGAGGCCCCGCCGATGACGCCCCAGAGCCAGCGCGGGGGCGCCCCCGGGGCCGTGCCCTCCCGCAGGGTGGGCTCGTGCAGGATCGACCCCCGCGGCACCCCGGGCAAGGACCCCGCGCCCAGGCTCGCCGAGGGGAAGGTCGTGGACTCCAGAGGTTCCATACCGACGGCGCGGCGGAGCTCGGACCAGAACTCGCCGATGTTCTGGGGCCGCTCGGCGGAGCGAACGGAGAGGGCCCGGAGGAAGACCGCCTCGACCTCGTCGGGGACCACGGCGCCCTTGTTGCGCGGGGAGGGGCGCTGGGAAGGGTGCAGGGCCTCGACCGCCAGGGCGAGCACGTCGTCGCCGCTGAGGCCCCGCTGGAAGGTGAGCATCTCGACCAGGATGAGGGCGAGGGCGAAGACGTCGGTCCAGGGGCCCGTGGAGCCGTGGTTGTTGCTGAACTGTTCGGGGGCGCCGTACCAGGGGGTGAAGGAGGCCTGGGAGGAGAGTCCGGTGTTCTTGGGCTGGGCGCCGGCGTCGAGGAGCAGCTTGGCGACGCCGAAGTCGAGCACCTTGATCAGGCAATCGGGGCCCCGGAGCATGCCGCAGACGAAGAGGTTCTCGGGCTTGAGATCCCGGTGGGCGATGCCGCGGCGGTGGGCCTCCGCGAGGGCGCGGGCCACCGGGTCGAAGAGGGGCATCAGCTCGGCCAGCGCCAGGGGCGGCCTGCCCTCGGCCTGCTCGAGGGCGACCGCCTCGGCGAGGGTGGTGCCTTCGAGCCACTCGAGCACCAGGTACGGGTAGGCTTCGCCCTCGGGGCTGACCCAGGTGCCGAGGTCGTGGGCCTGCAGGATGCTCGCCGCGCGGCTCGATAGCTCCCGCAGGATCGAGCCCTCGCGCACCAGCGAGGCGACCAGGGCCTCGCGCTTCCCGGGGGACATCGACTCGATGCCCTTGAGCAGCTTGAGCACGCAGGGCTGACCCCACCCCTGGTGCCTGGCGCGGTACACCAGCGAGTAGCCCCCCTCCGCCACCAGGGCCTCGACCAGGTACTTCTCTGCCAGCACCGTGCCCACCAGCCGGAGCGGATCGTTCTCGAGGGTATCCATCAAAGACTCGCTCGCAGCTTAGCCGAGCCCCCGTGAAATCAAGGGCAGAGCGGGGAGGGTTTCTGTTGACTCATGGCTTGCAGAAGGCCTGCTGCTCGGTGCCGTCGAAGATGACGTTCGCGCCGCTGGCGGTGGGGGGAGACGACTGGAGGTAGGCGAGGGCGTCGGGGTTGCCCTTGAGCTGGGCTTCAAGGAAGGCGACGGACTGGGCGCGGACGAAGGTGCGCCCGGCGGCCTCCTGGGGGGCAGGGCCCTTGGCGCAGGCGGAGCAGGAGAGGCAGGAGGAGTTGTCGAGGAACTGCATGTGGCCGAACTGCTCGAGGGTGTAGTGCCTGGAGAAGAGAGCGGCGGGGGTCGAGGCGGCGAAGGAGCAGGCGTCGCTGCTCTTGGGGGCGCAGGCCTGGAAGCCGGTGGGGCTGAGCTGGGCGCCGAAGTAGAGGGCGGGGGCCTTGAGGTCGCCCATCTGCTCGGGGGCGAGGGAGGGGCGCTTGGGGGAGGGGATGGGGAAAGGGCTCGGGTTGTCGTCGACCGGATCGAGGGCGATGAGGGCCTTGATCTGGGGGAGATCGAGGGCCGCCCAGATGGCGCCCTTGGCGCCGAGGGAGTGGCCCATGGCGGCGATCTTGTCGGCGTCAGCGACGGCGCCGACCTCGGCGGGAGGGGTCTTGGTGAGCAGATCGATGGCGAGCTTCATCGAGTCGACCGGGGCGTAGTGATCCTGGTCGAGGAAGTTGCTGGCGTAATCGACGGAGGCGACCACGTAGCCGAAGCGAGCGAGGTGCTGGAGCGTGGCGTCGTAGTCGGAGACGCCGAGCTGAAAGCCGTGGGCAAACAGCACCAGGGGCATCTTGGACGAGGCCCCCTTGGGCCAGGTGACCACGATGTCCAGGCCCTGGAAGCCGGGGGTGAGCTTGCCCTTCCAGGTGGACAGCTCGACGGCGGGAGGCTCTTCCGGGTCGAACGCCGCGCCCCCGCCTGCCCCGCCGCCCCCCTGCCCGCCGCCGGCACCCCCCTGCCCTGCCACGCCGCCAGCGCCTCCCGGATCCGCACCGCTGGCGCCGGCCTCGCCGCCGGCACCGCCCTCGCCCGCCTGGCCCGCGCCGCCTTCCCCCGCCTGTCCGGAAGTTCCGGACCCGGCGGCGCCGGCCTCGCCCGCGCTGCCGCTCTCGCCGGCAGCCCCGGCAGAGGAGCCACCCTGGCCTGCCTCGCCCGCGGCGCCCGCCTCGCCGCTGGCCCCCGCGACGCCGGCCTGGCCAGCGCCGCCGCTGCCGCCGGTGCCCCCGGAGAACGTCTCGGTCTCCGCGGTACAGCCCGCCAGAACCCCTGCCAGCACCAGCCACCCAAGCTCGAACTTCACCATGAATCTCTAGATGCTAGACCCGATTGCGCGTTGCAAGAGTCGAGAAAAAAGCGGCCCTCGGGGCCTCTTTGGCCGACCGATTTCTGCGCCTCCGGGGGGGCTGGCGCAACCTGACCCGGGGGCGCGCATCCGACCGGGCCGCATGAACCGACTGCTTGCACTCGCCCTGGGCACGGCGATCCTTGCCGCCTGCTCCACGACCACGAACGAGGCGGACCCCGGCGGGACCGGGGGGAGGACCGGGAGCGGGGGCAACCCGCCCGCGGCGACGTCGCCGGGGCGCTGCCTCTACACCAACCCGTTCTCCCAGGGCTCCGAGTGCAAGGAGTACACCGGCGCGGCCTGGACCGAGGCCAGCGCGCGGGCCGATTGCGAGGAGAAGGTGGCGGGCGCTCCGGGGCAGTTTGACGCGGGGCAAGCGTGCAATTTCGAGGCGTTGCTGGGCAAGTGCGCGGTGCCGTCGGAGAGCGGGGAGGAGACGGTGGTGCACAGCGCCGGCAGCGACGCGAGCCGGTGTCAGCCGGCGAAGGGGGGCTGCCAGGTCTTCGCGAAGGGCACGTTCGAGGAGGGCAACGTGTGCACGGGGGGCGGGGGCGGGTACGGGCAAGGGGGGTCGCCGCCGGGCTACGGGTCGACGCCTTTTGTGCAGCCTTATTTGAGCTGCAAGGATCCGCTGCCGGGGGAGCCGCCGGGCAAGGGCGAGGGCGGCCAGGTCTGCACCTGGACCCTGATCTCGGGGTGCACGGAGGAGGGGCGGCGCTTCGATGACTACGCCTCCTGCGGGGACGTGCTGACGCAGCGCCCTTACTATCCGGCACCTCCCTACAAGACGACGGACCCGGGGGACGCGCGGCTGAAGGACGCGGCGTACCTGGCGGAGGTGGACTGGGCGAGGAAGCAGGTGGAGGCGAGCGCCTGCGTGTGCTGCCACACGAGCCGGCTGGCGCCGCAGGGGCCTTCCCAGTGGACGCTGGACG
>JALOQB010000055.1 GCA_025453595.1 Polyangiaceae bacterium
GAGCCAAAGAGAAGGTGGTCCAAGACTTTTTTGAGCCCGGGAGCCATGCAATCTCGACGGTTCGATGCGTCACAGGTGAGAACTTAGCACACGCAAACATGAAGGCAAGTACAACGAGTCGTGGTGGACCCCGGCGTGAACGCCGGGGCTTTCCTATCTTCGGTAAGCCCGGGTTGGCAGGCTTTCAGGCCGGGCCAGAAAACGCGCTAATTCGCCCCCTGCTCCGGCCTGCCCTGGCTGACCCGCGGCCCCACCCGTCCCGGCTTGCCCTGCGGTGCCCGCCGCCCCGGCAGCCGCGGCACCTGCAGCTCCGCCAATACCTGCGGCCCCGGCAACCCCCGCAGCTCCGCCAATACCTGCGGCCCCCGCGACACCTGCAGCTCCGCCAGCGCCCGCGGCGCCCGCCTCGCCTCCCTGTCCCGCCTCGCCAGCGGCGCCCGCGCCACCGCCCTGGCCGGGGGAGCCTGGATTGGGGGGCGGCGTGTCGTCGCCGCCATCACAGGCCGCTTGCGCGGCGATCAGCACCAGAGAAAACGCCAGCACCCGTAGCGAGCTTTGCATGGGCAAAGCAATGCGGACTCCGGGAAGAAAAAGCAACCAGATCCCCTGTCACGGGGCCGGGATCACCACCGTCGCGGTCAGCTTGCGGGAGCGCCCCGTCACCTGCCCTGCTGGCGTCAGCTTGATCTTGTGGATCACCCCGTCCGCCTTGATCTCGACGCTGTACTCATCGACCCCCGGGCCCTGCTTCTGCTCGATCTCGACGATCTCGCCGCTGACCACCGCCAGCGCCCCCTTCTTCACCGCGTCGGGCGCCTTGTCCGGGGCCACCTGGCACTCCTTGTAGCGCAGCTTGCCCTCGCCGGTGGCGCTCACCTCGCAGACCAGGCCGTCGGCCATCTCCATCTCGATCTCGTGGACCTCGGACCCGTCCCCCATCACCTCGTACTCGTACACCTTGAACTTGCCGCCTGCGAGCTGCTCTGACGCCAGCTTGCGCACGGCCTCCGGCGCCTTGTTCTCCGCCGCCTGGTACACCTCGACCTTGGTGATCTTGCCCCCCTCCTCCACGCGCAGCTCGACCTTGGTCCCCTGCTTCATTGCCTCGAACGCTCGTCCATCAAGGTTTTGCTGCGCCGTCGCGCAGCCCCCGAGCGCCAGGGTGGTTGCCACGAGGAGACCGGAGATATGGGTTTTCTTTGACACGGGTGTTCACCCTAGCACCCCCCTGGTCCGCAGGCCATTCCCGCGAGCAGATTCAGGGGAGGACGCAGGCCCCCAGGCCCAGGTCGAGGGGGTGACAGAGGGCCGCGGGGCCACAATCTTCGGGCAGGCAGCAGAGGCGAGCGCAGGCTCCATCGAGGCAGACCAGGCCCGAGGGGCAAGGGGTTGCGGCGTCGCAGGGGGCGCAGAGGGGGGTGGAGCTCTCGCCAGGGACGCAGGCGAGGGTGGGGGGGTCGTCCTGGGCGAAAGAGCAGAGCTCTCCGGCGGGGCAGGGGAGCTGCTGGAGCGGGTTGCAGAGGGCCTGCGGGGTCGAGGCGAGGCAGGCTCCAAGGGAAGGGGCCTGGGCGGGGGCGTCGCAGTCGAGGGTCCACGCGCCGCCGGTGCCCCCTGTGCCCCCCGGAGCCTTTCCTCCGTCGCCGGCCTCGCCGCCGTTGCCAGCCGGGGCGGCCCCGGCCATGGCGCTTGCGCCGCCGTCGCTGGCCCCGGCGTCGCCGGTGGCCCCGGCGTTGCCAGCGTCGCCAGCCTCGCCGCCGGAGCCTGCCGGAGCGGTGCCGGCCTCGCCGCTCGCGCCCGCCTCCCCGGCCTCGCCGCCGGCGGGGGCGGTGCCGCCCAGACCCGCCTGTCCGGAAGTTCCGGACCCTCCGTCGCCGGCCTCGCCGCCGCTGCCGGCGGTGCCAGAGCCGCCCTGACCGGCGGTGCCGGAGCAGGCGCCAGCGCAGCCGAGGGCGAAGCAGTCGAGGACAGGGATGAGGGTGGTCTGCGCGGCGCCGACGAGGGTGGCGCAGTAAGAGGAAGGGCAGCCGAGGACGAGGCACTGGGCGGCCTGTTCGCAGCGGTCATCGGCCTGGCAGAGGGCCCAGGCGGAGGCGCAGGCGGGGGAGGAGCAGAGGCAGCTGGTGCAGGGTGTTTTTTTGGTCTGCTCGCAGGCGGAGAGGCTGGCGGGGCCGGCGAGGGAGCAAGGGGGAGGAGCCCCTGCGGCGCCGGCGGAGGGGAGGCCACCTGCGCCCGCGGTGCCAGAGGAGCCCGCGGTGCCGGCGTCGAGGCCAGCGGCGCCGAGGCCGGCGGCCCCTGCGGAGTCGGCGCCAGCGGAGCCTCCGAAGCCGAGGGGTTCGGTGGGGACGCTGGCGGAGGGAGGGGGGGCCGGGACGATGAGGACCGGAGGGCCGTCGGTGCAGGCGGCGAGCAGGAAGAGGGACCAGGCCGCGGGGCGCGGGATACGGCGCGGCATGTCAAGGGGAGGAGGGCGCGTCATCGGCGGAAGGGGCGTCGGAAGGGCTTGCGGGAGCGGCGGTTCTCGTCGATGTTCCCGGCGCTGCGCGAGGGCGCGGGCGCCCTCCCCGCGAGGAGACAAGAAGCCATGAAGATCGGTGTTCCCAAGGAGATCAAGACGCGAGAGTACCGCGTGGGCATGACCCCCGCGGGGGTGAAGCTTCTGAGCTCGCGCGGCCACGAGGTGGTGGTGCAGCAGGGGGCGGGCGTGGGGAGCGGGCTCCACGACGAGATGTACGTGGCGGCGGGGGCCCGGATGGTGCCTTCGGCTGCGGATGCCTGGGACGCCGACATGGTCGTCAAGGTAAAGGAACCGCTGCCGGCCGAGTACGGTTTCTTCCGGAAGGATCTGGTGCTCTACACCTACCTGCACCTGGCCGCCGAGCCCGAGCTCACCCGGAAGCTGGCCGAGACCGGGGTGGCCGGGGTGGCCTACGAGACCATCGAGAACCCGGACGGCACGCTGCCGCTGCTGAAGCCGATGAGCGAGGTGGCAGGCCGGATGGCGACCCAGGTGGGCGCCTCGTTCCTGGAGAAGGAGCGGGGGGGCAAGGGGCTGCTGCTGGGCGGGGTGCCAGGGACGCGGCGGGGTCGGGTGGTGATCCTGGGCGGCGGCGTCGTGGGCAAGAACGCCGCGACCATCGCCGTCGGCATGGGCGCCCAGGTGACCGTGCTCGACGTGCGCGCCGAGACCATGGCCTACCTCGAAGACATCTTCGGCGGCGCCGTCGAGACCCTCTACTCGAACCCGCTCAACATTGAAGAGTCGGTGCGCCGCGCGGACCTGGTGATCGGCGCCGTGCTGGTGACCGGGGCCAAGGCGCCGATGCTGGTGACCTCCGAGATGATCGCCGGCATGGAGAAGGGCTCGGTGGTGGTCGATGTGGCGGTGGACCAGGGTGGGTGCATCGAGACCTGCCGGCCCACGAATCATGACAACCCGACCTACGAGGTGAGCGGGGTGGTGCACTACTGCGTGCCGAACATGCCCGGGGCGGTGGCGCAGACGAGCACGTGGGCGCTGACGAACGTGACGGCGCGGTACGCGGAGCGGATCGCGTCGCAGGGGCTGGTGGCGGCGGTGAAGGGGGACAGGGCGCTGGCGCTGGGGGTGAACACCTACGGCGGCGCGGTGACCTACGGCCCGGTGGCCGAGGCGCACAAGCTCGAGTACGTCCCTCTCGATCGCGTCCTGCGATGAAGGCGGCGAAGATCGCGCTGATCGGCGGGGATGGGATCGGCCCGGAGGTGGTCCGGGAGGGGAAGCTGCTGCTCGAGCTGCTGCGCGAGGAGCGGAACCTGCCGATCGAGCTCTGGGAGCTGGATCTGGGGGCCGAGCGGTACCTGCGGGACGGGACGACGTTCCCGCCAGAGGTGCGGGTGGCGATCCAGCGGGAGTGCGCGGCGGTGCTGCTGGGGGCGCTGGGGGATCCGCGGGTCCCCGGGATGGAGCATGCGCGGGACATCATCTTCGGGATGAGGCAGGGCTACGACCTGTTCGCGAACGTGCGCCCGTGCCGCGCGCTGTCGGACCGGCTGGTGCCGCTGAAGGGGCGGGCCGCTCGCGACGTTGATTTCGTCGTGTTCCGCGAGAACACCGAGGGGATCTACGTGGGGATGGGGGGCCAGTTCAAGCGAGGCACCCCGGACGAGGTGGCGATCAACGAGGACGTGAACACCCGCAAGGGGGTCGAGCGGATCATCCGGGCGGCCTTCGAGTACGCCCGCGCCCACGGCCACGACACGGTGCACATGGCCGACAAGTCGAACGCGATGCGCCACGCCCACGAGCTGTGGCTGCGGGTCTTCGATCAGGTCTCGCGGGAGTACGCGCCGGGCATCAAGGGCAAGCATGTCTACGTCGACGCGCTGTGCCTGTACCTCATCCAGGACCCGTCCCAGTTCCGTGTGATCGTCACCAACAACCTGTTCGGTGACATCGTGACCGACCTGGGGGCGGCGCTCCAGGGCGGGCTGGGCATGGCCGCGAGCGCCAACGTCCACGGGTCCGAGCGGGGGCGCGTCGCGATGTTCGAGCCGGTCCACGGGTCGGCGCCGGACATCGCCGGCAAGGGCGTCGCCAACCCCTTCGCCTGCCTGCTGACCGTGGGGCTGCTGCTGGCTCACCTGGGCTACCCGGAAGAAGAGCGCATCATCGAGGCGGCGGTGGCCCGGGCCATCGACGGGCAGCAGTGCACCCGCGACGTGGGCGGGGCGCTGGGCACGCAGGCCGCGGCGGCCTGGGTTCGAGAAGAGATTCGGCGCACATTTCGGGCCTTGCGCTTAGGCCACGGACGCGAGAGGTTAGCGCCGCGATGCGCTCCCCTCTCCGACTCCGAACGCTGCTGGTCGCCGCGGCGCTGGCGGCCCCCCAGGCCGCGCAGGCCCAGGAAAAACCGCTCACCTTCACCCTCGCCCCCGAGGTGACCGCGGGCGCAGCTTACCGGGCCAACGACGCCGCGACCGGCTACCCGATGCACCAGCGAGGTGCCCTGGGCTACCGGGCGGGCCTCTACCTGGGCATCGGCAAGCGCTTCGACGTCGGGCTGCTCTACCAGCACTCGGGCATCGGCATCGAGAAGACCACCAACGTCGCCACCGAGCCCGGCATCGAGACCCGCCGTACCCTCGATAGCCTGGTCCTCGAAGGGCGCTATTTCGCCTGGCGCAACAGCTGGGCAGGGCTGTTCCTGGGCCTCCAGCTGGGCCTCGGCTGGCAGGGGCTCGACCACACCGCGACCCGGGTCGAGCAGCCCGAGAGCCTGCCCCGCATCATCAAGGTGCGCTGCTCGGCCTCCGGGGGGCCGGGGCTGGGGCTGGGGGCCAACCTCGGGGGTGAATTTGACATCAGCGAGGGGACGTCCTTCCTGATGCTGCTCTCCGGGACCACCAACCGTCTCTCGTCGGACACGCTCCAGGATGGGGGCGCCGACTGCGCCGACGGGGCCGGCTCATCGTCGGTGTTTTTGGCCCAGATCGGCTTCCGCCATCGCTTCGATCTGGGGGGCTCCGCCGACAAGAAGGCTGCGCGCTAGTTGACCATACTTTCGGGCCTCGCCTAGCCTGAAGGCCCTTCGAAAGCGGCATGGACCTCGAGATCGGAATCGCCTGCGGCGCCTGCGACACGTACAACCCGATGGGGTCGGTGCGGTGCTCCGCCTGCGATCACGATCTGTCCCTCTTCATCAAGACCTCGACCTCGCAGCCACGGATGACCACGCTGCGAGGTCGCACCGCGATCCAGGGGGCTCCTGCGCCGGAACCGGCGCCGGTGCTTGCCCCGGTCATCACGCCCGGGCTGGCCTCCAAGACCGCCGTCACGCAGTCGATGCCGGCGGTCCGCGGCCCTCGCCCCACCCCCACCGTGCCTGCGCCGGGGCCAGCCCCCTCGCGCCGGCCGCCAGCCCCCGACCTCCCCCTCGCCCCAACCCCGGAACTACGCGAGAGCGCCGAGCCGCGGTTGCGTGTAATCTCGACGTCCCCGCCCGCGCGAAAGCAACCTCCGTCCTACGCGCACCTCTCCCAGGAAGAGCTCATGGACCAAGCCAAACACTACCTCTGCTGGCAGTGCTACACGCCCGTCCCCTCGGGCCACAAGTTCTGCGGTCGTTGCGGCGCCGAGGTGCCCGCCGAGATCATCAACGCTCGCACCGTCTACTTCAGCGACATGCAGAACCCGGCCAAGGCGCGCCTGGTGCTCATCCGCGGTGAAGGCATGGACGGCCTCGCGTACCACCTCAAGATGGAGCAGCACGTCGTCGGCCGGAAGGGCCAGATCCCCTTCCCCGAGGATGTGTTCGTCTCCCCCAAGCATGCCAATTTCTTCTACCGCGATGGCCGTCTCGTGGTGCGTGACGAGGGCTCCCTCAACGGGGTTTACCTGCGCATCCGGGGCACCATCGAGGTCACCGCCGGCGACACCTTCCGCGCCGGCGACCAGGTCTTCCGCGTCGAGCCGCCCATCAAGATCGCCGAGAGCCAGGACCCGGAAGGCACGTTCTTCTACACCTCCCCCAAGTACAACAGCGCCTTCCGCATCTCCCAGCTGCTCCTCGGCGGCGCCGTCGGCATGGCGGTCTGCGCCCGAGGCAACTCGCTCCAGCTCGGCCGCGAGGGCAGCGACCTCAACTTCCCCGCCGACATCTTCATGTCCGGCTCCCACTGCCGCATCGAGGAGTCCGGCGGCCGTCTGCTCCTCACCGACCTCAACAGCCGCAACGGCACCTACGTCCGGATCAAGGCCGAGCACGAGCTCACCCACGGTGATTACGTCTTCATCGGCCGCAAGCTGATGCGCGTCGAGATGAACGTCTGATGCCTCGCCTCTTCCTCCTCGACGACAGCGGCGGACGCCTCGCCCTCCTGGCCGCTGGCATGGCCTCCCTCCAGGGCGCCCCGGGCTTCTCCCAGGTCATCCCCTGCTCCCCGGCGGCTCCCTCCGACGACCCGCTCCCCGCCGCCGCGCTCGCCGAGGTGGGCCTCCTGCTGCCCCCGGTTGTCCAGAACTTCTCTACACTCCAGCGCTCCCCCGCCGATCTCCTCGTCAGCATCGGGCGCGAGCCCTTCCCCGGGGCCTCCGCCCACTGGGCCTGCTCCTTCCCCGACGACGACGCGCCGCCCCTGGCTCGCCGTGCCGGGGCTCGCATCGCCCGCGACCTGCTGGCCCGGCTCCTCGACGCGCTGCCGCGCTGAGGGGTCCGTTCGACCGGGGCTCCGGTGAACACCTGACCCGTTCTGCGACATCCCCCCGTGGACGGCTGGCGAGCGCTACGGCACCATGGGGCTCATGCGCCGCTCCCTGCTCCTTGCTGGCTGGATTGCCTCCCTCCTGCTCTCAACACCGGCCCGGGCCCTCACCCAGCCGGATGGCACCGTCATCCCCACCGGGGGCGGCCTCCAGGGGCTCTTTGATAGCCGCAACGAGAGCATCGATGCCATCGCGGACGCGCAGAGCACGCCGGAGACCTTCATCCCGGCCTGTGCGCTCACCTTCACGGTGCTCCAGCGCAACGCCGGGTACCAGAACGCCTTTGGCTGGTACAACGTCACCGGTGCGCCCCCCACGCTGGCGGATCTCAACGAGTTTTTGACGTGCGCCGACGGCGTGGGGACCAGCAAGGTCCTCGATATCAAGAATGACCCCAAGTACCTCGGCGGCGAGGTCGGGTTTTACCAGGGCGTGGTCACCGGCGGCTGCGCCCCGGGCAACGGGCCTGCGGGCTACTCGTACGTCTTTTACAGCGAGAAGAAGTACAACCCGGACAGCGACCAGGCCAACCCCTTCATCCACCTGCTGATCTACAACAGCACGGTCACCCCCAAGGCCTTCTATTTCGGCTGGGAAGACCTGATCAGCGGCGGGGACAACGACTTCGACGACCTCACCACCTTCGTCACCGGCATCTCGTGCTCCGGCGGCGGAGCCCCCTGCGAGACCGGGCAGCAGGGCGTCTGTGCCACGGGGACGCTCCAGTGCCAGGTGGGGGCGCTCACCTGTGTCCCGAGCAACAAGCCTTCCCCCGAGAAGTGCGATGGCCTCGACAACGACTGCAACGGGCTCTCCGACGAGGGCGACAACCTCTGCCCTGGCGACCAGATCTGCAGCCGCGGCGTCTGCATCCCCCGGTGCGTCAAGGATGGCTGCGAGGGCAACCGCATCTGCAACGACGAGGGCTTCTGCGTCGATCCCAAGTGCGTGAACGTCGGCTGCGAGGCCGGCAAGGTCTGCTCCGATGGCCTCTGCGTGGGCCCCTGCGATGGCGTCGTCTGCCCCGCGGGCCAGGAGTGCCGCGTGGGCGCCTGCGTGAACCCCTGCGAGGGCCTCACCTGCGACGAGAGCCAGGTGTGCTCCAAGGGGGTCTGCGTCGACAACTGCCAGTGCGGCGGGTGCAGCGGCAGCGACGTCTGCCAGGCGGACGGGACCTGCGTCTCCTCCTTCTGTGCCACCCAGCAGTGCGAGCCCGGGACGATCTGCGTCGGCGACGCCTGCGTCGACCCGTGCAGTGGCGCCGTGTGCCCCAAGGGGCAGGTCTGCCAGGCCGGGGCATGCATCCCGGATCCGAACCCGGGGGGCGCCGGCGCTGGCGGGGCCTCCGGGTCCGGAGGTTCCGGACAGGGCGGCGCAGGCGAGGCCGGGGCCGCAGGGCAGGCGGGCAGCGGCGGCGCCGGGGCGGGCGGAACGGGTGGGATCGCGGGGGCAGGCGGAGGCGCCGGGGCCGGTGCGGGCGGCGAGGCCGGGGCCTCCGGGCAGGCGGGCGAGGCCGGGGCAGCGGGCAGCGCCGGCGTCGCGGGGGCCAGCGGCGAGGCAGGCGCGGGTGGGGGCGGGGCCGGGGCGGGGCCGGCAGGGTCCGGAGGGGCCGGAGGGTCCGGACAGGCGGGGGTTGGTGGCTCCGGGGCAGGTACCGGCGGGGGCGGAGGAGCGCCCGCGGGCGGTGCCAGCGGCGCAGATGCGAGCGACACGAGCGCGGAGGGCGGGTGTGGCTGCGCGGTGCCCGGGCAGCAGACGAGCGGTGCCGGGGGGTTGCTGGCGGCGCTGGGGCTGGCGCTGGTGGCGGGGCGCCGCCGCCGTCGCTGAGCCGCGAGGGGCGAGAGGGAGGGGGGCGAGAGGGAGGGGAAAAAAGAACGAAACTGCCCGGAGGTGCGGCCGAGAGGGGGAGCACCAAGGGGCACTACATGACGACGATCGATGCATTGAGCGAGGCGCTGGCCTCGGCGGAGGCGCAGCTTCACGAGGAGAGGGGGCGCCTGGAGGAGCTACGGCGCGCGGGGGACGAGCTGGATCCGCGGGCAAAGCTCCCGGTGAGCACCGAGGAGCTGGCGGCGCTGGAGCCGGCCTCAGCGCCGCGGAGGCCCCCGGCGCCGGCGCGACCGGCGCTCTGGTCGGCGCTGCGCGGCTGAGGTTGCTTGTAGAGAAAATCCATAGATTGAAAGAAAGAGAGAAAGAGCCATGGGCATGGATGGAATTCAGAAGTCGACGGGTGCGGGGCAGGTGGCGCAGGCGAGCACGAATTTCGGGCCGAACGTGACGTTGATGAGCCCGGACGATATCCTGGCGTACGTGTCGAAGGCGCTGGGGGATATCGGGGACCAGCTCAACGACTACAAGACGCTGGTGCAGGACCGGCAGGCGAAGGCGAAGGATCTCCGGGATCTGGCATCGGAGCTGAGGAACATGCAGCAAGGCGGGGATCTGACGGCGTACGACGGGGCGGCGTACAACGAGTTCATGCAGAAGCTGGCAAAGTACAAGGACTCGGACCCGGCGCTGGGCAAGGTCTACAGCGATTTCATGAATAGCTATGGGGGGTACCACGACGAGAGCGGGAAGAAGGTCGGGACGCTGGCCGGAGACGACAAGCACTGGTTCGGCAAGGGGGGCGTCGGGGACTCGCAGGACATGCTGATGGACAGCAAGGAGCTGGCGAACGCGCTGAAGAACGTCGAGGACGCGCAGAGCAACCTGAACTCGGAGAACGAGCTGACGATGATGAGCCTGCAGCAGCTGATGCAGCGGCGTAACCAGATCAGCCAGTTCTCGTCGAACGCGCTGAACATGATGAACGAGGGCATGAAGTCGATCATCGGGAACATGAGGTGAGCGCCATGGAACGAGAGGGAACGATGGAGGTACAGGTGGCCTTCGACGCGATGTTCAACCTGGCGGTGGACTGCCATGAGCGGGGGAAGATCGAGGACGCGCTGGACATGTTCCGGGCGCTCTCCTTCCTGGAGCCGAGGGACCTCGGGGTGTGGAAGGCGATGGCGCGCTGTCACGCGGATCTGGGGCAAGAGGACACGGCGGCGCTGCTGCTGGCGGTGGGCGAGCAGATCCGGATCGAGGTGGCGTCGTGACCGTGGAGCGAGCGGGCGCCGCGGGGCGCATGCAGGGGCTGCCGCCGGCGGCGCTGGAGGTCCGCCAGGAGGCCGGTGGCATCGAGCGGCGCGAGGGCGCCATGGTGTCAGATCTGACCGCAAAGGTGCTGGCCACGTCGTCCCCGACGACGATGATCCAGGCGCTGCAGATCTTCGCGCGGGATCTGCAGAAGGACACGGCGGAGGGGGCGATCCTGGGGAAGAAGCAGCAGGTGGAGGAGGCCCGCAAGCAGATCCAGGAGGCGCTGGATCGTGCCCAGCGGGAGGCCGGTGAGAAGGCCTCGATGGGGCGCTGGACCGGGGTTCTCTCGACCGTGGCGAAGGTGGCGGCGGTGGCGGCGGCGGTGTCCTCGGTGGTGCTGACCGGAGGGGTGTCGGCCCCGCTGCTGATCGGGCTTGCCGGGACCTTGCTTTCGGTCACCGCCAGGCCGCTGGCCGGAGCCGTGGGGGGAGGGGAGGGGCTGCAAAATGCGCTGCGTTACGGCGGCGCGGGGGCCTCGGTGCTGGCGGGCGGTGCGGGTCTGGTGTGGGGCGCGAGCGCGGCGACCGGTGCCGCCGCGACGGTGGCCCAGGCGAGCGGCAAGCTGGCGACGCTGGTCGGCGGCGCGGCCACGGCCGGGTCCGGGTACACGAGCTACCAGGCCGGGGTCCACGGGGCGAAGGCGACGGAGGCGCAGGCGGACGAGAAGGAGATCCGGGCCGAGCAGAGGCAGATGCTGCGCCAGGTCGAGGGGCTGATCGAGATGCTCCAGGAGGTCGAGCAGTCGTTCCAGCGATCGAGCGCGACGGTGCAGAAGGCGAAGGCCAGCGAGGCGGCGAGCGGGCTGGCGCTGGCGGCGGGGGTGCGGGCATGAACGGGGTCTCTCTTGGCGGGGTGTCCGCCCAGCTGATGATGGCGATGGATGAGCTCTCGCGCGGGGTCCGGGCCCAGCAGCGGGAGCGGGCGGAGCACGAGGCATCGGAGGCGCTCCGGCAGGGGCAGGAAGAGGCCCAGGAGCTGCGCAACAAGGCCGACGATGAGCTGACCGGGGCGATCGTGGGTGGCGCGATCACGGGTGTGAGCGGCACCGCCCAGTTCTGCGCAGGGCTCTCGCTCTCGGTGTCTGGAGCGGGGGCGACGGCGGAGAAGGTGCAGCAGGTACAGGTCGACAACGGTCGGGCCACGGCGCTGGGTCAATCTGCCTCGACGCTGGGTAGCATCGGCAAATTTACCCAGGACAGCTACGCCGCGGCCGGGGCTTCCCACGAGGCCCGCGCCCGGGAGGCGGGGGGGCGAGCCCAGGCCGCGAGCCGCCGCGCCGACGCGGCCCAGTCCGAGGCCCAGGAGGCGCGCCGCAGCGGGGACAAGGCGAGGGACCTGCAGCAGCAGCTCATGGAGCTGGAGCATGCCTCCCGGATGGCGGTGCTGCGGGGGTGACCGCCGTTCTTCCTGGTGGCTCTGGTCCGGGGGGCGGCTAACATAAGCACCGATGAATATCCTTCACGTCCTGGCCTCGATCGCCGGGCTCGGGGTGCTGATGATCGTGCACGAGGCGGGGCATTACCTGGCGGCCCGCGCCTTCGGCATGCGCGTCATCAAGTTCAGCCTGGGGATGGCCCCGATCCTCTGGAAATTCCAGCCCAAGGGCAGCCCGACCACCTTCCAGATCGGCGCGATCCCGTTCTTTGCTTACGTCCAGATCGCGGGAATGAACCCCCTGGAAGAGAGCGACCCCAACGACAAGGGCAGCTACGTCAACGCCAGCCTCACCGGCCGGATCGTGACCATCCTGGCGGGGTCTCTGGCCAACTACCTGGTGGCCTCGGTCTTCTTCCTGGCCTCCATCCTGATCTCGGGGGAGCCCAGGCCCACGACCACGGTCCAGGTCATGAAAGATCTCCCGGCGGCCCAGGCCGGCATGCAGGACGGCGACAAGGTGCTCGCCATCGAGGGGGCGCCGGTCCAGTCCTGGGAAGACTTCCGGCAGAGCATCGCCCGGCGGCCCAAGCAGCCCACCGCCATCCTGGTCGACCGCAAGGGCGAGCAGCTCACGCTGACCGTGACCCCGGCCCCGACCGGGGAGAACGGCGCCGGCCTCATCGGCGCTCGCACCGTCTCCGAGACCGTCCCCGTGCCCTTTGCCAAGGCCGTCACCCTCGCCGTCAAGATGCCCCCGCTCGTCGTCTACGAGCTGGTCTCGGGCCTCGCCAAGGTCGTGACCGGGAAGCAGAAGGCCGAGCTGGGGGGCCCCGCCGCCATCGTCAAGGAAGGGGCCAAGGCCATGAAAAATGGCGTCGGTGACCTGCTCCAGTTCCTCGGCCTGCTCTCCGCCAACCTGGCTGGCTTCAACCTGCTGCCCATCCCCGCCCTCGACGGCGGGCGCCTGATCTTCCTCGGCTACGAGGCCCTCTCCCGGCGGCGCCCGGACGCGATGGTCGAGGCGCACATCCACCTGGTCGGCTTCCTCATGCTCCTGGTGCTCATGGTCTTTGTCACCTGGAACGACGTCTTCGGGAAGCGGTGAACGCCTCGCTCCGGGCCTTCTCCCTGGCCTTCCTCCTCGCCCCTGGCGCCCTGGCTCAACCCGCCCTCCGCTCCGCCACCGATCCCGCCTCCCTCTCCGACGCCACCGCCCCCCCCTCCCTCGTCGACCTGACCCACCGGGGCCTCTGGTACGGCCTCGAGACCACCTTCGCCAGCATCAAGCCCCACGACACCAGCGCCGGGCCCCAGCCTCGCTTCTTCGCCTGGTCCACCCGCGCCGAGGGCGAGTGGTCCCTCCGCCCCCGCCGCTGGTACGCGGGCCTCGCCCACTCCCTCGGGTATGGAAGACCTGCACAGGGCGACGCCGGCGCCCTCCTCGTCGGCTACCCCGAGGTCTGGACCCGCGCCGTCTGGTCCTCCCGCTCCGGGCTCGCCTACGGCGGCGGCCTCAGCGCCGTGCTCCCCATCTTCCAGCGCGCCCCTGACTCCAACGAGGCCCGGGTGGCCGAGTCGGTCCGCGTCGTGCGCCCCTGGGACTTCGCCCCCTTCGCCGAGAACACCTTCTCGATCCAGCCCTACCTCGACGCTCGCATCATCGACGGCAACGTCACCTTCCAGCTACGCCAGGGCTTTGTGCTCCAGGGGCTGGTGGCGGAGGCTCGCCTCCCCGATCTGAACGTGGTCAGCCGCACCACCCTCTACCTGGGGTATCAACCGACCCACGCGCTGGCGCTCGGCCTTGAATTCCAGGAAGTTTATTTTATCAGCACCGACTTCGACAGCGCGTGCCGGGCGCGGCAGGTGGTCTGCGACGACAGCATGCGAGCGGTCTTCGCGGTGTCTCCGTCGATCCGGCTGTTGACCCGGGCCTTCCAGCCGTCGCTGTCGGCGATGATCCCGTTTGACCGGACGCTGTTCGACAGCGTGCAGTCGTACTGGGCGATCCGGCTGGGGCTGGGGGCGGTGTACGACGACTGAACGATCAGGGAGGGAAGACGCAATCCCAGCCGCCATCGCCGCAGAAGCAGACGACGCCGCCGGGGTAAGGGCAGCTCTCCGTGCCATCCGGGGGGCAAGGGGAGAAGGGGGGAGGGATCTGCTCGGGGCAACCGTTGCCGGGCTCGCAGCTCGCGGCGCACTGGTAGAGCCCCGCCGGGCTGCAGGTGCAGGCCAGGGTGCAGCCAGGGGGGCCCTGGGGGGTGGTGCATTCGCTGCCCGGCGTGCAGGAGGCCCCGGGCGCGCAGCTCCCCTGGGGGCAATCCTTCTTGCACTGGTAGAAACCGTCGGGGCCGCACTCGCAGACATTCACGCAGCCGTCCGGTGTCTTGGCGCTGCAGGGGAAGCCCACGCAGGGGCCTCCGGGCGCGCACTGGGGCGGCGGCTGCCCCTCGCACTGCCAGAACGAGCCCTGCGGGCCGACCGCGCAGGTACAGGGGACCGCCTGGTCGTCCTCGAAGCAGGTGCAGCTCTGGTCTTCGAGGCCAAAGCAGGGCGCCCCGCAAGGCTGAGGGCCCCCCGGGCACACCTGACCGCAGACCGTCTTGCAGGAGTAAGCGCCCTCGTCACCGCAGAAACAGCCGGTCGAGCAGCCGTTGGGGAGCTCCTCGTTGCAGGCGGTCCCGGGCTGGCAGGGGCCCCCCGGGACGCAGCTGCCCTCGCAGGAGCTCTTGCACCCGAGCACCCCCTGGTCGGTGCAGAAACAATCCACGACGCAGCCGTCGGGGGTGGAGCCGCCGCAGGCGGTCCCGGGCTGACAGGCCGCACCGGGGAAGCACCCGTTGCCGCACTCGGTCGTGCAGCCAAAGAGCCCCTCCGGACCGCACTCGCAGGTGGTGTTGCAGCCGTCGGGGCCCTTCGTGGCACAGCTCTCGCCCGGGGTGCACACGGCGCCAGGGCTGCACCCGCCGGGGGCGCAGGGGCCATCACAGAACCACTTGTTGCCGCTGCAGATGCAGCTGTTCCCGCAGGCGTCGCCGCAGGTGACCCCCTGCTCCTGGCAGGACTCGCCGGCGTTCACCGTGCCGGGGCAGGGCAGGCAGGGCGGCGACTCGGTGAAGCACATCCAGGTGCCACCGGGCTCGCAGGAGCAGGTGGACAGCGAAGGGCAGGGCTCGCCGCCGGTCGCGTAGGTACACGATAGCGCCTCGCCCCCGCAGGAGGCGCCCGGGGTCGGCGGAGACACCGGACAGCCCTCGGACCCGCCGGCCCCCGCCTGTCCGGAAGTTCCGGATGCGCCGCCGGAGCCCCCTTGCCCGGACTGTCCGGAGCTTCCGGATACACCGGCGCCGGCCTGGCCGGAGCCGGCGGAGCCGCCCGGGTTGCCGGAGCCGATGACGTCGTCGGTGGTGGTGCCGCCGCAGGCAGCGAGGGAAGATCCGAGGAGGAGGAAGAGGGGGAGGAGGGGTCGAGACCAAGGCATGAGAAGGGCTCCGGAGGAGGGGGCGAAGAAGGGAAAACCTTACCACCCGGGGGCGGAGCCCGCGAGGGGGGCGGTGGGTGTGGTAAGGTCGCCCCGTGCTGGAGAAAGCGCCGATGGGGCGCCGGTGGTTGATCCTGGGGGGGCTGGGCCTGGTGCTGGTGGGCCCCCCGTGGCTCTACCTCTCGCTGAAAGGCCGTGACTTCCCGCCGGACACGACGCCGGAGGGGGCCTACCTGCGGATCGTGCTGGCGGTGCGTCGGGGCCAGCTCCAGGACGCGTTTGCGTACCTGGAGACCGAGGCCCAGTGGTCCTGTTACAGCATCGTCGAGTACCGGAAGAAGATCGTGGGGCTGGTGCGGGAGTCGTATCCGGAGCCCGAGCGGGGCCGTCTGCTGGGGCGTTACGAAGGGGGCGACCGCGAGGGGGGGGAGGCCTATTTTGCTACGCAGGCGGTCGCGCGGGGCTGGGAGCGGCGGCTGCGGCAGGATCTCTCCGGGATCCAGTCGGTCGAGATCGACGGAGAGCGCGCCAGCGTGCAGACGGCCCGGGGCACCCGCTACCCGTTCCGGCGCCGGGACAACGGGATCTGGGGCCTCACGCTCTTCACCGCCGAGCTGCGGGCCGAGGCGACGGCGGTGGCCCGCGATTTTCAGGTGATCGAGCGGGCCGCGAGCGACTACAAAGCGGCCCGGTGACGCTGCAAGATCAGACCATCGCGGTGGTGATCCCGGCCTACCGCGAGGCCGCCTTGATCCGGAAGACGCTGGGCCAGATCCCCGGGTTCGTCGACCTCATCGTGGTCGTCGATGACGCCAGCGATGACGGCACCGATCGGGCCGCCCTCGACGCCGGAGACCAGCGCCTCGTGCTGCTCCGCTTCCCCCGGAACCGGGGCGTCGGTGCCGCGATCTCGGCCGGCTACCGCCTCGCCCGCCGCCGCGGGGCCTCCGTGGTCGCGGTCATGGCCGGCGACGCGCAGATGGACCCGGCGGACCTCCCCGCGGTCCTGGCCCCGGTGCTGGAGGGCCGCGCCGATTACGTCAAGGGCAACCGGCTCCGGCACCCTCGTGCCGCAGAGATGCCCTGGCAGCGACGCCTGGGCACCTGGTGCCTGGCCCACGGGACCGCCTGGGCCACGGGCCTCCGGGGGCTTGGCGATAGCCAGTGCGGTTACACCGCGCTCGCCGGGGCCATGATCGATCGGCTGCCCCTGGAGCGCCTGTATCCTCGCTACGGTTACCCCAACGACCTGCTCTCCCAGATCGCCCTCGCCGGCGGTCGCGTCGTCGAGGTCCCGGTGCGCCCCGTGTACGCCGGAGAAGCGTCGGGTCTACGGGTCTACCACCTGGCCCCCATCTCCCTGCTGCTCGCCCGCGCCGCGCTCCGTCGCGCTCGCGCCTGAGCCCCCTCGCCCCTGCGACGCCAGCGTGCACCCCACGCCCGCCAGCACCAGCAGCGCTCCCAGCGCCTCGTTCCTCGATGGCGGCTGCCCCAGCACCAGCGCCCCGATCGCCAGCGCCCCCACGGTCTCCCCCGGGGACACCAGCGCCACCAGCGACGCCGGGACATGCCTCGCGGACCACTGCACCAGCGTGTGCCCTCCCAGCGTCGGGATCACCGCCAGCGCCCCGATCGCCAGCGCGCCCCCGGTGGTCAGCTCCACCGGCTGCCCCGCCAGCAGCAGCCCCGCGCACAGCACGCTCAGCGCCAGCCCCGCCGACCCGTACACCGCCGCCGCGTAAGGCCCCGGCGGCAGCAGCGACGCCAGCCCTCGCGCCGCCCCCACGTAGACCCCGTACAGCGCCACCGCCAGCACCACCAGCAGGTCCCCCTGGAGCCGGTGATCCGCCGCCCCCGAGGAGGCCGTCGCCAGCGCTCCCGCCGTCGCCAGCGCCACCCCCAGCGCCTCCCACCGGCCAGGGCGCGCCCCGAACGCCGCCCACGCCACCAGGATCACCGCCACCGGCTCCAGCGACACAAGCGTCACCGCGGCGCCGAGGGAGGTCATGCTCAACCCTCCCAGGAAACAGCCAAAATGAGCGGCCAGCACCAGCCCCGCGGCGCCCACCTTGCGGCGCGCGGAGGCGGGGAGCGCGGCCAGCGCCCGGAAGGTGCTCCGGGGGGCCGCCAGCGTCAGCAGGAGCGCCGCGAGCGCCGTGCGTCCTGCGGCGATGAGCAGCGGGTGGGTGGGGGCCGCGGCGCGGGCCAGGGGGCCGCTGGTGGCGAAGCAGAGCGAGGCCACGGCCACCACCAGCATCGCCTTCCCACGGGGCCACGGAGCTTGCGCTTGCATCGGCGCCCTATAGAGCAAAAGCCCCGGTGCCGCAGGGGCCACGCGCGGCCGGCGGTAGGGCCGCGCTCAGGCCCCGAGGGTCACTGGAGCTCGATCTGAGCGAAGGGCGGGGTGCCGCCGTCCTTGTCCTGGATGGTGGCGGGGATCGAGAAGGTGACCTTCCACTTGCCCGCGTCGGCGCTCTGCTGCGCGAGGCTGCTGGCGCTCATGATGCCAGAGGTGGGGTTCTCGATCTGCTTGAGCCGTGCGAGCGCATCCTTCGGGATGACAAGCTTGGCGTCCTTGGACGCGGTGTACTTGCAGATCGCGGAGCCGACCCGGGCGGGGCTGCTCAGGGAGACCGACACGTTCACGGTGCCGCTGCCATCGACGACGGTGAGCTCGTAGTCCGCCGAGGAGTCGATCGGGGTCTTCTTGGTGGGGTCGAGCGGATCGACGGGCTTGGGGAGGCCGTCCAGCTTGATGGCGTCGGGGGCGGTCAGCTTCAGCTCGAAGGCGGGCACGTCGGCGCCGGTCGCCTTCACGGTCAGCTCCTGGCCCGGATCGTAGAAGGTCTTGTCCCAGCTGGCCGGGGGCGTGGGGGTCACCGGATCGATCAGCGCGTATTCCTTCTTGTCGTTCGGGGACAGCTTCAGCGTCGCGAAATTCCCGCCGGTGATCTCCAGATCCCCCGCGCTGTCGTTGATCACCTCGGGCGGCACCGGAGGCTCGGATGCCACGTCGCACAGCGAGACCGTGCAGTCGCCAAACGTCTCGGTCTCGCAGGACCCGCTGACGGCCCCGACCTTGCTGTGCGAGAAGCCCGCGGATGCCGTGTTGGTGATGATCGGCTCCGGCAGCCCCTGGATCACGAGCTTGCTCGCCGAGAGCGAGATCGAGCCCACGTACACCTCGTCGCTCCCGGATCCGGCGGCGCCTGCCTCACCGGCCGCGCCTGCCTCACCCGCCGCGCCTGCCTCGCCCCCAGCCCCGGCCTCGCCCGCGGCCCCGGCTTCACCCGCGGCCCCGGCCTCGCCTGCGGCGCCCGCTTCACCCGCGGCCCCGGCTTCACCGGAAGAACCACCGGAGCCTGCGTCGCTCCCACCTGCCCCCGCCGTACCTGCGGTGCCAGCGGTGCCAGCGGTGCCAGCGGAACCCCCGGTGGCCCCGGCGCCCGCGGTGCCGCCACCCCCGGAGGTATCGACCGCCTGTTCGGCGCAACCGGCCGCGAGGAGGGCACCGAGCAAGGTTCCGAGAAAGAAAGTGTGCTTGGTCATGCGCATGTGGGTACCTACGCGCCTGGCTGTAGGGTTCTTCCCTGCGCTCGTTTGCTTCGAGACCACCCTGGTGGGGCGGGTCACCAGGTTCGAGCGTTGGGGTAAGCTGGCGCCTCATGAAGCCATGCACCCGGAAAATTTGCGCCGCCTCCTCCTTGCTTGCGCTGGGGCTGAGCTCGTCACAGGCCAGCGCGGCGACCTACCAGGTTGGCCCCACCCGGATGTACAAGGAGCTCTCCGCGGTCGCGGATCTGCTCCAGCCCGGGGATCTCGTCGAGGTGGACGGAGATGCGACGTACCAGAGCGTGCGCTTCGAGCGGAGCGGCACCGCGGCCGCCAGGATCACCATCCGGGGGATCGCCAGCGGCGGCAAGCGGCCGCGCATCGCTGGAGGGACCAACACCGTCGAGGTCGCCGCAAACCATTACGTGCTTGAAAACCTGGAAATCACCGGGGGAAGCTTCCGTTGTTTCTTCCACCATGGCGACGACATCACGGTCCGCGGGGCCGTGATTCATGACTGCGCCAAGCACGGGGTGCTGGGGGCCGACAACGACTCGGGTTCGCTGCTCCTCGAGTACTCGGAGGTCTACGGCTGCGGCGGCGGGACCTTCGATCACCAGATCTACATGGCGACCGACGAGAACGCTCACCCCGGCTCGGTGTTTCGCATGCAGTTCTGCTACGTGCACGACGCCAACGGCGGCAACAGCGTCAAATCCAGGGCAGAACGCAACGAAATTTACTATAACTGGATCGAGGGCGCCCTCTACCACGAGCTGGAGCTGATCGGCCCGGACCCCGCCGGCGGGGTCAGCGAGGGCAAGGCCCGCGAGGACTCGGACGTGGTCGGCAACGTGCTGCGGAAGACCAACGACTTCGCCGTCATCCGCGCCGGGGGGGACGGCACCGGGCAGACCTTCGGTCGCTACCGGTTTGTCCACAACACCATCCTGGTGAAGCCCGACAGCGGCGCCGTGTTCCGCCTGTTCGGTGGCCTCGACAGCGTCGAGATGCACAACAACCTGATCTTCTCGCCGGAGGGGGGCTCCTTCAAGATCCGCAGGCAGGTGGAGGCCGCGTGGGCCTCCGGTTCTCCCGCCATCGCAGGCTCCCACAACTGGCTTGGCCAGGGGGCCATCGACGTCCCTGAGCAGTGGCAAGATACCCTCGGCGGGGCCAGCCCGATGCTGGTCGGCCCCCTCGACCCGCACCTCACCGCCGCGAGCCCCCTGGTCAACGCCGGCGTGCCCAGCCCCGCGGGTCTCCCGGCGCACCCCTTCCCTTCTCCCCTGCCTGCGCCGCTCTTCCACCCGCCCGTCGCCGCCCTGCTCCCGATCGGCTCCGCGGAGCCTCGGCCCTCCGCCGGCTCCCCCGACATCGGGGCCTTCGAGCTTGGCGATGGGTCCGGAGGTTCCATGCAAGGCGGCGCCGGAGGCGCGCCGGCCGGTGGGTCCGGAGGTTCCGGACAATCCGGCGCCGGAGGGCAGGCGGGCGGCGCGGGGCTGGCCGGGGCCGCGGGCCAACCCGGGGGCGCTGGCGGGGCCGGTGGCGGGGAGGCCGGCTCCGGCGGGGCTCCGGCGGGGGCGGCAGGGGAAGGCGGCGCAGGAGAAGGTGGGGCCGGCCAGGCGGGTTCTGGCGGGGCCGGGGCAGGAGGCGCCGCGGGCATGGCGGGGGCATCCGGGGCAGGGGCGGGGGAGGCCGGGGCAGGGGCGGGGGGCGGTACATCCGGAACTTCCGGACAGGGAGGTCAAGCCGCGGGCGGCGATGCTTCACCGGGCAACGAAGGGGGCTGCGGGTGCCGTGTCGCCCCGGTGCCGCGGGGGCCGGGGGCGGTGTGGGCGCTGGTGCTGGTCGCGGCCGCATGGGCCCGGCGCCGGGGCCGCGTCATGAGCGCGCCTTGACGCGGGGGCGCAGGGCCAGCTCCACCTTGCTCAGGGCCCGGGTCAGGAGGGTCGTGAGGCAGGAGATCAGGGAGGACCCCCGGAGCCGCTGGGTATGGACAAGGTGCACCTCGACGGGGGGGAGAACCAGGCCCTGGAGCACCGGGGCGAGGTGTCCGGCGAGCAGGTAGTCGCGGGCGGTGAAGCTCGGCAGGAGCACGGTATGGTCGGAGCGAAGGGCGATCTCGGCGGCCTCGGTGAAGGAGCCGACCCGGAGAGGGCCGTCGATACGCAGGGGGAAGGGGCGACCGCGGAGGGTGGCAGGGAGCTCGGTGCGGCTGCCTGCGACGACCACGAAGGGGCCAGGGGAGCGCGCCGTGCGTGTGCCGGCGACCTCGGGGCGAGCCCAGAGGCCGAGGGAGATGGACCCCAGCGCCCTGGCGATCAGCCCGGAATCACGCAGCGGGCCCAGGCGAATGGCCGCGTCGATGTCCTCTTCGAGGAGGGACACGCGGCGTGGTTCGCTGCGGACGTCGATCGATAGCCCCGGGGTCTGCTCCAGCAAGGACGCGAGCACCCCGGGCAAGAGGCGCAAGGAGAGCTCGAGGGGGGCCGAGAGCCGGAGCTGCGCGATGGGGCTCTCGCGGGCGCCCTGGGCCTCTGCCACCGCGGCGTCCAGCTCGCGGAGCACGTGGCGCGCTCGCCCCAGGAAGCGCTCCCCTGCATCGGTGAGGCGCACGCCGCGGCCCGTGCGCGTCAGCAGCGCTGTCCCGACCTCTTCTTCGAGGTCGCGGAGCTGTCGGCTGATCGTCGAGAGCTGTACGCCGAGCCGTCGCGCGGCAGAAGACAGGGAGCCGGCCTCGGCGGTCGCCACGAACGCCAGGAGTCGAGAGGTGTCCACGGGGTCTCCAGGGGTTGCAAGAATCGCAAATCAGGGTGCCATATTTGCACGGAAGACAAGGGCGCTTCCTGGCTCTATCCCTCCAGGTGTCACCTACCAGGAGAGCAAAGCAGATGACGATTTCCGCCGAAGAACGCCTCGATATTCACGAGCTCCTCGCCCGCCTTGACCACGCGGTGGACGCCCAGGACTGGTCGGCCTACCTGGCCCATTTCGAGCGGGATGCCCGGATGGATCCGGGGTTTGCGCCCCCGGTCGAGGGGGTCGAGGCGATCCGGGCCTTCCTGATGGCGAGCGAGGGGGGGACCCGGGGCAAGCGCCACCTCGCCAGCAACGTCTTCCTGGAGGAGCGGGGCGAGGAGGTCGTGGCGCACTCGTACCTCACGGTGGTCGAGCGGGAGGACATCCCCCGGGTGGTGGCCACGGCGCGCATCACGGACACGCTGGTCCGGCGTGGCGGCGCGTTTCGCGTGCGGGTTCACCAGGTCCAGGTGGACCCTGGGATGTTCAAGGCCTTCGCCGCCTCGCAGGCCGCCAGCCAGACCTGACCACCCGGGGCAAGGTGCCCGCGGGCCAGGCTCACGAGCCGCCCGGGGCGAGCTGCTCGAGGCGCACGATGTCGTGCCGATCGCCGGGCGGAGGGGGGGCGAACGAGAGCCTGTAGACCGGGCGATCCGGGAAGAGGCGGAGCACGGCTTCGAGGGCGCCGGGGAGGTCGCGGAGGATCAGCAGGTCGGTCGCGAAATCCGGGGGCCAGGGGGCCCAGTGGCGCACCCAGGAACCCACGGCCAGCTCCGGGGAGAGCTCGTAGGCATCGCGCAGCCGCGGGGCCAGCACCACGGCGCGCCGGACACCGGTGCGCTGCAGGGCCGTGTAAGGGGTCAGCTGCGCCAGGGTCTGCCGGTGGAGCGCCCCCAGGTACACCACGGAAAACGAGCCTTGCCCCAGCGTCAAATAGCAGGCCATCACCGCGGCGAGGGAGGCGCGGCGGGCGCCGAGGAGCCGCAGCCGCGTGCCGATCCGGGTCACCCCCCGCGCCGCCAGCAAGAGCAGCGGCACCGAGGTCTCGGCCTGGTGGATGGGCCCCACCCCGTGGACCCCGAAATTGTCGTGCGCCATCGAGAGCAAGAGCCCCATCGCCAGGCTCGCGGCGAGGGCCGCGGAGAAGCCCGCTGGCTCGCGTCGACCCCCGGGCAGGGCCGCCCCCACGGCCAGGAACCCCGGGGGCCCCACGGCGAAGAGGGCCAGCATCAGGGCGCTGTAGCCGACCCCCTCCCCCAGGCGGTCCCAGTACCCCAGGAACGGCAACGCAGGGGAGCCTGCGGCGGCCTCCGGCGTGAACCGCCCCGGCAGCCAGGCGACCCCGGTCGTGGCGTGGTTGAAGGCCCCGAAGATCAGGAGCGCCGGGGCAAAGCCCGCGGCAAGCGACGCCCAGCGCGGCCAGGGCGCCCGGCGCAAGCGCAGCGCCTCGGCCAGCTCCCGCAGCACAAAGGGCAGCGCCAGCACCGAGGTCTCGATGGGTCGGGTCAGGAAGGAGAGGCCCAGCAGCAGGCCCGCAGCCCCGGCCGCCAGGCGTGATCCGCCGGTGAGGGTCACCGCCAGCGCGGCGACCGCGGCGGCCGTCATCGAGCGCGACAGCAGCTGCGCGTGGGTCGTCAGCGAGAGCAGCAGGAAGGCCGGCGAGCACAGCGCCCAGCCCCCCGCCACCAGCGCCGCGCTACGCCCCCACAGCCGGAAGGCCGCCAGCGCCAGCAGCGGCGCGCTCGTCGCCGCCACCACCGCGTACCCCTTCGAGCCCAGCCCCGTGAGCCTCGTCAGCGCGCTGAACAGCAGCCCCCCGGGCCAGTCGTAGGACATCAAAAGACCGCCGCGGAACATCTGGAACGGCCCTCGAAACGCCGATACCGGCGCAGGCACCGGCACGCCGATGCGGCCCGAGGCGAGCACCTGACCCCCCCACGCGACGGCGTTCTCGTCGTCCGTCACCGCCGTATCCAGCAGGATGATCGAGCGTAGCACCACGAAGGTCAAAAATGACCCTGTTGCCACCAGCGCCCCGAGCACGACCGCCCCGTGCCGTCGGCGCGAGAGGGCGCGGAGCCCCTGCAACAGAGGCCCCAGCAGCGGCGCGAGGCCATGGCCCAGCAGCATCGAGGCGGGCAGCCCCAGGAGGGAGTGGGTCAACCAGAAGAAGAGCTCGCCCTTGCTGCTGCTGGTGTAGGGCGGCTGAAAGGAGATGGAGAACCCGGGGTCTGCCTGCTCGAGGGCGGCGAGGAGCACCAGGAGCGCGGCCCCCACGCCGAGGGATCGCCACCGGCGTGCGCAGGCCACCAGCAAGGGCACCAGCGTCGGTTTCCCGTCGATCACGGCGCGCCGCCGACCTCGTAGAGCGTGATCTTGCCCCACGCTCGTACCTTCCTGAGATCGCCCCGGGCAACGGCCGCCTCGAAGCGAGCCCGCAGCGCCGTCGTGCGCCCGGGTCGGGTGTCAGCGCTCCCATTCTTCAGGAAGAATTGCTCGTTGATCAGCAGGAACGAGAAGCCCTCGGCTCGCAGCTTTGGCGCCACCTGCGCCGCGTCGTCGCACCCCTCCAGCAGCGCGGCCAGACGCCACTCCTCGTAGACGCTATCGAGGCGGTAGGGGCGTCGCAGGTAGTAAGTGTAGCCTCGCATCCAGACCAGCCAGACGCGCTGCCCCTCGGGCACGAGCTCCTCGAGCTCCCGCAGGGGGGTGTACGATTCTTTCAGCACCTGGGTCAGCGCCGCGTCCCGGGGCTGCCCCGCGAGCCAGGAGGCCGTCGGCTGGCGCCCCCACAGGTGGGCGATGGGCCCCGCCCCCCACGCCAGCGCCCCCACCAGCAGCGCCACCGCCGCGGCTCGCCCCTGCGGTAGCGCCCCGACCCCCACCGCAAGCAGCGCCAGCAGCGGCCCCACCGCCACCAGCAGGAAGCGCGCTTGCACCACCGTGCAGGCCCAGAACAGCCCGTAGAGACCGGCGAACCCCAGCGCCAGCCGGGCCTCGGTCCTGCGATCCCCGGCGATCTTGAAGGCCGCCAGCGCCCCCAGCAACGGCAGCGGCCCCACGGACCCCTCGAAGCCCTTGCCCATGTCCCGGGTGAAGAAGACGCGCAGCGGGGCGGTCAGCGCGTCGACGATGTCGTCGCCCGCGCCGTACCCGCGCAGGGTCTCCCAGTAGAGGGCCGCGCGCAGGTCATCCCAGCCTTCCCCGCCCAGCAGCCCGTAGGCCATGGGGAAGAACGGGTTGCCGC
>JALOQB010000340.1 GCA_025453595.1 Polyangiaceae bacterium
GAGGGCACGCGCCAGCCGTTCAGGTACGGGTGGCTGTCCCGTACCTCCAGCTTGTCCCCCGGGATGGCGATGACGCGCTTGATGAAGTCCTGCTCGCGGTTCTCCGGGAACTCGAAGACGATCACGTCGCCGCGGCGCGGGGGCATCCGGGGGAACAGCCGCGTCCGGGCCCACGGCACCAGCGGCCCGTAGGCCAGCTTGTTCACGAAGATGTGGTCGCCCACCTGCAGCGTCGGGATCATCGACCCGCTCGGGATCTTGAACGCCTCGACCAGGAACACCCGGAGCAGCAGCGCCACCGCCACCGCCACCCCGATGGACTCGGCGTACTCCCGCAGCTCGCCCTTGCGGAACCGGCCAAGGTGCAGGTCGACCCTGCCCTCGGCGCGGGTGAGCGCGTGCTCGAAGCGAGCGCCGTCGAAGGGGCGAGCGTTCATGGAGGCCTGGAGCTCGTGGAGCGACTCTTGAAGCTCGCTGCGCTCGTCGGCGTGGAGCTCGCGTTCGAGGCGGCGACCGACCCGGTCCATGATGCGCTCGGCCTCGTCGAGGAGGCCGAGGGCGCGCTCGAAGTCGGCGCGGTGATGGGGCGGGATATCGGAGCGGCCCGGGGTGGCGAGGAGCTCGGCGAAGGGGAGGCGGTGGCGCTGGTTCCAGAGGGTGACCTCGAGGATCGTGAAGAGCACGATCAGCACGGGGACCCGCTGGTCACGGAAGAGGGTACGGACCCAGCCGTGGGAGGAGACCGCGACGTAGCTGTCGGAGGGGGCGATGAGCCAGACCAGCAGGGCAGCCCCGAGGAGGGGCAGCACCACGAAGATGCCGGTGAGGTAGAGCGAGCGGAGCAGGCGAGGGGCGAGGTTCACGGAAACCTGGGTCGGGAGGGGGCGTCCATACGGTGTAGAGAAAGGCTGCACTCTAAGGTGCGTCGCCCACCTGAGCAACGTAGCGCACCACGGCGGCCACGTCGCTTGTGCCCAGGACCCCGGGCTGGGTGGGGGGAGGGGAGACCGGGCCCGCGGTGGAGCTGTGGTCGATGACCAGGTAATACTGGCCGGGTTTCAGGGGGACGGTGCGCTTCCACTCGCGGCCCTGGGCGAGGACGTCGCTGAGCATCGGCGGCATCGGCGGCGGGGTGGTGCTGGCCTGGTTGATGTAGGCCTGGAGCCAGGTGTCGCCGGGGGTTCGCTGGAAGAGCATCACGTCGACCGCCGGGGTCCCGTCGAGGTTGGCGGTCAGGAACAGGGCCCGATCGTCCCCCTCGATCTCGAAGGGGCCCAGAAATTCCCGCTGCTGCTCGTGGATCTCGACCCAGTCGGAGGCGAGGAGGGCCTTGTCCGAGCCCCGCACCTGGTAGGGGTGGAAGGGGCGCTGGCCCCGCTCGATGATCCCGTTGCCATAGTCGACGGAGCCGTCGTCGTCCCGCAGCACCGTGAACCCGCGCTGGAACTCCTGGGCGATGATCTGGTTGCCCATGCGGTTGGCGGTCTCCTGGGCGCTGCCGGCGAAGAGGCCCCCGAGGGGGTTGGTCGCCACGCGCTCCAGCATCACCGTCTCGAACTTGGACGACTGGACCGTGCGGGGCCGGAAGTAGGCGTACATGGTCTTGCCCTCCAGCAAGAAGTCCGGGTTGTACTGGATCGCCCCCTGGAGCTTGAAGCCGATGCGCCCCGAGGGCTGGGTCCAGGTGTAGCCGTGGCCCGAGAACTGGACGAACACGTCGTCGTTCTCCAGCTCCTGGTGGAAGCACTGGGTGGCGAAGAAGCGACCGATCGCCGGGGCGTCGTCCCGCAGCTTGAGGGGCGTCCCGCGGCGCATCAGCTCCTTGCAGAACTCCTTGCTGCCGAAGCCCATGATCTCGCGGCGCATCGTGCGGTTGCGTGGGTCGTTGGTCACGCCAGGCATCAGCTTGACCAGCGTGAAGCCGACCTTCTGGCAAGAAATACCCCCCGTCGCCAGCAGCAGAACCAGGGCGAGGAGCGGCGCGGCCAGGGGGGGGCGCGGCGCGGCGGATGACGACATGGCGGGGAGCCTAGGCGAAGGGCGCCCGGAGCGGTAGGCTCCTCGCCATGGGACACGTGGCGGTACTGGGCGCGGGCGCGTGGGGAACGGCGCTCGCAAAGCTTCTGGCAGAGAAGGGCAACGAGGTCTGGATCTGGGGGCGCCCCCGGGAGGTCGTCGACAGCATCGAGCAGGCGCACCGCAACGACCGGTACCTGCCAGGCTTCACGCTGCCGCCAAACCTCCGCGCCACGGAGGACCCGGAGCGCGCCCTCTCCGGCGCCGACCTGGTGCTCCTGGTGATCCCCTCCCATGCCACCCGCAGCGTCCTCCAGGAGCTCAAGCCTCACCTGCCCAGAAACGTGCCCCTCGTGAGCGCCACCAAGGGCATCGAGAACGGCTCGCTGATGCTGATGCACCAGGTCACTCTCGACACCCTCGGGCCCGAGTACCTGGCGATGTACACGACGCTCTCGGGGCCGAGCTTTGCGAAGGAGGTGGCGCTGCAGCACCCGACGGTGGTGGCGGTGGCGGGGAGCCAGCGGGAGGTGGCGCAGGCGGTGCAGGAGCGCTTCTCGAGCGAGGTGTTCCGGGTGTACTGGTCCGATGACCTGGTGGGGGTCGAGCTGGGGGGGGCGCTGAAGAACGTGATCGCGATCGCGGCGGGGGCCGGGGACGGGATGGGGTTCGGGCACAACAGCCGTGCGGCGGTGATCACCCGGGGGTTGAACGAGCTGGCGAGGCTGGCGGTGACGAAGGGGGCGAACCCGCTGACGGTGGCGGGGCTGGCGGGCATGGGCGACCTGGTGCTCACCTGCACCGGGGAGCTATCGCGGAACCGCACCGTGGGGATCGAGCTGGGCCGGGGCAAGAAGCTCGACGACATCCTGCGGGACCTGGGTCACGTGGCGGAGGGGGTAAAGACCACGCGAAGCTCGTATGAGCTGGCACGCTCTCTCGGCGTCGAGATGCCGATCACCGAGCAGGTGTACCAGGTGCTTTACCAGGACAAATCGGTGCGCGACGCCCTCGGCGATCTGATGCGGCGGCCGCTGCTGCCAGAACTCGACTTTCGCTGATCTTACCGCTACGGAAGGCGCAGGTTCTCCATGGCCCGACACCCCATTTCCTCGCTCCTCGCGCTGTCAGCCTCGGCGCTGGCGCTCCTCGCTGCGGCCCCGGCCGCGGCCCAGGTGCCTACCTTTGGCTGGCCGAACAACGGCTGGGGCGCGCCACAACCGGCGCCCGGGGGGTACATGGCGCCACCGCCGTCGGCGCGTCGTGCCTCGTCCGACCTCGAGATCGGCACCCTGTACGTATCCTCGGCGGCCTACGGCGTGGGCACCGGTCTCTGGCTCAACGCCGAGCTGGGGATCAAAGACCCGGCGCTCGGGTTCATCTCCCCGGCGCTGCTGGGCGTCGGCGGCCCTGTCGCGGTGTACTTCCTCGATCAGCCGAAGATGCCGCGGGGCGTCCCGGGGGCCATCTCGCTGGGGCTGACCCTGGGCGCGCTCCAGGGGACAAACCTCTGGCTCTACCAGTTCACCAGCGCGAAATCGTCCGACGCCTGGGGGGGTCGAGGCTTTGCGCGCAGCGTGTTCATCGGGTCGACGCTGGGCGGGGCGGCGGGGGCGGCGGTCGGGTTCCTGCAAGAGCCCTCGCCCAAGCTGAGCCTCTTCGTGGGCTCCGGCGGCCTGTGGGGCTCGGCGATCGGTTCCATGATGGGCTACGGCGCGTCGACCGGGGCCACCTACGGGGACCGCAACGACGGGCTGACCCTGGGCAACCTGATCGGCTTCAACGTGGGCATGGTGGCCACCGGGGCCCTCAGCGCGGCCTGGCTGCCCGGCTACAAGCAGATGACCTTCATGTGGATCGGCGCCGGCGTGGGCTTCGGCGCCACGCTGCCCATCTACCTGCTCTACGCCGGCGGCGACCGGCCAGCGCGGCGCGGCCTGATCGCCCAGGGCATCGGCACCGCCATCGGCATCGCGGCCGGTGGTCTCTTCACGTTCTACGATCCTGACTGGTCCATCGGAGACAACCAGACGGACCCGAGCAAGAGGCGCTACGCTGCCATCGAGAGCGTGGCCCCGATGACGGTCCCCGGGGGCCTGGGGCTCCAGATGACCGGGCTCCTGTTCTGAACCATGGCAACCCTCAAATACCTCACCCCGGTCGGGGGCCCGCAGACGTACGGCATCCACAAGCAGATCACCTCGCTGGGGCGCGCCCCCAGCAACGACCTGGTGGTCGTGGGGGCGGGGGTCGCCGAGCACCATGTGCAGGTCGTCTTTGACGGCCGCGACTACAACCTGACCGAGGTCGATCGGCAGGCGGACATCAAGATCAACGGCAAGCGCAAGCGCCGCGCCCGCCTCGTCCACGGGGATCGGGTCGAGCTGGGGGAGGGAGCCGAGATCGCCTTCAGCATGTTCTCCGAGCTGCCCCCTCGCAGCCCGGTCGCCGAGCGCCCCTCCGCGGGGCCCGGCTTCGACCTGGGGGGCCTGCAGAAGCTCCTCGCCTTCAGCCAGAAGCTGATGGCCCGCGGCTCCATCGACGAGCTCCTGGAGGCGATGCTCGACGACATCCTCGAGCTGACCAGCGGCGACAAGGGGGCCCTGCTCCTGGTCGACGAGGGGGCCCGGGGGGTCGAGGGGCGTCAGTTCACCGTGCGCGCCGCCCGCAACGTGCGCCGCGAGGCCCTCGCCAACCCCGCCGGCGCCATCTCCGACAGCATCGTGCGCCAGGTGCTCTCGTCGGGTCGACCGATCATCGTCAGCGACGCCCTCTCGGACACGCTGTTCGGCAAGAGCGAGAGCGTGGTGGCCCTCCAGCTCAGCAGCGTGATGTGCGTGCCCCTGCTCAGCAAGGGCGAGGCGGTCGGCGCCATCTACGTGGGCAGCAACCGGATCAAGCACCTGTTCGAGCGCCCGCACCTCGACCTGCTGACGGTCTTCGCCGCCCAGGCGGCGCTCATCCTCGAGAACGTGATGCTGCTGTCGGCGCTCCGGGCCGACAAGGAGAAGCTCTCGCAGGAGCTCAACGACAAGCGTTTTGGCGAGATCATCGGCTCGTGCCCCTCGATGCTCGAGATCTACCGCAAGCTGCAGCGGGTGGCCTCGACCGACATCAGCGTGCTCATCACCGGCGAGACGGGCACGGGGAAGGAGCTGCTGGCCCGCGAGATCCACCGGCGCAGCAACCGGGCCTCGGGCGCCTTCGTGGCGGTGAACTGCGGCGCCATCCCCGAGAACCTGATCGAGAGCGAGCTCTTCGGCCACGTCAAGGGCGCCTTCACCGGCGCCATCGCCAGCCGCACCGGGAAGTTCCAGTCCGCCGATGGGGGCACGCTGTTCCTCGACGAGATCGGCGAGCTCCCCACCAACCTCCAGGTCAAGCTGCTGCGCGCCCTCCAGGATCGCACCGTGGTCCGGGTCGGCGACAGCAAGCCCGAGAAGATCGACATCCGGGTGCTGGCCGCCACCAACCGGAACCTCGAAGAAGAGATCAAGGCCGGCCGCTTCCGCGAAGATCTTTACTACCGCCTCAACGTCGTCAACCTCTACAGCCCCCCGCTCCGCGAGCGCGGCGACGACGTGATCATCATCGCCAAGACCCTCCTGTCGCGCTTCGCTGACGAGCTGAAGAGCCCGGTGCGCGGCTTCGCCCCCGCCACCCTCGCCGCCCTCCGCAAGCACAGCTGGCCCGGCAACATCCGCGAGCTGGAGAACCGCATCAAGAAGGCCCTGGTGCTCTGCGAGGGGGCCCTCCTCGACCCGGAAGACCTGGGCCTCGGCGACGCCCAGCTCGCCCCCATCCTGCCCCTCGAGAAGGCCAAGGAAGAGTTCCAGCGGCGCTACGTCCTGGAGGCCCTGGAGCGCAACCACGGCAACCGCACCCAGACCGCCCGCGACCTCGGGGTCGACCCTCGCACCATCTTCCGGTACCTCGAGAAAGAGCAGAACCCGATGCCCAGCGGCGCCGGCGACAAGGGCGAGGGGCGGGGCCCGTTACACCGCTGTCGCGGTCGATCCGTCAGGGGGCTGACGGCGCCCCGGGGGGGGCCAAATTTCCGGGAAAGCAGGGCGAAGGTTGCCGGTATATTTTTTGCCCTTGATACCCCGCGTGGAAGTCGGCACCGTGCCGATGGTGGCCCCGGAGGCCCGGAGCGAAGCGATAGGCCCATGATGAGAGCGAGCAAGCGGTGGTCGTTGCGGTTGGCGGTGGTGGCAGCTGGGTGCCTCGGGTCCGGGTCCTTGTGGGCCCAGTCCTCCCCGACCCCCCCTCCTGTGACCCAGGAAGATCCGGAGCAGGATGATCAGTCGAGGCAGACGCTGAAGCTCCCCCCGAAGGCGGCTCCGAAAACGGGCAAGGGGCCAAAGCCGCTGGTGTGGGCGGGGTCCTCGATCTTCATCGATCAGTCGGTGAACACCGAGACGGTGGGGGTCGGCCGCGATTACCAGTCGCGGAACCCGTCGGTGCAGACCTGGGCGTCGTTCCGTCCTCGTATCAACCTGTACGGCGGAGGCGCCCTCTTCGGCAACGACGACCCGAAGAACCGCGTCAACGTCAACTTCCGTATCGACGCGACCAAGGAGTACGCGAACGACGACGGCACCAAGCTGTACCGCGAGACAACCCTGGGCGACCTCTGGGTGAACGTGGTGTATTCCCGGGTGCTGGTGCGACGCAACGGCTGGAACACCCTGTTCCTGGGCGGCCCCCGCGCGCTGTTCCCGACCTCGCTCGCATCCCAGGGCAACGGCGCCTACGCGTCGGTGGGCGGCGGTGGCGGTCTGATGCAGATGATCCCCCTCAACCGGGGGAGCGACTGGTTCTCGTCGCTGCGCCTGTTCGGGTCGATGTTCTACACCCACGCCTTCACCCGGGCGACCACCCCCACCCTCGACGACGACATCGCGGCCCAGAACCCCCGCACCACCGCCTCCAACACGGGCCTCGGTGACATCACCAACCAGATGACAGGCCGCCTGCTGGTCAACCACCAGCTCCTGTCCGTCATCGATACGGGGCTCCAGATCACCCCCAACCTGGGCCTCACCTTTGACACCATCTTCATCCAGCGCTGGAACTACAAACCCACCCGCATCGAGGGCGAGGGGATCCAGATCATGAACGGTCGTGTCAGCGAGGCGGATCTGGCCAGCTCGGCCAATGACCCGCAGAACTACAGCCTCTCCATCTTCCTCTTCACCTCCGTCGACTACCAGCTCTCCGATGAGCTGAACCTGTCGTTCAACTACTACAACTTCGGGAACACCATCGGCCCGAGCGGCCGGCGTCAGAACATGTTCTACGCCCCCGAAGCGGCCCGCTTCTCCCTCACCGCCACCATCGG
>JALOQB010000056.1 GCA_025453595.1 Polyangiaceae bacterium
GTTGTCGTCGAGCTCAATGACGGCCCCCGCGACGTGGAGAACGAAGCGAGACGGGGGACGAGAGGGCGGTGTCGGGACGAGCTCGACCAGGCGAAGTCCGGAGGACGGCGGGGCGGAATCGCGCGAGGCGCGGCGAGCCAGATGGATACGCCACAGGTGGAGAGAGCGGGCGTCCACGCGGTGTTGGCGTGCCCAGTCGCGAGGAGCGAGGCCGGCGGCCTTGGCAACGTCGAGACAGGCGTGAGCATCAAGGGCATCGCGGATCTTGCGCGGCATCAGGAGAAAGGAGGAGGGCCACCGTCGGCTCCGTCATCCCGGCTTCGTTGATGGGTCACTTAGCAAAGGCGACCCAAGCACCCTGAGTATCTTCTCAAAAATCCGGGGCAAGGGGGTCATTCAGGGTAGAAAAGATGTCAATTTGACCCCCTTGCCACTTCTCAAAAATCTGGGGTGACTGGCAGGTCAGTGCGAGGAGTTCGAGGTGCGAGGCCTCTGCTTCCGCAGGTTTTTCAAGCGGGCCACCCGTTGTGGAGGGCGGCTGGCGGCACCTGTCGTCGTTCCGCCCATGGACGGCCAACCTGTTCAGGTGTACCAGACACCCACAACCTCAGATTCACCGGGAAAAATACCAACTCCAAGGGGGGGCTCACCTGAACACCCCTCCCAGATGGACGGAACGACGACAGGCGCCCGGCTGGCCTCAGGCTGCCCCGGATAGTTGAGAAGTGGCGAGGGGGTGGTGTCGGACCTGACTCATCCAGTTTTGCCCTGGATTTTTGAGAAGATACCGCCTTGGCGGATGAATTCGAGGCAAAACGCCTTTGCCATCGAAGAGTCTTGCCTGTGCGGCGTCATAGTTTCCCTCCCACGAGGTCTTCGATCCGCTATTTTAGCCCGATCTTGCCGAGCGCTTTCTCGAGAAAATCCCTGACTTTATCGTCTTTCCAGACGTGTGAGTAGAAATCTCCGGTCCCGTGATCGTTGTACCAGCCGGCATAGAACGACCACGCCGAGGCTTTGTGCCTCTTGTCCTCGGCTGGGGGGTTGGTTCTCGACGCAAGCCACGCCTCGACGGCGCTGCCGCGATCCGGGTAGGCGTTGATGATGGCCCAGCACACGATCCTCTCGAGCGAGTTTTGCTCCGGCGTCCCCGCTGGAGGAGAGGTGTCGTCGAGCCACCAGACGGCAGAGAACACCTTTGATTCGCCCCCATCGAGCGAGAAAGCATCGGGCGAGATAGCGGTGCCTCCATATTTTTGTCGAAGCGTCTCAATCTCGTCATGTGTATCCTCGATCTTTCGATCGTCTAGGTCGAGGTTGATCAGGATGGCACCAAGAGAGTCTACCTCACGACGCTTGAGCTTGATGTTTGCCTCTTCGGTGGGCTTCTTCTGATTGCACGGGACGACACGTAGAATGCGAGCCGCGGGGGTGGCGTAGTCGAAGGTGCCGCCGGTCCTGTCCCCGGTTGCGAGCACCGGCAGGGCGTCCTTATTTTTTGCCTTGAGCAGCTCCTCGCAGCCGAGGCGCAGCAGCCAACCCTTCCAGAAGGAGCGATCATCGAAGCCCTCGCAAAGGATGACATCGATCCTTCGATCTTTCATCGGAGATCCTCGCCAATTTCACGCCGCGAAGAGAGCACCTCTTCGCCGGGGTGGTGGATGGCCGAGAGGACCCCCTGTTTGTTGAGAAGGCGCAGCACAGCAAACTGATGGATCTCTTCTGGAGTGAGCTCTTCTAGCAAGAAATCGATCAGTTCGAGGCTGTGCGTGCTCAGGATGACCTGCACGCCGCGGCGCATGGCGGCGACCATGGCCTTGGCGCTCATTCGCGTGGCCCTCGGGTGCTGGTGGGCCTCAGGCTCCTCGATCAGCGCGACCGACCCCTGCGGGAGCGCCAGCTCAAAGCACAGGCGAGCCAGCGCCACGACTCCATCACCGGCGAGAGCAAGGGGTACGCTGCCGTTACTACCGCTAAAAACAGCATGGATTGTGGGTTTCTGGAGCTCTTTGTCGAGCACCATGAGGATGCTTTCGAGACCCGGGAGTACGCCCCGAAGAATCTCGATGCTCAGCCCGAGGAGCCCCGCTTCGACCTGCTTCGTGTAGACAACAGCGAGCGGCTCATGGGGGTGGCCTGGCTGGGGGAGAATAAGAGAAACAGGGAGAATATTCCCCCGGATATCGGCCTTCTGATACGCGTTCGTGACCTGCACGAACCTTTGACTTTTTCCTTCGTCTTGGAGACTCACGAGGAGGGGCAGACTCTCCAACGTCCCTCTCCAGAAGAGCCAGCGAACCAGATCGCTCTGCATCTCTGCCCTTCTGGTAAAAATGATATTCAAGGCGGTGTCTGTTGTCCAGGTATGAACTGGCACCGCGGTGGCTTTTGCACCGAGAAAAATCGCATCCAGCAGGGTGCTCTTGCCGCAGCCGCTCGGACCGACGAGCACGGTGAGCGGAGAAAACCCAGAGATCTCGGCCTGCTTGATACCGCGGATATTCCGGCACTCCAGGGTGTGGATCATGCGCTGAGCGAGCCTCCCCCCCTCTGCCCTTGAGGGAGAGGGGGTTGGGGAGTGAAGATGTGGCTCGCGCCGCCGAGGAGACCCATCAGCCCTTACCTCAGATCTTGGTGCCGCTGGCGGGGCCAGTGTGGCGCACGTCGCGGTCGCAGTAGAGGTTGTAAGCACAGCCGGGCATGAGGTGGCCTTCGGGGAGCGCGCAGTGGGTGCAGCACTTCTTGATGCGGTTCACCTCGAAGGTGTGCACATCCATGAAGGCGTGGAGGAAGGTGGTCTTCACGAGGCTCTCGCCGATGTTGAGGTGAGCGAGGGAAAATGGGTAGTTCAAAAGGTGTTGGAGAGCAAGCCGACCATCGCAGCCTTCCCCCAGGCGACCTCCCGTCCAACCTCGACCGTCTTGCGTCCAGGTCGCCCCGAGTGGCCTTGCCCACGGGACCGTCCCTCGGTTGCCAACGGCCGGAATGAGACGGGAAGCCCGCAGACCTGGTGCGGGTAACTTCCTACCCTCGCCAGGTCCACCTCCACGCGCTAGTCGGTTGGCCCACGATGACGGACAAGGTGCTGGATCGGGTGATGGGCGGGCGTGTGGTGGCGTGCTCGGACGAGGGGTTTGCACCGGCGGAGAACCTGCTTGCGCCCCGGGCACCGGAGTTTCGTTTTGGCGTGTTTCTCCCGGGGAAAGGGCAGGAGTTCGACTCCTGGGAGACCCGGCGCCACAACCCCGAGGCGCCGGACTGGGTCATCCTGGAGCTGGGGACACCGGGGGCCATTTCCACGGTGGATATTGATACCCACTGGCACGACGGCAACCACGGGGAGCGCGGGGCGTTGCTGGCGCTGGAGGGGGCCCCCGGGGAGGATCCAACGCGGGGCGATGCGCGCTGGGTGCCGCTGCTGGCTGCGAGCGATCTGGAAGGGCATGCACACAACGTGTTTCGCACGCCCGCCGGTGCCGCCGGGCGCTGGACGCACGTGATGCTGGAGAACCACCCGGATGGGGGGATCGCGCGCCTTCGTTGCTACCCGGGGCGGGCGCCGGAGGCGGTGGACCCGGGGGAGAACCCGGTGCGTCGTCTGAGGCACGAGGCGCCGATCCCACGGGGCGGGGATCGGGCCCACGCGGCCCCGGGGGCCGAGGCGATCGCCGCGCGCTGGGCCCAGGTTGCTCCGGGGGCGCTGGTCGACATCGCCTGCGAGGCCTTCGGGGGGCGCGTGGTGGGCACGAGCAACAACCGTTATGGCCACAGCCAGCAGCTGCTCGCGGAGGCGGCGCCGGTCAGCATGGGGGACGGCTGGGAGACCAGCCGCAGCCGGGGACCTGACCACGCGGACCACGTGGTGGTGGCCCTCGCGCGGCCCTGGGTCATCGAGGAGCTCGAGGTGGATTTTCGCTACTTTGTCCTGAACAACCCGGTGGATCTGCGGGTGCTGGGGGCCGTGAGCGAGGGCGGGGCAGGGCTGGATGAGGCGACGTGGGTCGAGGTCCTGGCCCGGACGCCGGTGAAGGCGCTGGCAGGGGCCTCGCTGCGGGTCGAGGGCCCGGGGCTACGGTCCCGCGGTCCCTTCACCCACCTGCGGCTGGAGACCTACCCGGATGGGGGCGCCAACCGGCTCCGGGTGCTTGCGCGGGCCCCGTGAGGGATCAGCCCCAGCGCTCGACCAGGTAGCTGTGTCGACCGCGTGAAGAGGTGACCCGCAGCTCCAGATCCCAGGGAGACTGATCGGACATGCCGAGGCCGCAGGCGGTGGCCTCGTCGGCGCCGGTGAGGGCGGCGGAGGCCGTGTACGCCTCCATGGTGGAGCGGATCGGGTGAAACTCGCTCTTCAACGCCTCGGAGAAGAAGCCACGGGCGGCCCTGCCGTCGGTGTCGCGGCACCCCTGCAGCAGGAAGAAGAGATGGCGACCGTGGTGGAGGGTGGGGCGATCCCCCCAGAGGTTGGGGGAGGGGACGATGCAGGTCACCGGGACCCACTGACCGGGGCGCACGTTCCACGTATTCCCGTGCTCGGCGGGGCGCATGTTGCGCGGCGGGGCGGCGAGCTTCTTGCCTGGCGTGTGCTCGAATTCGGTGACCAGGATATCGGAAGCGACGCCGGTCTCCCCGCCGGGCGAGATGACGCCATCGTGGTGGAAGACCTGGCCCTCGACCTCGAGCTCGATGCGGAAGGGGGTGGGGGCCGAGGGGTCGTGGAAGCGGTAGTTCTGCACCGTGACCTGGTGGAGCCCGGGCCGGCTCGCCCCCTTGAGCCAGCGGATGTTCTCGACGGGCTTGGTGGTCTCGCCGCGGACGTTCATGTCAACGTCGAGCCAGCCGCCGCATGCGGCCTTCTTGGAGCCGAAGTAGATGTGCTCCCCGGCCGGGGTGGTCATGTGCAGGTCGAGGTCGTTGCGGTTGTTCCAGAGCAGCGAGACCCGGATGTCGCAGCCCTCGTGGGTGCCGCCGGCCTCGAGGACCCGGCGCCGGATCTCCGCGTCGATGCCCGCCGCGTAGTACCAGGAGACCGGGTTCCGGTCCCCCTCCTGATCCCACTGGAGGATGGGCGGCGCCTCCGCTTGCGCCGCCGTCACCAGCGCCATGAAGCGATCCTGAGAGCCGGGGATCCGGGCCTCGATGTGCGTCGCCTCCGGGAGCACCGTGTGCTGGAATTCTTCCCAGGTGATGCGCTGACCGACGGGGGTTGACGGTGCCGCTGGCTCCCTCGGGTTCAGGTGCTGGAACACCCCTGCAGCCTCCTGCCTGGGCTCTGACGCCGCCACCGCACGCCACAGGAATTGCTTCATGTCCTCGAGGCGCGCGTAGCGGCGCTCCAGAGAGCCCGTGGCCTTCAGCTTGTCGATGATCTTCTCGGCCTGCGCGATGTTCCCCGCGGCGGGGGCCGCCTGGGCCCGCATGTAGCGGGAAGGATCCATCTTCTCGGCCCAGCGCCGGCGCAGATGCTCGAACGGCATCCCGGTGAGGATGTCCTCGAGGAGCGTGCTGATCATGTTGGTGCGCACATGGCAAAAACCCGCCGGCGCCAGCGCCACGGCGACCCAGAGCAGGTTCTCCTGGCGACGCTCGTCGCGGCGCACCGAGCGCTGCTCGTGGAGGCCGAGCAGCCAGTGGACCATCGCCTCCGCCTTCTCGCTCCGGTAGAGCTGCCCCGAGGTGAGGTGCTCCAGGGCCTTCATCAAGGTGGCGCTGGAGAACTCGGCAAGGCCCCGCTCCAGGATCGCCCGATCCTGGGTCTTCTCCGCTGCCCGCTGCCCTGCCGTCTGCACCAGGCTCTGGTGGCGCCGCGCCGCCGGGATCGGCACCGCGAGGTGATCCCATTCGCCGGTCTTTGGAGTACCAATGATCTCGCTGGAGGTGTAGAAGACGCGGTCGATCGGGGCGGCCTCCACGCGGGCGCGGAGGGCCTCGACGGAGCGACGGAAGGTCACCGGAACTTGCTCCGGGTCTGGCCACAGCGCAGGCTCGGCGCTTCCATCCTCGCGGACGGCGATCAGGCCCCCGTAGGCGCGGATAAACCGCCGGCAGCAGCTGCAGGTGTAGTGCTGGCGTAGCTCCGGGGGCAGGTGCTCGAGGAAGAGCTCGAAGAGGCCCTCCTGGCGGGTAAGAAACAGGGGACGTTCGGTGGCGGTGATCGCCGCGAAGGTGGCCTGTACGGCGGCCCGGAAGGGCAGGAACCCGCCGTCTTCGTCCGTGGGCAGGGATTTTCGTGCAGGTGTCTCTTGCATGGAGTCCTCCTCGCTGGTTGCCGGTTGGAGGCGGCCGTGGGCCGCGGTCGCGGGCGTGAACGCGCCAGGCTAGCAGCAGCGCAGCAAGGACGGGGAAGACGAACGTTTCCCGACAGCGGGGGCCTGCGCGCTCAGGAGAGGGGGGCGCAGAAGCGGGCGAGGCTGTCGGCCGCGAGGCGGATCCAGCGGTCCCGATCGATCTCGTTGAAGATCTCGTGGTACTGGTCGTCGAGGAGGCGAAGCTCCTTGCGCGGGTCCTGGATGCGCTCGAAGAGGGCCCGGGACGAGGCGGGGGCGGCCACCTTGTCGGCGGCCCCGTGGAGCAGCAGCAGGGGGAGCTTCCAGGAGGACGCCCGCTCGAAGGCCCGCTGCTGCGCCGCCATCGCCTCGGTGAACCAGCGGGCTGGCACCTTCTTCACCAGCAGCGGGTCCTCGTCGTAGGCCCGCGCCAGCTTGCTGTCGTGGGTGAGATCCTTGCCGCGCAGGTCGGAGGGCAGCGCGACCCGAGGCAACACCCGGGAGAGCAGGGTGCCGGCGAGGCGCTTGGGGGCCGGCACGTCGAGGGCGAGGCCGAAGAAGGGGGAGGAGAGCACCGCTCCCCGGCTCTCGTTCGTCAGCTCCAGGCCCAGGTGGAAGGTGATCAGGCCCCCCAGGCTGTGCCCCAGCAGGGCAGGCTTCCCGCCGGCCCGCCAGGCCTCGACGGTCTGCAGGTGCCCCAGCAGCGCCCGCGCGTCCCGCAGGTAATCGTCGAAGCGCTCGATGTACCCCCGGGGCCCCTCCGAGTGGCCGTGCCCGCGCAGGTCGTAGCTGGCCACCACCAGCCCTCGCTGGGTCAGCGCGTCGATCACGTGCCGGTAGCGGCCGCTGTGCTCCGCGTAGCCGTGCGTGAGGAACACCGCCCCGCTCGCCTTGCCCTCGGGCGCGTGGACCTCGTAGCGCAGCGTGGGCTCGCCGGTGCGGCTGAAGAAGAGCGATGGAGTCGCCATCATTCAAAGATCCGGCCGCCCAGCAGCGCCAGCCCCCCGTCCATCAGCAGCATCGCCCCCGTGATGTAGGACCCCGCCGGGGACACCAGGAACAGCACCCCGCCCGCGATCTCCTCGATCGTCGCGTAGCGCTGCAGCGGGACGTTCTTCTTCAGCGTCTCCGCCATCCCCCCGGGCGCCAGCCGCGCCATCCCCTCGGTGCCCGCCACCGGCCCTGGCGCGATCGTGTTCACCCGGATCCCGAAGGACCCCCACTCGAGCGCCAGGTCTTTCGTCATCTTCTCGATCCCCGCCTTCGCCGCCCCCACGTGCGCCTGCAGCATCGTCGGCACAAACGCCTGCGTCGCCGTGATGCTCACGATGCAACCCCCCTGCCTCGACAGCGGCTCGAAGGCCGCCCGGCACACGTGAAAGGTCCCCAGCAGGTCGATGTCCATCACCGCCTTGAACCCGTTGCTCGACAGCTGCGACGCCGGCACCGGGAAGTTCCCCGCGGCCCCGTTGATCACGATGTCGAGCCGCCCGTACTCCTCCACGCAGCGCTTCACGCTCGCCTCCACGTGGGCGTAATCGCGCACATCCCCGGGCAGGGTCAGCGCAGACCCTCCTGCGGAACGGATGGTGGAGGCGACCTCTTCGAGCTTCTCGACCCTGCGCCCCATGAGGGCCACGCGAGCGCCTTGCTGGGCGAGGAGCTGTGCGATCCCGGCGCCGATCCCGCTGCCCCCGCCGGTGATGAGGGCCACCTGCCCGGCGAGCAGATTTTCCTTGAAAAGAGCCATGCGCCCTGTGTCGCACAACCTTGTCGCCGCGGCTCGCACAATTCGACGGGGCGCCGGGGTCTTCCGGGTTGACGCGGGGGGCGGCCGCTGGTCTCTGATGGGCCCTGCATGCGAAAGCACCTGGCCGCCGTGTTTCTCGCCGGGGCGACCCTCCACGGGGGGGCGTACCTGCTGCTCCAGAAGACCGGGAAGGTGGGGGTTGGTGGGGTCTTCGAGCTGCTGGGTTGTGCGCGTCAGCTCACCTCCAGCCTGGTGTCGCCCCGCACCGCCGCGGCGAGCCCGGGGGCCCCTGCTGCCGCGGCCCCCGAGGCCGCCGCGAGCGAGGCCCCGGTGGTCGAGGCGAAGGCGTCGCCGGTCGGGGAGACGTGCCCGGCGGGCATGGTGCTGGTCGAGGGCGAGTACTGCCCCGAGGTCGAGCACACCTGCGCCCGCTGGATGGAGACGACGGGGCGCTACAAGCACTACCGCTGCGCCGAGTACTCGGGGGCGCGGTGCCTGTCGAAGCAGCGGGAGCACCGTCGCTTCTGCATCGATCGAGACGAGTACGCGCCGCCCGGCGAGGGGCTGCCGGTGTCCCGGGCTTCCTGGACCGACGCCGAGCGCACCTGCGGCGCCCTGGGCAAGCGCGTGTGCCTGGAGAGCGAGTGGAACTTCGCCTGCGAGGGCGAGGAGATGCGCCCCTACCCCTACGGCTGGAAGCGGGACGCCGAGGCCTGCAACGCCGATCGGGTCGACATCTACGAGCGCGACGGGTCCCTCCGGGACCTGCGCGTGGGGGCCGGCGACAAGCCCCGCTGCGTGAGCCCCTTCGGCGTCCACAACCTGAGCGGCAACCTCGAAGAGTGGACGACCATCGACGCCTCGGCCCGCGTCGGCGCCCCGCGCCCCGCGATGAAGGGGGCCTACTGGCAGCCCAGCCGCAACCACTGCCGCGCCGCCCAGACCGCCCACGATCGCTTCTACAAGGGCACCGAGACCGGCTTCCGCTGCTGCGCCGACGCCCCCTGAGCGCCCGTCAGCGGCCCTCCAGGGTCGCCCTCATGGTCGCCCCGATGCGCCTGAAATCCAGGCGCTCCCGCACCAGCGCTTGCCCTCGCTCCCCGACCCTCCGGGCGATGTCCGGGTCCAGGCAGGCCCGGAGCTGGGCGATCGCGGCGTCCTCTTCCGGCTCTGCCCACCGGGTCCAGGGCCCGAAGAGGCCGGTGCTGAGGAGGCGCTCCTGGGCCGGGATCAACCGGTAGGGGACGAGCAGCGCCGAGGTGTCATCCATGTACTCCAGGTTGCCCGAGTAGGCCGTGGCGACGACCGGGATCCCGCTGGCCATGGCCTCGGCCATGCCCAGGCCAAAGCCCTCGGCCCGGTGCAGCGAGACATAGGCATCGGCCCGGTCAAAGAGCCTCCGCAGCGCCAGCGCGCTGAGCTGCTCCAGCAGGACCACCACGGGGGGGCTTCCGGAGGGAACAAGGCCCCGGAGCGTCTCCAGCACGCGGCCCCGGTCGCGCGCCAGGCGAAGCCCGAGCTTGAGCACCAGGACCACGTCGTTCCGGCCGGAGAAGGCCCGGCAAAAAGCCCGGATCAGGCCGTCCGGATTCTTGCGATCCTGCCACTCCTGGACCGACAGGAAGACAAAGGCACCGTCAGGGATCCCGGGGAAGGGCCCCTTGCGCCGCCGCCGGTGGCGCTGCGGGTGAGGGACCACCGCGACGGGGCGGCCGGTGGCCCGGCGCAGCGCGTCCGCCGAGAAGCGTGAGGGGGCCCAGAGCGCGTCGACGTCGCGCAGCAAGGGCAACCAGCGGCCCGGGATCTCCTCGGTTTCCCAGACCGTGAAGCCCACCAGATGCCCCGCATGACGCGCCCGCGCCCCGGGGAAGGCCCCGGGGGTGGTCTGCACCACCGCCACGGAGCACGGGGCCGGGTGCTGCGCCAGCCCGCGAACCCTCGGGTAGACCGCCGGCACGGGGACATCGCGCACCTGGCGGTCCTTGCCAAGAGCCAGGGAACGGGCCTTCACCTGGACCCCCGCGTGGTCCAGCGCCAGCAGGTGCCGGCGCGCGGCGACCCCGTAGCCGCTCTGCTCGCTCAGGAACCCGAAGTACGTCACCTCGCTCAGAGCCATCGACGCAGCCTGTCTGCCGGGAACCCCAGCACCGAGACCCGCCGCGCCAGGCCCGTGATCTGATCGACCCTCGGCTCTCCCCCCACCGCGGCGCCCAGCGGCGAGGCGGGCCCTCGTCGCCGGGTGTCCAGGCCACGAGACGCCTGCACCACCGGGGCCCCGGCCGCCGCCGCCACCTGGGCCCAGCCGCTGTCGTCGGTGATGCAGACCGCACAGCAGGCCAGCGCGGACGCCAGCGCGCCCGGGTCTTCCCTCTCTCGATCCAGGAAGGGCCCTCGCGGCGCCTCGCCTCCCACCTGGACCACCAGCCCCCCCAGCCACCGCGCCGTCTGCCACGCGGCCTCTCGCGGGGCCTCGTGAGCCCGGGGGCCCGACGGGATCCAGGCCACCGCGGCCCGCCAGCTGCCCCCGAGCGCCTTCTTCAGCAGCACCGCTCCGGCGTGGCGCAAGGCGCGCGTCAGCGGCAGGCGTGGCGCCTCGTTCCGCGCCGCGAGGCCCGCGCAGAGCGCCCCATCAAACCAGTCCCCGGCCCGGTGTTGCTTCGGATGAATCCCGGGGTTTCCTGGCACGCGAAGCAGGTGCCCCTCGGGTCGCTGGTGCAGCCTCGCCCGGCTGGCTTGCGGCTGGCTCACATCGACCACCAGCCTGACCCCCTGGGCACCCCGGGGCCATTCTCCGCACGGGAACACCCCTCGGTAAAGCCTCGCTCCCTCCCCGTCCCCTTGCACGCCCACCGTCGCCCCCGCCCATGCTTGCCTTGCCGCCTCGACCGCGACAAGCGCCCAGATCGCCTCGTCCAGCGCCAGGTCGCCCAGCCCCAGGATCAGCTCTCTGACCGGCAAGCGCAGCGCGTCCGCGCGCCTCTGCCCTCGCAGGCGAGCCTCGATGTCACGCTCGATGCGAAGCAACCCTCACCCGATCCGGAATCCGGACCCGCGCCCTGCCTCCCAGCCCCCTGGCCCCGAGGCCAGCTCGCTCCGCTCGTTCCTCGCGGGCCCCTGCCAGTTCATCCCGTATTGACCATATCCATCGCCATACCCGTCGCCATACCCATCGCCGTATCCATCGCCATACCCATCGCCGTACCCGTCACCATTGCCACCAGAACCACCGTTGTTGTTGTTGCCAGGGTTTCCGGCGCTTCCGGCGCCACCACCGGTGCTTCCGGGATCGTCTTCGCTGGAGCAAGCCGAAGCGAGAAGAGCGCCACCACCGGTGAGCGCGGCAGAGAAGGTGAGACCAAGCTTGAGAAGCAGCCTGCGGGTCAAGGACATGAGTCGAGACGTAGCACACCCCGAAGGATCAGGTCCGGGTCCGTGGAGAGCCGGATCTACAGATAACCCATGGGCAAAGGGAGGCTCAGCCCCCGGTGGCCTGGAGCTTGTCGAGGGTTCGGGTCTCGAAGTCGGAGGCGTCGTGGCGCTCGGGCAGGCAACCCCGGGGGTCGCCCAGCACACGGTTGACCATGCGGCCTCGCTGGACCGCGGGGCGCGCACCGACAAGGTTCGCCCAGCGCTGGACGTGCCGGTACTCCTGCACCTGCAAGAACTCACCGGCGCTGTAGAGCTGACCCTGGGCGAGGGCCCCGTACCAGGGCCAGAGGGCCATGTCGGCGATGGTGTAGTGATCCCCGGCGATGAACTCGGACCCGGCGAGCCGCCGGTCGAGCACATCCATCTGGCGCTTCACCTCCATCGCGTAGCGATCGATGGCGTACTCGATCTTGACCGGTGCATAGGCGTAAAAATGGCCAAAACCGCCGCCAAGGAAGGGCGCCGCGCCCATCTGCCACATCAACCAGGAGAGGCACTCGGCCCGCGACGCATCGGTGGGGAGGAAGGCCCCGAACTTCTCGGCCAGGTAGATCAGGATCGCGCCGGACTCGAAGACCCGGGTAGGCTCGGGGCCGCTGCGGTCGACCAGCGCGGGGATCTTCGAGTTCGGGTTGATCGCCACGAAGCCCGAGGAAAACTGCTCGCCCGTGTTGATCTTGATCAGCCACGCGTCGTACTCGGCGCCCTCATGGCCGAGGGCCAGCAGCTCCTCGAGCAGGATCGTCACCTTGACCCCGTTGGGCGTGCCCAGAGAGTAAAGCTGGAGCGGGTGCTTGCCGACGGGGAGCTCTCGCTCGTGGGTCGGGCCCGCGATCGGCCGGTTGATGCTGGCGAACTGGCCTCCGTTTTCCTTGTTCCAGACCCATACCCGGGGCGGTGCGTAATCGGCGTCCGACATGGCGGGAAGTATAGGCGAACCAGCGGTCAGGGCGAATGCTCCCGGTCGATCGCCTGGATGGCCGCTCCCAGCCGCTCCTCGGGCTGGCTGGCGTCGCCGTACCAGCGAACCACCCCCCGGCGATCCAGCACGAAGGTCGCCGGCATCTCGCTGATGCGGAGCCGCCCGATGAGCACGTTGTCCTGGTCGAGGACCACGGGGAACGTGAGGCCGAACTCCTCGACCATGCGACGCGCCTGCGATTCGGTCTCGTCCTCCGAGATGCCGATGAGCACGATGGCCGGGTTTTCCTTGTGGAATTTCTCCAGGAACGGGAGGGTGCGCTTGCAGGGCTCGCAGTAGCGAGCAAAGACCTTGAGCACCACCGTCCGACCGCGGAGCGTCGCGAGGTCGATGACCGAGCCGTCGAGGGTCGGGCGGCGAAACATGGGGCCCGGCTTCCCCAGGAGCGGGCTCGGTGACGAGGGGGGCGCGGGCCGCGGACCGCAGGCCAGGAGCGCGAGGGGGGCGGCCAGCAGCAAACGACGCCGGGCGATCATGGACAGCCCCCGCGGCGCAGGCGCAAGGCTTCCGGGCGATGACTCCATTCCGGGCTCCTCTCTTCAGAAAGCATGCTCACGGTGACCTTCCTCTCTGCTGGCGAACCACGGGCGACCTTGCTGCTCGTTGCCGGGGCACCTCCAGGGTGACCCTGGCGGCGGTCGTGCGTCAGAAGGCGCCGAGCAGCGGATCCGCGACGAGCGCCTCGCAACCGTCCGGAGGTTCCACCTTCAACTCGAGAGAATCGCGGCATTTGCCCTTGATGCAAAACTTTTCCAGCCCGCACTCCGCATCCTGCGAGCAATTGAGGGCGCACCGGCTGGTGCAGCTGGTGGTGGCGCAGTCGGGGTCTTCCTTCTCGCAGGTGCTGGTGGGGCCGCAGAGGCTCGGTGCGCCTGTGCAGGTGGTCTCCGGCGGGCTGGTGCGCGCGCAGGCCCCCTTGATGCAGGCATACCCCTGGGCGCAAGCCTCCTTGAACAGGACGCAGGAGCCAGACTCGATGCGCCGGACGCACAGCGGAGTGGCCGCCGCGACGTCGCAGTAGGTCGAGCTGTCGCAGAGCTGGTTCCTGCAGGCCTCGCCCTCGTCCTGGGTGCTGGACGACGTGACCGCCTGGCAGCGGTAGGTCTTGTCCTCCGCGACCATGCAGCGCAGGTCCTCCGAGGGCGAGGAGAGGCGGGTGCAGTCGGCCTCCGAGGAGCAAGGCTCGCCCGCCCCCGCGTGGATGCCGAAGGCACGGATGCAATCTGGCTGGCGCTGCGACTTGGTGTCAGCTCGCCCGCCCTTCCCCAGGGCCAGGGTCGCGAAGATGCACCCGTCCGCGTACTCATCGTTGAGGTAACCCCGGTTCGAGCCCATGCGCGCAACGCAGGCCGCCTGGGTGGAGGCGATGCAGGATCCATCACGCCAGCAGCCTTCCGCGACCGTCGGCTGGCAGAGCGCCTGGGCGAAGGCCAGGCAGAAGGCGCTTGCGTCGGGGTAACGGGGAGGGTCCGGATCGACACCTCCTGTCCTGGGGTTGGCCGGGACCGTCTCGGCGGGGGCGCTGAAGTCGGCGCCGATGATCTGCTCGCAGTGAAGGAGGCAGAGGGAGAGGGCAGCGAGAGCGAAGGCAGAGCGGCGCATGGTTCAGAACTCCCCTGCGAAGCGAAGGCCATCCAGCGAGAGCCCCACGGTGGTCTTGGAGCTGGGGGCGAGCCAGATCAGGACACCGCCCAGGGCCATCAGGCCTGCACCGACGTTGGCGACGATGGAGAAGGCGCGGCCTGCCTTGCGAGCGGAGGTGCCCTCCTCCGTGCACCGGTCGCCGGAGCACCATCCGGGGTTCTCCTCGAGCTTGCGCTTCTGCTGGAAGGCGCCGATACCGCCGCTGGAGAGCAGGATGGTCCCGAAGATCAGCGAGTAGCCCCCGGCGGTGAAGACAGGGCTGGAGAGCTTGGACAGGGAGGATGGCGGGGGCGTGGAGGGTGCGGGGCGGGGGCGTGCGGTGGGTGTGGAGGCAGGGCGGCTGGTCGCGGCAGGGCGGCTGGTGGGGGCAGGCAGGGCGCCTCCGCTCTCGACGCAACGGCTGCCGTCCCAGGATTTGCCGGGAGGGCAGGCAGGGTTTGCGGTGCGCCGCTCCTCGGGGAGCGGGACGATCTCGATGCGAAGCAGGGCGCCGCAGCCGTCCGGAGGTTCGCTATCCTTGCGGGTGGCGAGGTCGCAGGAGGCCACGTTGCCGCCGCTCTTCAGCTCTTCCCGGGAGCTCGAGGTCCTGGCGCCTGCACCGACGCCGAGCCCGGTGTTGACGCCCGCGCCAGCCTCGGCCGCGCCGCCGGCAAAGAAGGTGAACGCCCCGACGGAGACGGCCGAGATGTAGTGGGTGGCGCGCTCGCAGCCGTCCCCCTGGAGGGAGCCCGCGTTGACCTCGTTGCCTTCGGAGATGTAGCGGCCAACGACCGCCATGTTGACGTTGAGCGATCCGCTGGTCTGGAGCTTGCCTGAGAGGCTGGCGGCGCCCAGCGGCAGGTTGGCGTAGAGGTCATCCTCGTCGCGGATGGATACCGAATCTGACTCCTTCGAGGTGCCGCGGTAGCCGTAACGCGAGCTGCTCGCCTTGCAGCGATGCAGCACCTCGACCTCGCAGCCGGTCGCGCGCACGAGGGCGACGCCGTCCTTCATGGTCGCCTCGAGGGCGACGCGGTCGTTCGAGGGCCACTCGATGATCAACGGCCGGGACTGGCTCTTGGTGATCTTGCACTTGGTCTCCCCCTCGGGTTTCCACTCGGGGGCCTTGGCGGTGACAGGCCGGGTGCCACACCCGGGCAGCGCCATCGCCACCGCAAGCAATCCTGCCAGCAACGAGCATCGTGAAGGCGAAGCAAGCATGAGGGAGGAATGCATGGCCCAGCTTTGCACCGCTCGCAACGATGCAAGGCGGCCGCCGCGCTCTCCCGCTGGAACCGGGCGTGGCTTCCGTCGAACCGTCGCGCGGTTCGGCGACCTGGTGGCAGAAGCAAGGGCCTGGCCATGGCCTGAATGGCGCTGGGGGGCGGTCAGCGCCCGGTTCAGACCGTCACGGTTGCGTCAGGGGGGTGGCGCGCCGCGGTGAGCCTGTGCAGCTTGGAGTCCGGACCATGGCCCCCTCGAAACTCCGGATCGCCATCCTCGCGCTGAACCTCCAGAGCCTGCTGGCGTACGGGCTGACCATGCTGACGACCTTGCCTCCCTTCCAGGATTCAGTGCAGGCAAGTTTCTTCGGGTATGGACACGTCTGGGCGCTGATGATCGGCCTGGGGACAGGGAGCGCCCTGGCCTTTGCAGGCGGCGTCCTCACGGTGATTCACCTGACCCGCGCCCGCCGTTGGTCCTGGGATCTGCTGCTGACCGGGGTGACCTGCTTTGTGGCCCCGGCGCTCGTGGTGCTCTCTTTCTTCCTCTGATGTGCACGCGGTTGTCGTCTCCGATGCTTGCTCGGCGGTGACGGCACCGAGCAGGAGGCATTCTCCTTCGAGGGGCCCCGCTGGCAGCTAGCCCCCTGGTCATTCGCCTTGCCTTCGCCATGCGCTCTCCGGTGGGGCGCTCATGCTCCGCGACAGAGGCAGCCCCAACCGGCCTGTTCAGTCGCAGGCGGCCTGCCGGACCGGGAGGTAGACCTGCGCTCGTGAGACCGCGTATCGGCTCTCGTGCCAGGCGCGCTCGTCAAAGAGGGTGACCATCGGCGCGAAGGTGCAGCGTAGCGTGGAGTGGGGCAGCCACTCGCCGAAAATCCAGGCGAAGAGGGTGTGTATCTCGCTGGTGGGGCCGTGAAAATCGAAGCGCGCTTGCCAGGCCGCAGGCAAGGTCCACCGGGTCAGCTCGGGGCTCGGCGGCAGGTGGCCCAGGGCCAGGCAGCGGTACTCGCGCGGGCGCAGCGAGGGAGCGAGCCAGCCCCACGGGGAGACCGCGGCCCCCAGCGTGCGCGGCTTGCACGGCGGGAGCAGGGCCGGGAAGCGCCTCCAGGCCGATGCGATGGCCTGATCCGAGAACGAGGCGGCCAGAAGCGAGACCCCGCGCAGGGGGCCGAGCTTTTCAATCCACGGGCCGCCCACGCACGAACCCGGGCGCTCGATGCGCCCCCCCTCGGTCACCGCCGGGCGACCCCGCAGGCGGCGGGGCGCTCGCTTGCGTACGACCCCCGGCGAGAAGCCAAACGCACGCACGAAGGCGCGGCGGAAGGCCTCGTACGAGGCGTACCCCGCCTCCTGTCCCACGCGCTGGATGCTCCTGTCCGGAGCGAAGACAAGGTCGTGCGCGGCGCGCTCCAGGCGCAACCCGCGTACGTAGCGCAGCGGAGGCTGGCCCAGCGCCTCGGCAAAGGCGTGGGCGAAATAGTGCTCCTCGTAGCCCGCCAGCGCCGCCATCGACGCGAGCGTCCACGGCGTATCGAGCGAGTCTTGCACCGCGATGGCCACCCGGGCGAGCACGTGTGTCGTCTCGCTCGGCAGGGGGGCAGGCCGACGGGTCATCATCGCAGTGCAAGGTGAACCAAGGGGTCATGCCCTGGCAACATGCTCCGGGGACCACCGCAAGATCGGTAGGAGTGCAGCGCCACTGGCAGAGCCATGGTGCCGGAGCGCCGCGAACAACACAGCACCGGCGCAGAAAGCTCGGCTCATGCTCAGGATGATGGTCTCCCTAGGTTTCTTGGCCCTGGCCTCGGCCTGCACTCCGCCCGCTTCGCCCGCGGTGCCAGCGCCTCTCGTCGAGTACTACGAAGGGACCAGCCAGGTGTTTGCCGGGCCCCCGGGGGCCGCCCCGGTGGCCACCAACCGCGTGCTGGTGCGTCGCCGCCTCGACCGCGCGCGGAGCACCATCGAGGAGGACGTGGTGAGCGAGCAAGGGCCAGGGCGCCCGCTCAAGGAGTACGTGGTCACGATGGCGGTGACGGGTTCGGTCTTCTCGATGTCCGAGCGCAGCGGCGCGTTCCGGGGCGATGGCACGCTGGAGGGGCCCGCCTGGGCGTGGACCGGGTGGGCCTCGCACGCCACGCTCCCCGACGGCGGCACCGTGGACTCTCGCGACCGGCTCGTGGGCCGCAACCTGGAGGTCGAAAAAGAGTACCGCGGGGCGCGAGGCAGCGTGCGTATCGTCGAGCACTTCGAGCGGGTCGAGCGCGAAGCCTACGAGCGGCGACGGGCCGCGCTGGGGTCGGCACCCTCATCGCCGTGAGTGGCCCTCCGGGCGACCGTATCTGCTACCCTCGAACGATCGAGATGCGCGAGAAGAGGCACAAGACCAGGCTCCAGAGCCACATCTACGAGGGCGGCCGGGTGTTCTTGCCCGACTGGCGCATGAGGCAGATCCGCTGGGAAGAGAGCGTGGCTCGGGCGAGGGCCAGGCGCGAGGGGCTGGTCGATGTCGTCGTCAGCCACGGCGATTGCCACTGCGGCTCCGTCGGCTGCCTGGGCGTCCCCTCGGTGCATGAGAAAAAGAGGCGGCCCGGCTGAGCCGGGGGCCTGCGCTCGCGAGCACGCGTGCCAGGGGATGGATTCGTGCGTTGTTGAGCGACAAGCGGTGGAACTGGCCCCGCGTCGCCCTCTATGCGGCGTTCGAGAGTAAGAACGAGGCTCGCGCTGCCCTCATGCAAGCCCGCGCTCTCGGGCAAGCTGCCAGCGGGCTGGAAGGAGCTCTTCGCGTCGATCGAAGCATGAGAGCCCTCGTCCTGCCGCCGAACGTTTACGCTGGCCGAGGCGTGGCTCTCGATCTGTCTCGTGGCCGACTTTGTCGAGGTCTCCCTTGAGGTGCGAAGAGACCCCACCCTGATCCCGGTTTAAGCCAGACACCTTCGGTATGCTCTGAGCGCTTCAGGAGGGGTCGAACTGGGCCACCAACCCAACCTCGATCAGGCCGACCCACTGGGCTGCCAGGTGGCCGGCGAAGGTCGGGTCCTCAAGCAAGACTCCGACCTCCAGGTTTCGCTCCTGGCCTCGCTGGGTGAAATTGGCGCTGGAGATGAAGGCCTTTTTCCTGTCTACGGCGACGCACTTGGCGTGCAAGCTGCACCAGGGCGGCCCCGGGAGGAGCGCGCGAAGATCGTGGTAGATCCGGGGCCGAGGGGGGCCAAATGGCCAGTTGTTTTTGAAGAACGCGCCGAGGTGCTGGCGCAGGTGCTCCTGGGCGTTGCCTCCGTGCTTGAGCTGCGGGACGTCGACGAAGAAGCGCACGTCGACCCCATAGGCGGCCATCGATGCATGCAGCGGAGCGAGCACGTCTCGAGCATGATCGAAGCTGTAACCAGCCAGGATGACGCTCTCCCGCGCTTCCTCGAACAGAGAACGGAGGACCACTGCCGTGTCTCGCGCGGCCCCCATCGAGCGCTCCGGGCCTGTCCAGACCAGCTCGGGGGGAGGCTTTCGCCTCTCCCGCTCGGCCAGTACGACATCCAGCAATAGAAGACACGTCGGCGCGGGGTGTCCAGCCAGGACCGCCTCGAGCAAGTCGAGCTGGTGGCGGATACCAAGGCCAACCAGTGCGGCGCGCCCCAAGGGGGGGAGGAGCCGGCCCGTAGCGATGGCATCGCGGAGCTGCTCCAGCACCGTGGTGCTGACCTGCTTGAGGCTTGGCCTTGATGTCATGGGCTTTCCCGGAAGAAGGCCAGCGCAGGGTCATTGCCGATGGTCGGGACAACAAGGGCCCGGTCCAGGAAGCGATTGAAGCGCTCGCAGGAGCATTCAGCGATGTACAGGCAGCCGTGGCAGGCCGCCCCTTCGGTGCGGCGATCGCTCGACTCCGAGTTAGGGTCGTGAGCCGCACAGACGGGGTCATTCGAGCACAGACGGCCAAGCTCCCAGGCTTCGCGCAGGTGGTGCCTCAGTCGCCGCCCCTCCTCGACCAGGCCGCCCAGCGTCCCCTCGCTGCCGGTCGTGCCTGTGGTCAGCATGATTGCTGCCATATCCGGGCCGTTCTCCTCCGAGCGACCGCAGTAGATCCGCTCCCGGATCGAGCTCGCGGCGTAGCCGCACTCGAGGCTTACCGCCGTGAGCAACAGGTGGGCGAGGGAGTGCAGAAGGTAGAAGCGAACCCCCGGGAATTCGCCTTGCCCCTCGGCCTCATGGGCCTTCTCCAGCTGTTCCGCCCTGGCCTTCACGGGGTCGCTCGTCTCCCACTCCTGCACGGCAGCTAGGTCCAGCTCGATGAAGATGCCTTCCCCACGGATCTCGGCTGCTGGTAGCCATTTTTCGTTGCCGCTGGGCAGGGTCAGCACGGCAGGCTTGATCCCCGAGGTCCCGGGGTCGAATTCTCCTTGAAAGTTCGGGCTCACCGAGTCGAAGCGGCTGAAGCTCATCTGCACACGGATCTCTCGCAGCGCCGGCACCACTACCAGCCCCTTCACGCCGGCCGGTAGATCAAGCCGGCCTGGAGGGACGCGATAGGCAGCGAAGTGGGCTCCTGCGTCCGGGACGACGCCAGGCTGCTCGATGGGGGCCGAGGTCAGCCGCTCGTACTCGGCGCTGCGCAGCGGGCGATCCGCGACCTCGTCGCTCGATCTCCGCTCGGCCTCGATCGCGGCCACGACCTTCTCGACAGGAAATTCGTGGATCGCGCTCTTCACGTGATCGAGCATCTCCATAAGCATCTCGATCTGCGGGGCGGCGGTCACCTTGTGGACGGCCTTCCAGATCTCCTTGTCACGCAGCCGCAGGCGGAGCGGATCAGGGAGCGGGTCCGGTAGCCGTAGCGCGCTGACGACCTGGGCGAAGTAAGCATGGGATGCCGTGCGTACCAGCATCTCGCTCTTCTGATCGCAGGGCTCGTTCATCGCGCGGCCGCCCAGCCACGGACGGTCTCCGCTGCAGCTGTAGGGCAGCACTGTCGCCCGGCTCATGGGCACGCGACGATCGCAGCTGCGGCACTCGACGAAGATCGTGGCGATGTCGCCGAGTGATCGCTCGATCAGGTACAGCTCGGGCCGGTCGCAGCGGCCTTCTTCCCGGTCGAGGTGGGCGAAGGATATCCAGGGGAAGTCGCTGATATGGCCCCGCTTGCAAGCGACCACGAAGCGAACGGGGACAGCGCTTGACCACCTGTTCTTACCACAGTCGTGGCGGTACCGTCCGTTCTTGTTCTCGAAGGCTTCCTGGGCGTGCGCCAGCCGACGGCACCCCCTGCAAACGAACCATCGGGGGAACTCGAGAGCACGCACGCCGACCCCCGGAGAAGGGTCGCGTCCGTCGCCCTCTGGCGGCATCCTGAAATAGCCCTCCTTGGCCAGCACAAGCGCCTCGTCGAGCTGGCTCAGCTTCGACTGGAGCGCCTTCTTCAGCCGCGCGTCGTCCAGTGAAACGTAGCCTGCCTTGCCGTAGCTCCAGTGCTCGAGGCCGCCGATGATGACCGAGCGATCGACCAGATCGACCATGGCCCCGGGGCCGAAGGTGGTGACAAGCTGGCTCTGGCGGATCTGCCCTTCTGGCTTCGAGACGGGGCGACCGTCGAGCTTCTTTCTTTCTCTGGCCATTTTCATCTCTCGTCCAGTTGCTTGAGGCGCAGCCATAGGTGCACGCTCGGTTCGACGTCTCTCATCGACGTAGGTACTTGAAAATTGCGGGCATCGATGTCGTCGGGCGGCTCATCGCCCGAGGTGAAGAGCAGGGGTAGGCCCTCGCTCTGCGTGCGGTCGTTGCGGCTGTAGGTGCGGCTGGTCGCACCGGCCCTGGCCCGGTCGACCACGCGCTCCCACGAGTCAAAGAAGCTACGGCCTCGGGCTCGTACCAGATCGGCGATGCGAGCCTCGGCCTCCTCGTCCTGATAGAACCGGTGGCCTCGGGCCCGGGCCACCATCCACGAGAGTAGCCTCTCGACCGAGGAGCGTTGCTCGTGGATCTTCATCACCCCGGTCGGTGGCTCCATCGGCCCTATACCGTGGCGCACCATCGAGAGCATCGCCCCGACCAGACCTCGATCGAGCGCCTGGCCGCTGAACGGCGTCACGCTGGTGGCCTCGACCTCGCGGTAAAAGCTCTCGTGGTACGAGACAAAGCGTTCGTAGTGCGAGCGGTCACGGGGCCTCCCCACGTGCAGGCACATCACGACCAGGCCAGGGTAAGCGCGGCCCACGCGGCTTGTTGCCTGGATGTACTCGCTCGTCGTCTTGGGCTGGCCTGTCACAACCATCAACCCCAGCCGATCCACGTCGAGGCCGACCGAGATCATGTTCGACGCCAACACCACGTCGAGCGGCTCTGGCTCGCTCAGCGTCAGCCGCGCCCCCAGCCTCCGCTTGGTTTCCTTTACCCTGTCGGTGCTCTCTCGCGAGGTCAGCTCGGCCGGTAGCCTGGGCTTGCGGTTGCTCCCCCAGGGATGTGGCCCCAGGAAGAAGAGCGGCCGCTTCTCGTCCTCGACGTCTTGCACCCGGTTGGCGACCTCGTCCTCGACCAGCCGGCGCATGCCCCCTAGCTCGCGCAGGCTGTTGAAATAGCCCACCAGCGTCATGTACGGATCGGCCGGCTGGTTCGCCTCTCCCTTCGGGTTAAACTGCTTCTGCGCCGCTGCCAGCAGCGTCGCGTAGGTGCGCACCGAGACCGCTCGTAGCGCCCGGCCCGGGGCTCCAATGCCCAGGTAGAGCCGCCCTGGCTGGTCGTGCAGCACGGCAGAGAAGAAGTTGTCTCCTTCGTCCACCCCGCGCGGCGGGAAGAGGCTCATCGGGCGGCCAAAGAGGGCCAGGATCTGCTCTCGCGCCCGGCGCACGGTCGCCGTCGAGCAGACAACCTTGGGGGGCCTCGCCACCCCGGCGATGGTGCGCTCGCACAGGTAATCAACGGCCGTCTCGTAGAGCCCGACCATGGTGCCCAGGGGGCCCGAGATCAGGTGCAGTTCGTCCTGCACGATCAGCTCCGGCGGCCACAGCCCCTCGGGCAGCGACCGCGCCTTGCTCGGCGGGTCGTGCATCACGCCGTAGGCGCGCTCGTCGTCGATGTGCGTCGCCCTGCCGAAGAGCATCCCGGCGTCGCCGCGCCACGGCATCATCGCGAACTTGTCGACCGTCGCTACCACGAAACACGGGATATCCTGGTAAATCTGCTCGTCGACGAAGAGCACCGGGAGCCCCTGGCCCGGCGCCTTCGCCTCCGTGTACGGGCACTTGCTATTGTCGCAGTAGACCGCGACCCGGACGAAATCTTTCTTGCTCGGCTTGCCGCTGGCATCGAGCATCTTGATGTTCTGGATCTTGATCGCCTCGCCGCACCACGGGCAGTTCGTCAGCGGAAAGGGCGAGTCGGTCCGCCCCGGAGAGTAGTCCGACAGGGCCTGGTGCACCTCCTTCAGCCGGTTCGCCGTCGCGCTCGCTCCCACCCATAGCCCGATCGAGAAGCGCGCGTCCCCCAGTTCGGCTGGCAAGCGCGCCCTCAGCTGCTCCAGGGTGCAGATCAGCGTCGCCGCTCGGCCGAGCTGGTCGAGCGTCAGCAGCCTCAGCGTGTAGCGCAGCAGCACCGCCACACCTCGCCCCTCGTGTGGTGTCCCCTTCCCGCGCATCCTGCGCAGCAGCAGCGCGAAGGCGATCAGGCCCAGGTAGGCCTCGGTCTTGCCGCCCCCTGTCGGGAAGTAGATCAGCTCGGCCAGCTTCCGATCCGGGTGCGCCGGGTCGACCATCGATGCCAGGTTCATCAGCACGAAGGCGAGCTGGAAGGGCCTCCATGAGGGCACCTTGTCGCCCACATAGCGCGGGTCCTCACGCAAGCGATCGGCCTGCATCGCCGCCACGTGCATCGCCTGGTTCATCAGCGCGAAGGCCCGCTGCACCTGCGCATCCCGGCCTAGCAAGGCGATGCCCTCGGCCAGGCGCGCCTTCACTTGCTCGGCCTTGGCTACCAGATCCTCGCGCGTCTTGACAAGCGCCGGTCGCGCAAGGGGCACCTCCTTCTGCTGCTCTATCCAGTCGCCGTAGCGCTCCACCAGCGGAGAGAGCCGCTCCACCAGGACCTGACCGTCGAGCTTCGCCAGCTCGCTCATCTTGATCATCAGGCCCTTGATCTCCCGATGATCGACCCGCAAAACCTCGTGCCGGGGCAGCGCCGTGGTGGAGATCCGCGTCACCTTGCCGGCGACCGGCGTCACCGGCTCGACGCTGATGTTGTGCCCGACCGCCCACTCCATCCGGTCGCGGAAATTGAGCGCCAGCACCCGCTGGTCCTCGTCGGATGCATCCTCGCCGCGGCGGTTGGGGCGGCTCACAAAGCCCTGTGCGAAGCCCAGCGCCATCTTCACCTGGAAGACAAACTGAAGATCGCGGTCTCGCTCCAGCGCCCTCCGATCGTTCACCAGGAACAGGCTGAGCACCCGGGTCCCCTCGGCCAGCCCCGCCATCCTCGTGGTGCGAAGTTCGCCCCGCAGGCACAGCCCTCGCGAGCCTGGCACCGCGATCCCATCGCGCCCCTGGAGCGCCTCGGCCGAGAGCGGCACGGTGACCTGGAGCGGGCCATGAGGGACCCGCTTCCATGCGGGCCGTTTCTTGTGCTCCTTGTCGAGCGCCACCTCGATCTTGTCGTAGTCGGCGTACCAGACCTCGACCTCGATCGTGCCCCCCTCTCCCGGCGGCAAGAAGACCGACACCCCCATCGACGCAGGGAACCTCACCGGCCGCTTTGGCTCCGGCTCCTCGTTCCCCGCGTCCTCCGCCTGGCTATCGCTCCCCGCGGCCATCCCGTCATCCAGAGAATCCCTATCCTCTGCGTCCGGCGTCCTCCCGTCTCGTGGGGCCAGGAAGCCGGTCAGGTACCAGCGCGACGGTGCAATCGGGAGCACCTCCTGCCCCCCCTGCGGGTGATCGTCGGGCACAAACGGCCCCACCAGATCCGCCTCCAGCGCCTCGACCAGCCTCTTTCTCACTTCCTGTTCGTTCATCAGGGCTCATGGATAAACCAGACAGGCCCGGGGCAAGAGCGTTTTCGCGCAAGATTGGCTTGCATGGCGGTGAACCGGGTGGCGTCGGTGGACCCGACGTGCTCTCGATCAACGTCCGTCCAGGGGCCTGCAAGTAGTCTTGTTTCACCTCCTTGCGCGTCAGAGTCCTGCGCGCTCGTGCCTCGCCCCATGGCAGCCCACCGCGATCAAATTCGCTTTGGAATGTGCACCAAGAGGTGCTCCGTCTTGTGGTGGATACCTGCTCCGTCGACGGTCTCCACGCTCCAGTACCCAACGAGATCGGGCGGGTCTGGGTGCTTCGAGAACGTCAACCCAGCCAAGCAATCCCGCTCGTAGTCCTGCTTCCACCCCTCCACTGCCCTCGACCCTAGCATGACGGAGATGGCCGCAACCGTGTCCGAGGTGCGGTAGCTGTCGATCTGCGCCTGGATGTCCTTGTAGTCGTTGCGTGGCCAGATCTTGATCTCGAGCAGTGCATGTCCGTCGCCCTCTTCCGTTCGGTCCGTGGAAGTCGCGGCCGAATCGATGAATGTTGCCCAGCAGCGAGATGATGTCCGAGAGCAGTTGCTCCGGCGCGCTGGCCCCGCCTGAGGGCGCAGTCGGCAGGTTGATGATCGACGGTACCGGAGAGATCTTGAGGGGGCCACCAAGCGGAGAACCCGAAACACGAACCAGGCCAGCAGCCTCAAGAAGCTGCAAGGCCTGCTGCAGATCGACGTGAGGAGTGTCGGGGGCGCAAGCTTCTGTGAGCTGCTCGCGAGAGACGTTGGCGCCGTGCTTCCGCACGAGGGCGAGGACGCGTCCTGGGGCCTGTACCAGGCCCCGATGAGAGACCGAATCCTGCACCGCGCGAAGGAAGTCGGCGTGATGCGAAGGAAAAGAACCAAATTTGGAGCGAAGCACGGGGATGGGGTCACCCCCGGCCCAAATATGCTGGAGACCGAACGTCGCCAGTGCAGGGTTCCCGCCAGAGAGAACGGCGAGAGTCTCGATGACGTCTTCGCCCAGGGGCTCCCCCCGGGTGGCGAATGGCCTGGCGAGCTCTCGCAGCTCTGGCAGAGCGAATGGCGCTGCAATGAACGAATCCGCACGACTCAGGAGCCCCGATCCCAGTACGTGCGCGAGGTGAAGTAGCCCAAGGCCGCCCGCGATGACGATGCCAATCCTATCGGGCCAGGCCTTTCTGGTAGCCTCAAGGCGGTTGAACCAGGTTCGTGCGACCTCCCCGCCTCCAAGCAGCACGTACTGATCGGCCTCGTCGAGCAGCAGGATGATCCGATCGATCCCTTTTTGGCTCGCGAGCTCCATGACATGATCCATGGCCGGGCGAGACAGCGGCGCGAGCCCCAGCTTGCCGGCGATGTCTTGCACGAACGCGGGGAGTGTCCCCTCTTCGGCAGGCCCATTGACGAGTACAACGCGCGTGGTGGGCTCGCCGACAAACCGCGTCTGCACCTGTTGCAGCAGCACGCTCTTACCCATCCCTCGGCCGCCGATGAGCTTGAGCGCGAGACCCCCTCGCAAACCACTCACAAGCGAGTTGACCAGCTCATCTCTCGCCACGAAGTGCGTCGGGTGGTCGTGCTGCCAGCGATAAGGGTTCGCCATCATATCAGCCCACCCTGCGCAATCGAGAAGCCTCGGGGAACGTTGCTCGGAGGTAAGCTGCGATTGCCTTTGGAAGCGTGCGGTCGGGGGTGGCGAGGCCAAAATTGCGCAGGATCTTGACCGCTTCGTTGGCATCCCCGCCAAGGTCGGCCAGCGCGTCACCCCACCCTTTGCCATGACCAAGGCGCATCATCAAATCCAGAGCTGTTGGATAGCGCTTCTGGAAAAGTGCAACGATCTCCCGCATCACCTCAAGCACTGCCTCTCGCTCGAGGAAGCGCTCTGTGACGCTCTCAAGGTAACTGTCGGTTGCGGCACCCCACGATGGGTCTCGCTGCCTTGTCGCCTGCTTGAGGGTCGAGCCGAACTGGCGGTGGAGCAGCGGATGCCCTCCAGCCCACTGCTGCGCAAGCTCGGCGCTCTCGTGCCCGACCTTGAGCCCGATCCTTCTTCCTAGCTTGCGAAGCAGGTCGATCGCGTTGTGTTTCTCAAGGGGGCCAATCCATGCTGGCGTACACCAGGCGGACAGCGCGCTCGTGACGCCATCGAACTCAGGCTCCGAAAGGTAGGAAGGATCACGCCCCACCAGGATGAGCGAGACCTGGCCCTGCCTCGTCTGTGACCATCCGCGGAGCAGGCGGAACAGCTTTCCAATCTCACGGATCGGTCCCTCGCCGCTCTCACCCGCGAAGAGTAGATCGTACTCGTCGATCACCACCGATAGCGGAAGCCCTCGATCGAGCATTGCCTCGCCCACGTCCTTCCAGGCGAGCAGACCTCTGCGCTTCGATGTTGGCATCTGTTCGCCCGCGATCTGCATCCGTCGAGCCAGCGCTCTGATCAGCTCATCGGCGGCAGCATCGACGGTTCGCTCAAGGATGACGGTGGCATCGATGACCACGGCGACCCCTACCCCCCGCGCAGCCGGGCTGGTCCCAGGCTCCCGCAGTCCGCTTGCTGGGTCGAACCAGTCGGTGACCGCCCGCATCACGGAGGTCTTACCCATCTTCCGCAGCCCAAAGAGCCCCACCGCGTCGCCCCGGGTGACCCTGGTACGGAGGTCGGCAACCTCGACATCACGGCCTATCAGCTGCGCGCCTCGAACCGCATCGCGCTCCTCGTAGACGTCGAAGGCGGGGAGCCTGGCCCGCAGCACGTCAGGGAGCACGGGCCAGGAGTCGCCTGTCTTGCAAATCCATGCCACACGCTGACCGTGCCCCCCGATCCGGCCTAGCCGCCCGTCCAGCGGCTCATGCCCCTCATCGGCCACCACGACGAGGTTCCCGTCGAGCCGCAAGCCTGACCTGACGACCTCGTCCTGCGCCTCGCGGATATCTCGCGCCTGCACCTCGCCACCAACAGCCACCACGAGCAACTCCGGGGCGAGCCCGAACCCCTCTTGAAGATGCCTGGGCGGAGTGGTCCGCACAAACCATGCAGGGCCGCCCGCGCGCCGGATGTGCGTCAACTCGAACCCGTCGCGCTCGAGCGCACGAAGCAGCGATCGAGTCCAGGGATGCGCCCCCTCCATCCGCTCGCGCCAGCTCGATAGTGTCTCGGCTTTCTCTCGTTCCATCGTGTCACCCGGACCACCCGACGCCACCACGACACCAGGACGCAGGAAGGGTAGCAGAGGAAGGGAGCCGTGGAGAGGGCCCTGCCGCTGCCCTCGCCCGGGGTATCCCTGCACGGGCTGGCCGAGGTCCGGGGGTCGACCAGCGGGTCTTCTCTGGGCCCGCGCCCCGCCGCCCCTGCTGTCAGAACAGATCGCCCTGCCCCTCGTCCTTCTTGCCCTTGCGCTTCGCGGGGGCTCCGCTCTTCTTGCCGCGCGGCTTGCTGGCGGCGGGGGCCCTGGCGGCCTCCCTTTGCTCCTCGGCGGCGCGCTCGGCGTTGAGCACATAGAGCCGGTCGATCACCTCGTCCTCGAAGGCTGAAAGCGCGGCTCGGTCCTCGTCGCTCTTCGGGCAGTACGGCGGCACGGCGATGTCCTTCCACCCGTAGGCATCCAGCACGGCTCGATCCATCTCCTCGTGCAGCCTCCGCAGCTCCAGGATTCGCTCGTCCTCGCAGCCAGGGTCTTTCAGCGCGTTGTAGGTCTTCGTCAGCCCCTGGTCCGTCTCGACCATGTACCTCGCTCTCGCCTCGTACAACCGTTCGCCTATCCCCTCCAGCGCTGGGATGACCGCCCGCGGATCGGACTGTGGGAAGGGGAAATTCTCGAAGCAGTCGGAGGCCGAATAGCGCAACTGGCTATCCCGCCCCATCGAGGACGCCATCAAAAACGTCCAGGTAGAGTGAATCCGAGATTGAAGAACAACAAACCCTGAATTCCGGTCTATGGGGTAGACATAGAGGGTATGACCGAAAATTCGATCCGTTGGCTGGAAGGCAAAAATAAGGTGTTTGCTCACCTGTGAATTTACCAGACAGCGTTTCATATGGGCGATTGCACTGAAAAGTCCGGGTCGATACTCACCGTAGAGCCACCAATTTTTGCGGTAATTGTCCCTGTTATTTCGATCTCTCTCTGGCTTTACTTTGGTGCGTACGATTTCCAGCAAAGAAGGCCATTGGGATGCTTCTTCGAGGGACATTTGGCCAAAATTTATT
>JALOQB010000057.1 GCA_025453595.1 Polyangiaceae bacterium
GCGTGATCGAGCTGTTTCGGCACCGCGAGCAGCTCCGAGGCCTGCGCCTGGTCTATGAGCCTCGCTACCTGCGCTTCTTCCAGGCGCGCTTCGAGCCCCTGGAGGCCTGACGGTGCGCCCCCGCGGCCCTCACGCGGCCGTGAGCCTGTGGCTCCTCGGCTGCGCCCTCCTGGTCCTCGCCATGATCTTCATCGGAGGGGTCACTCGCCTCACCCACGCGGGCCTCTCCATCACCGAATGGAAGCCCATCCTGGGGGCGATCCCTCCCCTCAATGGAGCCGCCTGGCAGGAAGAATTCGCCCGGTACCAGCGCTCCCCTGAATTTCGCTTGATCAACGCCTCGATGGGCTTGCCGGAATTTCAACGGATCTACCTGATCGAGTACACCCATCGCCTCCTCGGGCGTCTCGCCACGGTCCATTTTCTCCACCGGCTCCTGGCCCTGGGCGCCTCCACCCTTCTCCTCGTCGCCTGGTGGTCCTGGAGGTCACGCCTCCGGGGGCGCCTCGCCCTCGCCCTCTGGTGGACGATCCCCTCCCTCCTCGTGCTCCAGATCCTCTTCGGCGCGGCCACCGTGCTGTTTCATGTGCCCCTGCCCATCGCGGTGGCCCACCAGACCAACGGAGCCATGCAGATCGGCGCCCTCGGCGCCCTGCTCTCCCCCCGGGAGGGCGCGGCGCGCCGCCCGGTCACCCCGGCTTGACGGCCACCAGCGCCACCGCGCCGATCCGGGCGGCATGCCGCCGGAAGGCCCGGCGCATGCCCAGGACGCGGGCCCGCGCCCCCGGATCCCGAAGCAAGTTCGCCCCGATCCTCAGCGCCCCCAGCGCGCCTTCGTCCTCGATCAAACGCTGCGGCTCCAGCAGGAGCATCGGCGCCGTGGCCTCCTCCCGGACCTGGAACCCCTGCTCCTCCAGAACATCCCGCCACTCCTCCGCCGTCAGCGGCCTCGCCCCCACCCGGATCGCCGCGGAGAGATCCCGCTGGACCTCCGCCTTCTCTGCCTCCGAGACCCATGCCTCCAGGCTCATCTCGTGGATCCCGTAGCGCCCCCCGGGCCTCAGAACCCGGAACGCCTCCCCCACGATGGCCGCCTTCTGCGCCGCGGTGTGCATCGTCAACATCGCCTCGCCATACACCACCGTGCCGTAGCCATCCGGGAGCCCGGTCCTCATCGCGCTCCCCTCCACACACCGCTGCCTCGCCCCCTTCAACAGGCGCCTCACCCCCGCCGCCGCCACCGCATCCCGCTCCACCCCCGTGTAGCTCCCGGGCCTCCGCTCCAGCGCCATCCTCGCCGTCACCCCGAGCCCCGGCGCAAACTCCACCACGTCGTCCTCCTCTCCGATCGCCAGCCCCCCCAGCATCCGCGCCGTCAACCCCAGCCCCCCGGGCCTCAGCACCCGCTTCCCCAGCCGCGCCAGCACCCAGTGCCCCGGCATCTTCTCCACGCTCACCCCCGACCCCAAACCACCCTCTTCCACCACGCTCTGCGTCGTCATCTTGGCTTCAATCTCCTCCTTCTTCTTTTAAGAACATGATTTTCATTTTCAACCCATGATTCCACTTTTTCAGCAACAAAATGCCATGCTTGAACCTGGCGGACTCTCTTTCTTGAGACCCCCGAGGGACCAGGAGGCGCAGACGGAGCGCCGGGGGTCACGCCCCTCTCGCCACCGCCTCCAGAAGCTCCCCCGGGAGCAGCTCTTCGCAGGCCGGAAACAGCGCCCGCTCCTCGAACCGCACATGCTCCTGGAGCCGCGTCGCGAAGGCAGCCATCGCCTCTGGATCTCCGCGCTGGGCGGCCTCCACGGCGGCACGGAGGAAGGCATGATCCTCCCGCGTCTGCGCCGCCAGGTCGTGGGCGCCAGCGGCCTCCAGCCCGGGGAGAAGCCACCGCTCCTCGGTGAGGAAGTGCGGCTCCAGCTCCTCCCGGAAGCGACCCTTCAGGTCCTCCATACACTTCCCCGCCGCCGCCGCCGCGAGGACGGAGCGCGCGAGGACGAGCGCCTGGTGGTGTTCGGACGAGAGGCCACGGAGCCTGGGGTCACGCTTCATCCTGGCGCCCCGCCGGATCGCTCGCAGGTGTGAAGGCCGCCCAGGATCTCCGCCAGCTTGAGCGGATCGGGGAGCACGAACCCCTCTCGCATGGTCTCCAGGATCCCTTGCTTGCGCCACCGCGTGAACGTCCGGATGATGGTCTCGGAGCGCGCGCCGATCAGCGAGGATAGCTCCCCGCGGGAGAGCACCACCGGGATCCGTATCGTGCCGTCCTCCATCTCGTCGCCGAAGCGTTCGGCCAGCGTCAGCAGAAGGGCCGCGAGCCTCTGGGGCACGGCCCCCGCGCTGAGCACGTGGATGGTGTCGTGGAGGAGCTGATTCTGCAGCAACAAGGCATGATTCAGGGCCAGCGCGATCGCCGTATCCACGGATGCCAGCTGCAGCAACTCCGCCCCCGGGATGCAGAGAACACGGACCCGCTCGGTCATCGCGAAGGCCGTGGTGGTGTGAGGCCCCTGCTGCAGCACGGGCAGCAACCCCAGCGGCTCCTTGGCGCCAAAAATACCGAGAATGATCTCGGTCCCGTCCTCCCTGTGCCGGACGATTTTTAGCAACCCGGACAGCACCAGTAGCAGGTGCTCCGCATGCTGTCCCGCGTGAAACAGGGGTGCTCCGAGATCGACGGTCCGCGTGAAGCTCACGCGGGCAAGAGGCTGGAGTCGCTCCCCCAGCGAGCGGAAGATCGAGTTTCCCAGGAGCAGACGGAGCACCTCCGGGTTGTGGGTCCCCAAGGAAGAGATGGGTGTCTGCAGCTCCATGCATGCGCTGAAAGAGCAGGTCCCTTGCCTGCCTTCGGGTCTGCTTGCCGGAGCCGTCGGGGATGACATGAGATGCAGGTTGCGCGCGACCGAGCCGCCCCTGCCGTAGGCTCGATAGCAAGATTTATGCCCGATGAATCGATGATCCCGGACTGCTCGTTGGCTGCGCATGAGTCGTACTTTTCTTCAGCGAGAAGGGTTCCGCGTCGTGGAGATCAACCATTCAGCCTTCAGCCCCACGAACCATCGGGGTCTCGTCCATGGAGAGATGGGTTCCAGGTCTCCGCCATCCGCCAGTGACGGGCCCCATTGTTCCCCGGGACGGGCGCCCCTCGCCATGTCGAAAAACATCTCAAAAGTGAGAGTCTCAAAACGAAGAGAGAATGGTTGTCGGAATTGACCACACAGGTCGTGTTTCCAGACTTCCAATCTTCCCGTGGAGTTTATTTCCCGCGAGGTATGGGCGTGGAGGATCCTTCAGATCAACAGCATCGTCAGCATGCCTCCGAGGGTGACGAAGGAGGCGGTCAGCAAGGCCAGTGCCGGGCGAGAGGCTCGCCCGAGCCCCATGAAGAAGGCTCCGATCAGGACGCTCTTGAGGACGGCCATCCCGAGGAGCATGACCACCAGCCCCGAGCGGCGCAGGGGCTCGTGATCGAGGAGGAACATGGCCAGCGTGAGGCCAACAAGGAGCACCCAGGCGACGTCCATCTCGCGCCGCCGCCATCGAAGGTTGGTCATCACATCCTCACCAGGTAAAGCAGCGGGAACAGGAGGATCCAGATCAGATCGACCAGGTGCCAGTAGGTCGCGGTCGCCTCGACGGTCTCCAGGCTGGAAGGCTCGCTGCTCCCGGCACGCAGCGCCAGCGCACCGGCGAAACCGATCCCCGCGAGCACGTGGGCCAGGTGCATCATCGTGAGGAACAGGTAGAAGAACCAGAAGCCGTTGGTCGACAGGGTGATGCCGGCGCCGAAGACGTGGGCATACTCGGAGATCTTGATGCCCATGAAGAGAACCCCCGTGAGCGCTGCGCCCAGCCACCAGCCGCGCGCGCCGGAGCCCTGGTCGTGGGCGAGGGTACCGCGAGCGGCCATCCAGCTCCCGGTCAGGAGCACGGCCGTGTTGATGGCGCCCGACAGGCGGGAGAGCGACGCCTGCGAGGCCGCGTAGACGCCAGGGTCCGAGCGGTAAGAGGCCGCGTAGGCGGCGAAGAACAGGAAGAAGGTGAGCAGCTCCGCCAGGACGACGATCCAGATCACGGATCCCCCGGGGAGGCGTTGCCACCAGGTAGGCCCGGGCGGTTCGGAGACGGAGGTGGTCATGGGGCATTCTCCAGGGAGCGTCAGCTCATGCGCAGCCGCGTGTAGACCGCGGCGAGGGCTTGCGGGAGGGCGGCGACCTCGGGGAGCAGGTGGTAGTGCCCCGGGCCGAACATGGCGGGGAACGAGCCCCGGGCGCGGTCGTCGAGGGTGAGCCCGTGGACATGGACGCCGCGCTGGCTCGCCTCGCGGACCGCCTGGCGCACGTCCTCGATGCCGTGGCGGCCCTCGTAGCGGTCGTAGTCCGTGGGCTTGCCGTCGGAGAGCAGCAGGAGCAGGCGCCGATCCGCGTCGACGCGGCAGAGCTCGGCGGTGGCGTGGCGCAGGGCCGGGCCGATGCGGGTGTAGCCCTGGGGCCGCAGGGCCGCGAGCCGCGCCTTCCCGAGGGACCAGGGTTCCCCTCGGCGCCGGACGTCGAGCACGCGGCAGCGGTTGCGGGTGTGGGAGGAGAAGGCGAGGATCTCCAGCGGCTCTCCCAGGCGATCCATCACCTCGCCGAGCACCAGCACCGCGTCCTGCTCCACGTCGAGCACCCGTCGGTCCTCCACCCAGGCGTCGGAGGAGAGCGAGACATCCATCAGCACCGTGGTCGCCAGCGAAGGGAGCTGGCGGGCCCGCCGGATGTAGAGCCGTCCCCCGGTCACGTGGCCGCTCTTGAGGTCCGCGAGGTGGCGGATGAGGGCGTCGAGATCCACGCGATCCCCGTCCATCTGGCGGCGGCGCGGGGCGAGGCGGTAGAGGGCCAGCTCCAGGGAGCGGCGGGTCTCCTCGATCACCCGGGCGTGGCGGGCGATCCTCGGCGGGGCGAAGGACGGATCCCCCGCCGGGAAGCGACCCGGGTACACGGTGCAAAAGCCCTTGCGATAGGCCCGTCGCCCCGCGTCCCACTCGTCGTAGGGGATCCCGCGCTCGCCGGGCTGCACCGAGGCCACGTCAGGGATCCCGGCGAAGGAGCCCACGTCCGCCCGGAGGATCGCGTGGACGTTCTCGTCGGAGCGCGTGACCGCGGCGAGCGGGACCTCGGAGAGCGCCTCGCTGTGCTCCTCCAGCTCGTCGGTCCCGTCGAGGTCGCGGCCGCCCCCGAGGAAGGCGTCGGCGGTCTCGATCTTCTCGAAGGTGTGCATCAACGTCGCGTCTTCGATCTTTTTTTCCTCCAGCTCCACGTAGCGAACCTGGGTCGCGTCAGGCGCCGCGATCTCGGTGGTCACCCTCGTCGGGGGACGGACCTGCTCCGCCGCGATCGCCCGCTCCTCGCGGGAGAGATCGGCGTCGCCGAGGAGCTCTCCCCAGAGCAGCACGGGCTCCGCGAGGTCTTGCCCCGGGGGGCCCTCGACCGGGGGCGCAGGCACGCCGGCGAGGGCGGCGAGGGCGCCTCGGCGGTGGGCCTCCACGATCCGCTCCTCGGGGGAGAGCCGGTCGGCGCGCCGTGCCCCGAGAAGCCGGGCGGCGAGGGGGGCCGCGAGCTCTCGCAGGCGAGGAAATGCAGGGTCGAGGGCGGCGAGGGCGGCGAGCACCGAGGTTGCCTCGTGGTGCGCCCGGAGCGCCCGCGTACCTTGGATGGTCCGGGGAGCCCCCTGGCGAGCCATCTCCGCGGCGAGCACGGTCCTGACGAGGTAGGCCGCCTCGTGCTCGCGGGCGGTCCCCAGCCCGTCGATCACGGCGGGGAGAAAGATCGTGGAGCCGACGAGCCCCGCGGCCCCGCGGGACGGCAGGACGCGCAGGGGCATCCCTGCGATGATCTGCGCCAGGATCGCCAGGCGCTCGGCTCTCGTGTCGAGCGAGACGGCCTCCGGCGACAGGGGAGCGCCGCGGCGCGCAAGGAAGCGCCGACCCAGGGAGCGCAGGCCGCGAAAGATCGCGAGCTCCCACTCGAAGGAGAGGGGCGGGCCGGCCTCAGAAGGCAAGGGCGACCACCTCGGAGAGTGCCTCGACGATGGCGCTGTCATCGCTCAGGGGCTGGACGATCGCGGCGTCGCAGGCCCGCCGGGGCTCGGCGCCGGCCTTGATCAGGCGGGCGGCGTCGATGAAGAGGCGCGTGGAGGGGGCCTCCGCGAGCCCCAGGGCGTCGAGGCGCCGGAGCTTGTGGGCCAGCGTGGCCAGTTTTTTTGCGGTTCTGGCGTCAATCCCGGCCTCTCCCTGGAGGATCTCGGACTCGACCTCGGCGGGCGGATAGTCGAAGGCGAGGGCCACGAAGCGCTGGCGCGTGGAGGGCTTCAGCTCCTTCATGCCCCGCTGGTAGCCGGGGTTGAAGCTCACGACGAGGTGGAAGCCCTCGGCGGCCTCCACGTCCTCGTCGTGGGCCTCGAGGTAGATGCGTCGGCGGTGATCGCTGAGGGGGTGGATGACCACGACGACATCGGGGCGCGCCTCGGCGATCTCGTCGAGGTAGAGGATGGCACCGGCGCGGACCGCCCGCGTCACCGGGCCGTCCTGCCAAACGGTCTCGCCCCCCTTGACCAGGTAGCGCCCCACGAGGTCGACGGCGGAGGTCTCGTCGTGGCAGGCCACCGTGACCAGCGGGCGGCCCAGGCGCGCGGCCATCGCCTCGACGAAGCGGCTCTTCCCGCAGCCCGTCGGCCCCTTGATCATGACGGGGAGACGCTCCCGGAAGGCATGCTCGAAGAGCACTTGCTCGTCGCGGATCGGGCGATAATAGGGGGGCCTGTCCATGGGGTAACTCCGCGGGCTCCGGGGTGGCTCCGGGGTCGTCCCGGGGGGAAGGCTCCGGCGTCAAGGCGGCCTCCGACGGGAGCCCGTAGCCGATGAAGTTGATCAGGAAGAGGACGATGCCGAAGGTGAAGAGCGTCGCGGCGAGGGCGAGCCCGGCGAAGTGAACCTCGATGGACCGCTGGACCTCCAGGAAGTCCATACCCACCTTGCGCTCCAGGTAAACCTGGGCGATCCCGGCGACCGCGAAGGCGCCGGTCATGCCGATCATGCCGATGTTGGAGGTCCAGAAGGCCCACTCCGGCACCCAGCCCTGGTAGCGCTTGCGGCCGGTCATCTGGGGCATGGCGTACATGATGACGGCGAGGACGATCATGGCGTAAGCGCCCCAGAAGGCGAGGTGGCCGTGCATGGCGGTCACTAGGGTGCCGTGGGTCCAGCGGTTGACCTGGGGGATCGTGTGGGCAAAGCCGAGGAAGCCCGCGCCCACGAAGCTCATGATGCCGCAGCCCACGGTCCAGAAGAGGGCCACCCGGTTTGGGTGCCGTCGCCCGCCCCGACGCATCATCGTCACGGCGTAGATGGCCATCCCGAGGAAGGCGATGGGCTCCAGCGCCGAGAAGACCCCGCCGATGATCAGCCAGTATTTCGGGGTGCCGATGAAGTAGTAGTGATGCCCGGTGCCGAGGATACCTGACAGAAAGGTGAGCCCCACGATGATGTAGAGCCACTTCTCGATCACCTCCCGGTCGATGCCGGTCAGCTTGATGAGGAGGTACGACAGGATCGACCCCATGATCAGCTCCCAGACGCCCTCGACCCAGAGGTGGACGACCCACCAGCGGAAATAAGAGTCGCGCACCTGGTTCTGGAAGGTCATCACCCCCGGGAGGTAGAGCAACGCCGCGGACAGGAGCCCGCTGAAGAGCACCAGCCCCGTGGTGGTCAGCCGCTTCCCTCTGAACGCTGTCATCCCGATGTTGAAGATGAACAGCAGCACATCGACCACCACGAGGTAGTCAAGGGGCCGGGGGATCTCCAGGAACTTGCGGCCCTCCCACCAGTTGAAGTGGAAGCCTGCGATGGCGATGACACCGACGATGACCAGCGCCGCCCACTGGATGACCGCCAGCTTCTCGCTGTAGAGCTCCCGCTCCGCCTCCTCCGGGATGATGTAGTAAGCGGCCCCCATGAAGCCCGAGAGGAGCCAGACCACCAGCAGGTTGGTGTGCGTCGCCCGGGCGGTGTTGAAGGGGATCCACGGGTGGAGGATGTCGTGGCCCATGTGGGCGAACGCCATGATGAAGCCGTAGATGAGCTGCAGCGTCAGCAGCAGCATCGACGTGGCAAAGAACAGGTAAGCGATCCGTTGCGATCGGTAGGTCATCTCAGGGCCCCTTTCCGGCGAGCAGCCACGAGGCCAGCTCCTTGCGGGCCTCCGGCGTCAGGTTGAGGTTCGGCATCGCGGTACCGGGCTTCACCGCCTGGGGGTTCGCGAGCCACCGGTCGAGGGAGGCCTCGTCGAACTTCCCGCGGAGATCATCCAGCGCGGGCCCCACCTTGCCCCCCTGTCCCTCGAACGAGTGACAGGCGACGCAGAGCGAGCGATACACCGCCGGGGCCGTGGCCATGCGGCCGCTGGACTTCGCCGCCGGGGCCGCGGCCACCACCAGGTCCGGCTTCGGCGGGAAATCGTTGGTGTCCACCTTGCCGATCCAGTCGAAGAAGGCGATTAGCGCGTCGATCTCCTGTGGGGAGAACTTGTATTGCACCATCCTTCGCTGGCCCGGGAACATCCCGTTCGGATCCGCCAGGAAGGCCTTCATCCACTCCTTCCCCCGTCGATCCACCACCTTGGTCAGCTCGGGCGCGTAATAAGCCCCCTCGCCCAGCAGGGTGTGGCACCCCATGCAGTTATTCTGTTCCCATAGCTCCTTTCCATGAACAACCTCCGCCGTCATCGCGCTCTCGTTCGAGCGAACCGGAACCTGGGCGAGGGTGTCCACCGTCAAACCGAGGAAGATGGCGGAGAATGCGCCAGTTCCGATCAGAAAGAACAGCTTTGCCTGAGACTTCGCAAGCATGGAGGCCATACTCACTCTTCCCTTGCCCCTTCACCATGACATCCATCACCCATCATCGTGGCGGTTTACACCCATCAAATGGAACGAGTAACATCGCAAAAAAGCCAGAAGAGCGCATCGAAGCGCTTTTACTCTCAACAATGAGACTCTCACGAGTGACCCATGAGAGGAATGTCGAAGGAGGCCATGGCACGCCTGGGGAAATGCCCTGCGAAGCGCGTTCTCGTTGGGTCGCCTGGCTTGCGGCCCCCGGGATGAAACCCGGGGGCCGCAAGATACGTGACAAAGCGCTTCGCAGGGGACTTCCCAGGTCAACCACCCTCGTGTCCCGAGGGGAACCATCGACTGTGGCTCACGAGGGGAGCACCGGGAGCTGGAAGCCTCCGCACTTCACCTCCCCTTCCGCGGACGGATCGGCGAAGAAGTCCAGGGGGGCGGGCTGCACCTGGAGCGCAGCGCACTCGTCCGCAACGAGGCGAGCACACCACGCAAAGACAGGGCCGTAGACCGGATCCGCCTTCACGCTGTCGCGTCCCGCCACGGTATCCAGAAAGCGACCCAGATGATCCGCCAGGAATTTCCTCCGGGCGTCGAGGACAATGGCGACGCCCTCCAGGTCGCCCCGCTCTGCCAGGAAAAGCTCCTTGAGCAGGAGGATAGCGTGGAATTCAAGCTCCACAGCGGCGTGATCCATGGACTCCCCGAGGTCTCCGGCCTGGAAGCCGAAGGCCAGGTAAAAGCCCTGGATATCGGCCAGCGCATTGCCCTTCCCGAGGCCCGCCATGCGCCCGTACTCGGTCTCGTAGAGGGAGGTGCGCCCCTTGCCTTGATCGAAGAGGTCGATATGACGAGACCGTAGCTCGTCGGCGCCCTCGCGGAGCAGAGACGCGAGGAGGGGCCCCGCGCCCTCGTGCTCCCGGAGGGGCTCGGCGACGGCGAGCAGGGACGAGGTCACCTCGTCGTCGGGGTACGAGACAAGGAGCGAGGCGAGGAAGAAATCCCGGGAGCGAGGCACCGTGGCGGGGGCCACGCTCGCGACCGATGAGGCCACGCTCGCGACTGGCGGAGCGACGCTCGTGGCTGGCGAAGCGACGCTCGCGACCGGCGAAGCGACGTCTCCGACGGGTGGAATGGTGCGCCGGGACGAGGAAGGATCGGGGATCATCGGGGCACCTCACTTCACCTTCAGGGGGGTCCAGTTGAGCGTCAGACACTTGCGGGAACCGACCTCGTCCTTGCCCCCCTGCCAGATGGCGATGGCGAAGGCCATGTTGCCGTCGCCGCCGGTCTTGAGCGTGGAGCCGCCCTCGATGGTCAGGGGGCGCACGATCACGACGCGCCACTCGCCGGCGGCCCAGACGCCGTGGGCGACGCTGCCGTTGCCCTCCTGGACGGAGGAGGTGGAGAACCCCTCAGCGATGATCTCGTCGACGCCGGTCTTCTCGTAAGACTGGGGGTTGCCGGCGACGCGGCCGGGGGAGAACTTCTCGGCCTCGGCGGCGGGGGGGCTGGCGGCCTCCTTGAACTCCATGGGGTACATGTCGATGGAGCCGTTGGGGTACAGCGCCTTCATGTCAGGCTTCCCGTGATCCTTGTCCCGCTGGTACTGGGCGCGCCAGTGGAAGATATGCACGGGGGAGCCCTTGGCGCCCATCATGATCGAGGGGGGCGGGCCGTCCTTGACCGGGAACTGGAGGGCGATGGCGTCGGAGAATTCGCCGAGGCGTCCTGCCTCGCTCTTCTCCGGGTCCTTCCAGCGGAGATGAAAGGCGGCGCGGGTGCCGTCGGTGGCGGCCTTGACGAAGACGCCCTCGGTGGTGTTCGAGGCGGGTTTCGGGCTGATCATGGGCTGCGCCATCAGCGGCACGTAGCCCTCGGGGATCTCCTTCCAGAAGGGGGCGTCGGGGTCGGGCTTGGAGAGATCGACGGGGGCGCGCCGCAGGGTCAGTTCCTTGAGGGGTTCCGGCCCGGAAGAGGAGGGCGAGCAGCCGAGGAGCAGGGCGCCGGCCAGCGCCAGGAGCAGGGAAAAGCGCGGGAGAATCCGTTGCATGGCGGGCCTCAGGGGGTGTTGTTACGGATGGCGCCGAGCTTCGCGTCGTAGGGTTCCCGGACGATGACGGTCTCGGTGACGGGGACCCGGACCAGCTCCGTGTCCTTGTCGTCGAAGCCGAGGGCCGTGCCCTTGTCGACGGCGAAGCGGTGCATGATGCGGTCGGTGCTGCCCATCAGGCAGAGGAGGCCCTGGGCGACCGGGTCCTCGGCGAGCTGCCTGTAGCGCTCGATGGCGCCGTCGACGAGGGGGCCGAACATCTGCCGGAGGTACTCGCGGTCGGCGTGGATGGGCGGGATGTAATAGATGTTCGGTTCGAGGCCGAGCTGGGGGTAGTAGGGAAGCGCGATCTGCTTCTTGTGAACGAGGTAATCGACGGGGTTATCCTCGCGGGCCTTCCAGGGGGGGTTGATGAAGCCCATGACGCGGATCTTGCCGATGCAGTTGACGACGCACTGGGGCTGGATGCCCTCCTCCACCGCGGGGTAGCAGCCGATGCACTTCTCGCTGACCCGGGTGTACGGGTTGTACATGGACTTCTTGTAAGGGCAGGCGCGGACGCACTCGCCGTAGCCCTTGCAGCGGGACTGATCGATGAGGACGATGCCGTCCTCTTCGCGCTTGTAGATGGCCTTGCGGGGGCAGGCGGCGAGGCAGGCGGGGTAGGTGCAGTGGGCGCAGGTGCGGGGCAGGTAGAAGAACCACTTGTCATGGGGCAGGCCGAGGTGGGAGCCTCCATCGACGTTGCCCCCGGCGCAGTCGTCCTCGCCGACGTTGGGGTACATCCAGTCCTCGTCGGTAGGGGCGAAGTGGAGCACGCGCTCCGTGGGGGGGGCGGCCTCGATGAGGGTCTTGCCCAGGTACTCCCCCTTCGCGGACCACTCCTGGCGGCCGAGCTTTTCCAGGATGCGCAGGTCCCAGGCGAGGGGGTAGCCGCCCCAGGGCTTGGTCTCCACGTTGTTCCAGAACATGTATTCCTGGCCCTTGCCGCTGGTCCAGGTGGTCTTGCAGGCCAGCGTGCAGGTCTGGCAGGCGATGCACTTGTTCAGATCGAAGACGATGGCCCACTGACGCTTCGGCCTGCTCTCGCCGAAGGGGTACTCGATCTCGCGTTGAACTTGCCAGTTCTTGACCTTGGGCATGAAGTCCTCCTCACTTGATCAGGACGAAGCTGCCCTTGAGGTACTGCTTCATCGGTTCGCTCTCGTAGGTGGGCCGGAGCCCCAGGGCCGCGGGCCTCCAGAGGGATTTCCCGCCGATCCCGCCCTGCTCGGCGCGGGTGATCTTGACGAAGGCCTCCCGGGGGGCGCCCACGGGGCAGTGGATGTCGGCGGCGAAACCCCGGGTGATGGCCTGACCGAACATGTCCTTGTGGACGAGGGTCTCGGTCATCAGCGTGGGCTTGAGCCAGGCGCGGGTGGCGCTCTGGTGGGAGCCGTAGCGGTACATGGCCTGGTAATTGGTTTCCGGGTTCTTGGCGAGGCCGTCCTCGCGGGATTCGTGGCCTTTCACGCTGCCGAAGGTGGCGCCGTACATATTGTGCCAGGTGCGGGCGACGGTGCGGGGTGTGCCGGGGTAGAAGCGCACGCGGAGCAGCAGGCGAGATATCTTGTGGGCCTCGGTGCCCGGCTTCGCGTTGCGGTAGGGGCGGTCCTCCGGGTCCGCGTCGATCCAGACGTAATCGCCGTCGTCGAGCTTCAGCTCGCGAGCGTCCGTGGGGTTGAGGTCCATGTAGCCCTCGGTGATGGAAGGTAGCCGCTTGTCGTGGCGGTACACGTCGCCGAAGGGGCCGAAGAGGACGCCGGTGAAGTCCGTATCGACCGGCGTGGTGTGGGCGCCGTGGCGGTACTTGGGCGTGTGGTAGGTGTAGCCGAAGCCGCTGGCCTTCAGCGGGTGCTTCGAGGCCATCATCTCGTCGACGGTGCGGATCAGGTGGCGCACCTGGCGAGACTCGCAGGAGAGGTCCTCAGCCTTGAGACCGTAGGCGTCGGGCTGGGTCGGCCGCAGCGCCGGGTGCGGCGTGGCGATGATGACGTTGGGCTCGTGGGGCGTCGAGTCGATGGGCTCGCGGTAGATGACCATGTTCTCGCCGGACTCTATGAATTCCGCCTCGGGACGGTAGAATTCGAGGCGACCGGAGCGGGTGTACCAGGGCTGCTCCCCCCGGGCCTGCTCGAAGGAGGACATCCGCGGGTAGGTCCTCATGTTGGTCAGCGCCGGGACGCCCTCCGCCGCCTTCTTGTGGAGCTCCTGGATCGAGTACCCCTTCAGCGAGAAGGAGCCGTCAATGATCCGCTGCAGGTACGCCTCGACGTTGTTATCCCCGACGAACTTCCAGTAATCCCCGAAGCGCTCGTCGCCGTGGATCTTGCCCAGGGCCTTCGCCACCCCCGCCAGGATCTCGATGTCCCCTCGCGTGTCGAAGACCCGCTTGATGGCCGAGGTAGGGAAGACCTGCACGAAGGGGTTGGTGCAGCTCCCGGTCATGTCCGGGTAGCGGAATTCAGCCCAGGAGTCGCAGGCGAAGACCAGGTCGCTGTACTCGCAGGAGCCGGTCCACCACCAGTCGCTGAAGGCGATGAACTCGATCTTCGGCAGCGTGTTGTGCACCACATCGTAGTGCCACTTGACGTTACCGATGACCGAGTTGCTGTTGTTGAGCCACATCGCCTTGGTGGGCGCGGGCATGTGGCCGTGGCTGGTGAAGAGCTTGTTCCCCCGGCGCAGGGGCCGGTCTCCGTAGTTGAAGTAGTGGAGCGACTCGTAGTGGCTGTACTTGTGGAGCTTGGCGGGCTTATTCGGGTCAAGCTCCGGGTGGAAGGGGTCCTCGGTGATGTAGTTGGGGACCCCGCCGAAGATGGCGGAGCGGTAGTTGCCGGAGTAGCTGCCGACGTTCCCCCCCGGGAAGCCCAGGTTGCGGGTCAGGGCGGCGACCAGCAGGATGGCCCGGTCCTTGAGGTCTGAATGGAAGTACTGGTTCGACCCCATGCCCGTCGCGAAGGTCGTCTTCTCCGGGTTCTTCGCGATCTCGACGGCGAGGGCCTCGATCGCCGCCGCCGGGGCGCCAGTGATCCGCGCGACCTGCGCCGGCGTCATGTTGCCGTCGAGGTACTCCGCCAGCAGCGACAGCCCCGTGCGGACCTCGACCTCCTTGCCGTCCTTGAGCTTCACCTTCCGGCTGGCGCGCAGGTCCGGCATCGACTTCTTGCCGCGGGGGCCCACCTCGTCCCGGGAGATCGGCATCAGCTTCTTGGTCTCGCTGTCCACGACGACCTGCGCCTGGAATAGCCCTGCCAGCTCCTCCGAGGTCATCTGCCCCCGGTGCTTGATCCCCGGGGCGGCCTTCTCCCCCTTCTTGAGGGAGGCGAGGTTCTTCGGGGCCGTCGGCGTGTACCCGGGGAGCTCCGAGGGATCCAGCTCCTCCGGGCGCAGCGGCTGGAGCGTGTCGAGGCGCACGAGGAAGGGGAGATCCGTGTTCCAGCAGGTCCACTCGGGATCGAAGAGGTTCTTCGAGAGGATGACCTGGGCGAAGCCGAGGGCCAGGGCGGTGTCCGTGCCTGGCCGGATGACCAGCACTTCGTCGCTTTTGCTTGCGGTGGCACTGTACTCGACGGTGATGCTGACCACCTTGGTGCCCTTGAGGCGCGCCTCCGTGAGCCAGTGGCTGTCGGGCATCTTGGTGGTGATCCAGTTCATGCCCCAGACCAGGCAGAGCTTCGAGCGCTCCACGGAGAAAAGCTCGAAGTCGTTGGTCTGCATCCCCGTGACCATCGGGTGACCGGGGGGGAGATCCGTGTGCCACGAGTAGCTGTCCCAGCCCCGGGCGCCGTGGGCCTTCTCCGGGCTGACGCCGCGGATCTTCGCGTCCGCGAGGGCCATCATGTTGGCGAAGCGGTAGAGGCCATAGATCCGCGTCGCCCCCAGGAACGCCATGCTCCCGCGGACCTTGAAGGTCTGCACCCCGGCCCCCTCCGTGGCCTCGACCATCGCCTCGTCATAACCCTGCGCCAGCAGCCGCCTCTTGCCCTCCTCGCCGGAGTAAGCGCGGCTGATGTTGTCGATGGCCTTCGCCGCGTAGTCGTGGGCCTCGTCCCACGAGACGCGGAGCCACTTGTCCTTGCCGCGATCGAAATACTTCGGGTCCGGCCGGCCCGTGGCCGGGTCCCTGGGGAACCCCTCGTCCGCCCACAGCTTGAACCCCCGCCGGATCATCGGCGCCTTCACCCGCCGATCCCCGTAGATGCGCCGCACCAGCGCCAGGCCCTTCTGGCAGAGCCGCGGATCCCAGCGGTGCGAGGCGGTGTTCCCGTGGAGATCCTGCGCCTTGCCGTAGCCAAAGGTCGGCCCGATCCGCACCACCACCCCATTCTTCACGTACGCCTTCAGCAAGCAATTGTGTGTGTCGTTCGGCGCGCACAGGAACACGAAGGTCGAGTCCGGCTTGAAGATGTTCCGGTACGCCTTCTCCCAGTCCCGGTTCGGGTACGCGGCCAGCGGGTTCTCCACATCGAGCGGCTTCAGGTAACGGATCGGCGCCGCCTCCGCAGCCGCTGCCCCCGTCACCGCCGCCCCGAAGAGGCCCTTGAGGAAGCTCCGTCGGTTGCTGTTCGTCTCGTTGCTCATGGCTTTCCTTCCTCGCGCTCAGTTCGCCCCGTCCGCGCCCAGCACGGACCGCTCGCTCACCTCCCGCAGCACGACCCCGGGGAAGCGGCGGTGGATGCCCCGCTCGACGAGGGACTGCGCGTTCAGGGGCGTCTCGTCGCAGCCTCGCCGCCGGATGCGGTAAAAAAGAACCCCCTCGTTCATCCCCAGGAATTCCACATCCAGGGACGAATGGAACGTCCGAGCCGTCCGCCGGACCCCCTCCAGCGCCTCCCTCATCACCTCCGGGATCGGGCCGAAGCGCAGCGGGCTCTCCGGGTCGATGTAGAGAACCCCCACACAGACGCCGCCGCCATGACCGGCGCTGGCGTGGCGCGTGTAGAAGATGCCCCCGGTGACGCCCAGCACCAGGCCCTCGATGGCCTCCTTCCACCAGTCGCAGGCCCCCGCCCCGAGGGTTGCAGCGTCGCAGCGGCTCTGCTCCAGGAAGAGGGCCGGCTCCGTCTCGCAGGGGCGGTAGCGGCAGGACAGGCAGGGGGCGCCGAGCTGAGGCAGGAGCGCGGGAAGCTCCTCGAGGGAGAGCTCGTGGTCGTGGTAACGCGCGAAGCTGGTGCCCAGGCGCAGGCTGTTGTCGAAGACGCGGCGCAGCGCACCCTTCCGGTCCTCCTGGAGGGCGCGGGCCAGCAGCTCCTCATCGCCTTCGATGGTCGAGCGAGGGGCCACCGTCGCCGTCAGCGCGGCGCGCCTCGCCCTCCGCCATCGCTCCGCCAGGTCGATCGTGATCTCGGACACGCCCCCCGTACCGCAAGGGACGAGCCACCCGCGCGCGGCCCACGTCCAGGCGATTCCCCCTCGTTTCCTGTCCCTGGCGCCTCTCGGAGGCGAGAGGACTCGCAGCGTCGCGCTCTCTCCCCCGAGACATGCAGCCATTTCGTGGGTCACGGCTTGCGGACATGCAAGTAAGCACTTACTCTCCTCCGCATGGGAGAGATTCGCCGCACCTCCGAGGATCGACAGGTCGAGTTGACCGACGCAGCGCTGCACATCATCGCGACCAGGGGCATCGCGGCCCTGAGCACCCGGAGCCTCGCGGCGCAGGTGGGGCTCTCGACGGGCGCGATCTTCAGGCACTTTGCCTCCATCGAGGCGCTGCTCGAGGCCGTTGTGGCGCGCGTCGAGGTCGTTCTCGAGGCCACCTACCCGCCGCCGACGCTTCCCGCTGTCGAGCGCCTGGAACGCTTCATCAAGGCCCGGAGCGCGGCGGTGGGCAATCACCTCGGGATCCTGCGGCTCGTCCTGTCCGAGCAGTTCCTCCTCGCGCTGCCCAGGAGCGGCTCCACGCGCCTTGCGACCTGCGTGCAGAAGACGCGGGCGTTCGTGCTCGAATGCGTGCTGGAGGGTCAGGATGCGGGGGAGCTGCGCGCGGATCTTCCCGCCGAGACGCTCGTGCCGATCATCATGGGCACAGTGCAGATGCTGGCCCTCTCTCCCTCGAAGGCCCGGCAACGAGATGCCGAGGCGCGCGCGGTGCTGGGCAGCCTGCTCGCGCTCCTCCGTTCACCCTCTATCGCCCCCACATCGAACAGAAAGAGTTCTCCATGAAGCGCTTGTTTTTCACCACCATGGCGGTCGCTGCGCTCTCGCTCGGCGGGTGTGCCGCGCAGCCCTCCGCGCAACACCATACGGCGACGCTCGACGGGCCGGCGAGCCGCGTCGTCGAGTTCCCTGGCACGCCGGGCGCGGGCGATCCGCGGGAAGTTCGCGTGCTCGTCGACGAGCCAGCCTTGAAGCTCGCGAGCATCGTGCTCCGGGGCGGTACGGTGCTACCGACGCACCACTCCGGGGTGCCGGTGACGATCATGGCCCTCCGGGGGAGCGGCACAGTGGTGGCCGGGGCCGAGCGGCTGCGCCTCGACCCCACCCATGCGGTCGTCCTCGCGCCAAACGTCCCGCACGCCGTGGAGCCCGACACCGGGACCGATCTCGTGGTGCTCGTTCATCACCTCGGGCGTGGAGAGGAGCACCACCGATGAAGACCGGTCGCTACAACGTCGGCGTGGGCCTGCTCGTCATGGCGGGCTTCATGCTCTACGGGTTCCTCCTCATCTACCTGCGTGACTTTGCGCCGGACAAGGAAGCTTGGGTCGCGAGCTACTCGGTCGGCAAGCATTTCGAGGCGCGCCTGGCACATGTCCATGGCAACCTTTTTGCGCTGCTGAACCTCGCGCTCGGCTTCGTTCTCGTCCGCCTGTCGTCCGCGAGCGACAAGATGCGCAGCGCTGCGGCAGGGCTTGGGATCGCGGGCCTTCTCATGCCCGCAGGGATCCTCGGAGAAATCTACCTCGGTCTATCGCCGATCTTCGTGCTTCTCGGCGCGATGGCGATGACCTCATCGGTCGTGCTCACCGGCGTGCTGGCGCTGACGCACTGGACCGATGGGAGGGCATCCGCATGACCGCCCTGCGTGAGCGATGGCCGAACGCAAGCGTCGCGCTCCACTGGATCGCCGCGACGTTCATCGTGGGGCTGGCAACGGCAGGCTTCGTCATGACAGACCTGCCGGCGGACTCGAGCAGCCGGCTCTTGATTTCACGGATGCATACGCTGGGCGGTGCGACGTTGATGCTGCTCACCGTCGCGCGTCTTGTTGTCCGGCGACGCGGGCCTGCGGTCACGCCGCTGCCGATCTCCGAACTTCACCGCCGAGGGGTCGGCGTGGTTCACACGCTCCTCTATGCGGCGACCTTCGGCACCGGCGCGAGTGGCTTCGTGACCGGGGCGCAGAGCGCGTGGCCAGAGTACCTGCGAGGGCAGCTCGCGAAAGCTCCAGCCCTCGAAGCGCTTGCATCCCGTCAGGCGCACGAGGCGCTCGTGTTCGCGCTGCTCGGCCTCGTGCTCGCTCACGTGGGGGGCGTGATGCTCCAGCAGGTTCGCACGGGCGGAATCCTGGGGCGGATGGTGCCGTTCCTGGGCGGGGATCCGTCCATCCGCGAGCGAGACGTTCGAGGAACGCCATGACGGCTTCCAGCTTCTTCCGTCGGGTTCTTGGCGTGGTGCGCGGCGGGCTATGGGGCGTCGTGGTCGCGGCGCTCTTGCTGACGGCCGCGTGGTTCCGGCTCTGGTCGCCGGTCCGCGTGGAGGTCGTTGTTGTCGATCGCGGCCCCGTCGTGCAGGAGGCGTTCGGGCGCGGGACCATCGAGAGCCAGCGGGAGGCCGCCGTGGGGTTCGACCTGGTGGGCCGGCTCAGCGCGGTCCTCGTCGACGAAGGGGCCCGCGTCACCCTGGGACAGGAGCTGGCGCGCCTCGAGACGGACCAGGCCCAGGCGGACCTGCGCTCGGCGCAGACGGGCGTCGGCGCGGCGCGATCCTCGTTGCAGCGACTCGCGGCGGAGGAGGAGCGGGCCCGGGCGCTGCTCGCGACCGCGGAGCGGGAGGCGACGCGGATGCGCTCGCTCTCCGACGCCGGCGTCGTACCGGGTCAGCAGAGCGACGAGGCGAGCGACCGTCTCCGTGTGGCTCGCGCCGAGCTCGACCGTGTTCTTGCGCAACGATCCGAGGCGACGCGCGGCATCGACGTCGCGAGAGGCGGCGCCGAGCAGCGGCGGGTCGCCATGGTGCGCGCCACGCTGCTGGCGCCCTTCGAGGGCCTGGTGACGCGCAGGCTGCGGGAGCCCGGCGACACGGTCACCGTCGGCTCGACGGTGCTTCGGATCGTCGATACAAACCGCGTGTACGTCAACGCCGCGGTGGACGAGACGATGCTGCCGCTGCTCGCCGCGGATCAACCGGCCGCGATCTCCTTCCCGGGCACAGGCGCGGCGTTGAAGGGCCGCGTGAGCAGGATCTCGTGGGAGGCAGACCGGCAGACGCACGAGATCCTGGTCGAGGTCACGCCGGAGCGACTGGAGCGGCGCGTCGCCATCGGCCAGCGCGCCGACGTGCGGATCGAGGTCGGGCGCCACGAGGGTGCCCTCCGTGTCCCGGTCCGCATGGTGTACCACGATGAGAAGGGCGCCTTCGTCCACGCCGACCGCGGCGGCAGGATCGCGCTGATCCGTCCAAGGTTCGGCCTCACGGGCAACGATCAGGTCGAGGTGCTGGAGGGGCTCGCGGAGGGCGACGCCGTGCTGGCTGCGCCAACCGCAGCCGCGACCTTGCCGCCCGGGCGGCGCTGGGTGGCGAGATGAACCTGGCGCTCCGGGACGTCCGCAGGCACCTCGCGCGGTTCATCGGCACCGCCGCGGGGCTGGGCCTTCTCCTGAGCGTCGTCATCGGGATGCAAGGCATCTACGCAGGGATGGTGGACGACGCCACGATCCTGACCCGCGCGATGCGCGCCGACCTGTGGCTTGTCCAGCGCGACACCCGCGGGCCCTTCGCGGAGGGGTCGCGGCTCGACCCGAGCGTCGAGGCGCGAGCCGCGGCCGTGCCGGGGGTGCGCACGGCCCGGCCCTACACCTACCAGCTCATCCAGCGAGAGCGCCGGGGCGCGGTGCTGCGTATCGCCCTCGTCGGCCTCGGGTGGCCCGACGACCCGGGGCGCTCGCTGCCCCTCGTGCGCGGACGGCACCTGCACCAATCGCATGGAGAGATGATCGTCGACGCCTCCCTCGGGCTCGGCATCGGCGAGTCGCTGACGCTCGCGGGCGAGCCGTACCGGGTGGTGGGGCTCACGAAAAACGCGCTCACCTCCGGCGGCGAATCCGTCGCCTTCGTCAGCGTGGCAGATGCCGAGCTCATCGCCTTCGATCAACCCGCGGAGGCCGCGATGCTCGAGCGCGAGCGCGTCGTGGAGCGCCTGCGCCGCACGGACCTCGGCCGCGGGCAACCTGCCCTCGAGGACCTCGCGACCAGCCCGCGCTGGCGCGCTCCTGCGCTCGCCTCGCCCCCCCTGGCCGCCGTGCTTGTCCAGGCGGATCCGCACCGGCTTGCCGAGGTGAGGGAGGTCATGAGGAGCTGGGGCGACGTCAGCGTCTACGCGCAGGGCGAAGAGGAGGCGCTGCTCCTTGGCGGCGTCGTGCAGCGAGCGCGGATGCAGATCGGGCTCTTCACCGTGATCCTCACGCTCACGGCGGCCGTGATCGTCATGATGGTCATGTACAACCTCACCCTCGAGAAGACCCACGACCTCGCCGTGCTCAAGCTCATGGGTGCCCCTGGACCCCGCCTCCTGGGGCTGGTCCTGCAGCAGGCGTGGTTGCTGGGGGCGCTGGGCTACGCGGTTGCCTACGGGATGGGAGCGGTCGTCTTCCCGATGTTTCCTCGTCGGGTCCTCCTCACGGACACCATCACGCTGGTGGCGCCGCTGGCCACCATGGCCATCGTCACGCTCGCGAGCGCCCTTGGCCTCACGCATGTCATGCGCATCGATCCGTCCCGCGCGCTGGAGGCCTGATCATGGAAGACACCTACGCGGTCCGCGCCGTGGACCTGAGCAAGACCTACGGGACCGGGCAGGCCGAGGTGAAGGCCCTGGACCACGTCAGCCTGACGATCGCCCGCGGGACCGTCGCGGCGCTGCTCGGGCCCAGCGGCTCTGGCAAGTCCACGCTCATCAAGGCCCTGGGCTTTGTCTCGCCGGCTGACACGGGGGAGGTGTTCTTCGGGGGGCGCCTCGTCGTGAAGGACGGCGTTCCGCTGGCGGACCTCGCCTCCCTGCGCCGGCGTCACCTCGGTTTCGTGTTCCAGAAGGCGAACCTCACGTCGTTCCTCACGGCGAGGGAGAACGTGGAGATCGCCTGCGAGTTCGGCGGCAAGAGCGATGGTGCAAGGCGCGCTCGCGAATTGCTCGAATACCTCGATGTCGCAGGCCGGGAGCATTCGTACCCCGAGATGCTCAGCGGCGGCGAGCAGCAACGCGTCGCCATCGCCCGGGCCCTGGCCAACGAACCGTCGTTGATCCTCGCGGACGAGCCGACGGCCGCCCTCGACAGCGTTCGCAGCCGGAACGTCATGGAGCTGTTCCGGAGGGTCGCGCACGACCGCGGGGCCGCGGTCCTGGTGGTCACCCACGACCACCGGGCGCTCGAGGTCTTCGATGTGATCTACGAGATGGAGGACGGACGACTCCGTCCCCATTAGCGTGCCTCCCGGAAGCGAGAGGACTCGCAGCGCCGCGCTCTCGCCCCCGAGACGTGCCCCGCGCCTCAGGCTCGCGCCAGCAGCGTCCCCGCCAGCAGCGACGCGGCCACCAGCACCCAGCCCACGACCTTGAGCCGAGCGGGCTCCGGAGGCGCCGCAGTGAGGCCCAGCGCCGCGGCCAGCAGCGGCGCCGCCGCCAGCAGCTCGGCGGCGCTCAGCAGCCCCGCGCCTTGGGCCGCGGCCGCGAGGAGCGTCACCGCCACGGGACCGACCCACCGCGCCCCGGAGTGATCCCGCGAGACCACCGCCCGGACCGCGAAGGTCACCGCCCCGAAGCCCAGCGCCCACACGCCCCACGCCGCCGCGGCCTTCGCCAGGGTCTCCCCGGCGCTCACGGCGACCGGAACGCCGGCCCCCGCCAGCGCCGCCGCGGCCACGATCTCCCCGGGGACCGAGCGCTCCTGACCTCGCCACAAAAGCCCCAGCGTGACCAGCGCCAGGAGCCCCGGCAGCAGCGCCGCGAGCCGAGCCTCCCCGGAGGCCAGCGCAAGCCCTGCACCCCCGAGGAGCAGCGCCCCGGCCCCCCGGATCCACAAGGCTTTCTTCGCCCGCGCACCGTCCTCCCGGAGCGCCCGGGAGCCACGACGTCCCAGCAAAACCTGCATCGGCTCGTGGCTCGTGAAGGCCGCCACCGACGCCGCTGCCAGGAGCCACCCCGCGGCCGCGGGGCGCCCCGCGGCGAGCGCTACCACCAACGGAACCCCGAGCTGACCGTAGGCCCCGTGCTCCCGCGGGGCCAGCGAACGAACACGCCGCGGCGCGCTCTCGGACGACATCGATGCGTAGATCATCCACGCGGATCCTGCACCCCCCGGGCCATCGCTTTCCCGTAGGGTCATTTTACACCCCCATTGATCCAGGCACCGAACCGGGAGCGCCGCGAACTCCCTCCCGGGGCATGGAGACGGAGGGCGCGAAGGTTCGCGGAAGGTTGGCGAAAGGATCTGCCCCTGGCGGTCCTGTGGGACTCTTCACCGTGCGCACTCCTCTCTTTCCTGCCTCTTTCCCGGGCTCCTCCGTCGCTCCCTGCCGCACCCCTCTGGGGCGCCTCCTCTCGCAGTTCACCCTGGGGCTGGCGCTGACGGGGCTCGTGGCCTGTAGCTCCGAGATCGTAGGGTCTGGACAGACCCACTGCAGCGTCGCGGCCACCGCTCTGCGCGCAGGCTTGCGTGGGGCGACGAGGAGGCCGTGTTCGGCGCGTCGATCGCGATCCCCTGTACGCGGGGTTGCGTGACCAGCGCTGCCGCGCTCCCGGCCGTCAGTCCGCACAAGGCGAGGGCGCGCGGCCGGGGCCGCAGGCGGGGCAGAGGGGCGGCGGGGCAGGCGGCAGGGGGCGAGGCCAGGGAAGCGAGGGGCCGAGAGGGCCAGGCGGCAGGTGGCCCCTCGCTCAGGAGCGAGGAGGCGACGTCACCCCTCCTTTGCTACCGCCGACTCCCGCGCCGCCCGGGCCCGCAGGTTCGCCGCGTCTGCCAGCAGCGCCGTTGCATCCTCGAAGGGCTCCACCGTGCCCATGGGCATCATCGCCACGACCGCATCATCTCTCGAAGAGACCTCACGCCACCACAGGAGCACAGCGGGCCGGCGAAGGACCAGGCTGATGCCACAGAAGCACGGCGACCCGGTGAGGGGCCAGAGCAATTCCGCGTGGTTCCGGGGCGCGGTCGACAACCCCTGCGCCGGGTTCCTCCGGGGAGGTGGGCGGACCACGGACGCCTCGATGACCGTGGTTGGTGGGCGTCCTCCTGGAGGTTTACCTGTTGTGATCACCCCTCGGCCTGTACGATGCGCAGGTGACAAACGAAAATGCAAGCGGACGACTGGGTCGGCTCATCCTGGCCACACTGGCCGGGTTCTTCGCTCTCGTGTTCACCGTAATCGGGGGCGCAATGGCGACAGATAAGCTAAAAAATTCGGGCTATCTATCGTGGGTAGATTTTTCGACGATGATGTCGCTGATCATGGGAGGAGCCTTTGCAGTAGCAATCGGGGTTGTTCTGCTTGTGATGAAAGAGAAGGGGAAGTCCGTGGCCCCCACCTTGCAGCCCGAACAGGCCACGGCGGATCTTCTTCTGGCGAGCGCGACAAGAGTGCCCTCCCCGGAGCAAACAGAGGGGGCGAGAACAGCAGAGGAGAGGACGAGCGCTACGGATGATCTGGTGACGCCGAAGGCGTTCCGGGTGGCGCTGGAGATCCCGCAGAAATCGGTGGACTCCTCGGCGCTGTTGCTCCTCACGGCGGTGGCCTTCATGGCGCTGCAGCTCGGCTCGGCGAAGGTGACCGATGTGGTCGTGCTGATGGGGGTCATCTTCTTCCACGAGCTGGGGCACTACGCGGCGATGCGGATCTTCGGCTACAGGGACGTGAAGATCTTCTTCTTGCCTCTTTTCGGTGGGGCGACTTCCGGCAAGAGAGAGGAAGCTCCTGCCTGGCAGAGAGCGCTGGTGTCGTTGATGGGGCCATTGCCGGGGCTGGTGCTGGGGGTGGCGTTGATCCTCGCGGGCGGCCAGTTCGAGGTGGCCGGGCAACAGATGCTTCTGATCAACGCGTTCAACCTGTTGCCCTTCGAGCCCCTTGATGGCGGGCATTTCATGGCAGAAGTGGTGTTCTCTCGGTGGCGCCGCCTGGAGCTGGTGTTCGCGGCGGTCGGGCTGCTCGCGCTGGTCGCGCTTTCGATCACCGGACAGATGTGGCTCTTGATGGGGCTGAGCATGATGCGCCTGGTGGGGTTGTACGCGAGGGGCAAGCTGATCCAGAACGCAGAGGAGCTGAGGGAACGCTGGTCTGGGTGGCCAGCGCGGCTGGCCGATGCGAGCGACGAGATGCTGCGGGACGCGCTGGAGCGGACCCGGGGGGCGTTCGAGAGCGAAGCCGACGCGGGGAAGAGGGCGCTCCAGGCGGTGAGCGCGGTGAGCGCGTTGCACGAGCGGATCCTGATGAAGGCGCCCGGGGTGGCCATCGCGCTGGGGTTGCTCTTCCTGTACGGAGCCGCGTGGTTCATCGCGCTGGTCGGGGTCCT
>JALOQB010000341.1 GCA_025453595.1 Polyangiaceae bacterium
CGGGCGGTGAGGTCGAGCACCTGGTGCTCCAGCCAGAGGATCACCTCGGCGCCGGGGGCCCGCAGACCCACGGACAAGATCATCCCATCGATCACGTCGATGGCCGCCTTCTTCGCCGGATGAACTTGAGGCATCACGAGGGGAGCAGGCATCAAGAGTTCGTCTGCACCTTACTCATTTCATCTCTCTTCTTCCAGGAGCTTTGCACCATTCTCATCCGGGGAAAATGCGGCCAGGGTAGCCTGTCACCATGCAAAGTTCGCGCGTTCCACATGGGGGGAAAGAGGTGACCTACGGGCCCTTCCCCTTCTCGCTCTGGAGGCCCGGCGGGGCGCTTCTTTGCTGGTTTCTTGCCTTCTTTTTCCTCGGCATGGCGGATGTGCGGCTGCGTATCCAGTGTGAGGGCAAGCTCTGCTCGGTGCAGCAATCCCTGTGGCGGAGGCCAGCGCGCAGCTTCGAGCAGGCCCGGCTCAGGGGCGTGAAGGTCACCGAGCGCAAGGTCAAGAACGGATGGCGGGGCCAGACCTCGCTGCACTTCGAGAACGCTCCTGTCATCTCCCTGGAGACCGTTGATCTGGACGAGGCTCAGGTGCAGGAGCGACAGCTCTGGGCCCTGCTGGACGGGCAGCAGCAGCGCTTTCATTACGACAGCGGCGACCGGCGGTGGATGGCCCCCCTCGCCTGGTTGCTGGCCCTGGCCGGGGCCCTCGCCATCCTGGACGGGCTGCGCCAGCGCCGCGCCTTCTCGCTCCGGATCGAGGGGGGCGCGGTGACCCTGCAGGAGCCTGCTCGTTGGTGGGGCCTCCTGCCCTCGCACTCGGTTCCAGCAGCGGGCGCCACCGCGATTCTGGTGCGCTGGCACCTGCTCGACGCCGGGAGCGCCAAGCGGCCCCAGCGCTGGGGGGCCACCCTTCATATGGAATTTCCACATGGTCGCGTCGAGGCGTTGACGACGATCCCGCGGGGGGGGCTGGCGTCGCATTACCGCGCAGCGGAGGGGATCGCGCAGGCGCTGGGGCTGCGCCCGGCGCCCTTGCGGGAACCGTGCCCGGAGGCGGTGCTGACCGGGTACGAGCACCAGGGGGCAGGGATGGTGGTGGCGATGATCTGGGCGGGGCTGTGCGGGGGGTCGCTGCTGGGGATGGCGCTGTTCGGGGTTATCCTGATCGTGCTTGATCCGCCGGCGCTGGACCGGAACGTGGATAAGAGGGCGCTGGTGGCGGCGGGGGTGGGAGCGTTGGCGCTGGCGGTGGTGCTGGCGCGGGTGCCGCTGGGCAAGACGAAGGAGCTTGCGTGGTACCGGGGGCGCCAGGGGGCGAGCAGGCAGGGCGCCTAGGAGGCGCCCGGGTTTGGGAGGTCGAGGAGGGCGGTGGCGTTGGCGAGGCGCGCGTGGGCAGGGAGGGAGGCGACGCGTGCCGCGAGGGCGCAGGCCGCGGCGAGCGGGTCCGGGTCGAGGGCCCAGAGGGCTCCGACGCGGTGGATCTGGTCGGCGGAGGCGGGGAGCGCCGTGGTCAGCATGGCCCGCAGCAACGAGGGGCCCAGGGCGGCGCGGAGGCGCCGGAGGCCGCGCTGTGGGTAGACAATGCCCAGCCGCGCGGGGGGCAGCAGGAAGGTGGTGTCGGGGGCTGCGATGCGGACATCCCCCAGCAGCGCCACCTCGACGCCCCCCCCGTACGCGGGGCCCTGGATCGCCGTGATCAGCGTGAAAGCCGGGGGCTCGAAGCGATCGAGGAAATCATGGAGCGGAGAGCTCGGCAGGTGGCCCGAATCGACCCCGAGACCTCGCAGATCATCGAGGTCGAAGCCGGCGCAGAACACCGGACCGAGGGCGCCCAGCACGACCGTCGTGGTGCCTCGCTCGATGGCCTCCCTGCGCGCCTGCTCCAGCTCCTCCAGCAGGCCCAGGCCGATGGCGTTGCGGCGCGCTGGTCGGTCCAGCAGCCACAGCTCGTGGCCCTCTCTTCGCTCCCGTCGTAGCTCGCTCATGGGTCGATCCCTCGCTCGCGGCGGGCCTGGAGGCACCGGGGGCTCCCGGCCTCGACCAGGCGGCAACCCCGGGGCCGGTGCGGGTAGATCGTGCAGTGCACCTTGCCGCCGAGCTTGCCCACCAGCGCCGCGCAGCGCTGCGAAGGATCGAGCCTCAGGTGCGGCGTCCCCTCCTCGTCCTGCACCACGTAGCGCTTCTTCAGCTCCGGGCGCTGGAGCAGGCTGCAGCCCCGATCCACCTCGACGTAATACAAGAATCCCTCCGCCCGGTTCTCGTCCGGGTTGGTGCAGCAGGCGCCGCAGGTCGTGCAATCCAGCCGCCCGGTCACTCGTCGCCGGGCCAGATCCCCACGGATCCGCCCACCCAGTCGAGGTTCTTGTTGTGGTCCACCCCCAGCATCTTCCCCCGGGAGAGCCGCACCAGGTTCATCGTCAGCCCGGGCTTCATCGCCCCCGGGCTCCGCAGGAACATCATCCGGATCTCGGCCTTCACCCCGTGCCCCTCCGGCGTGTGCAGCGCGTCCGCGTAGGTGATCTTCTTCTGGAGCAGCCAGCCGCCCCGCTGCCCCTCGGGGATGGCCTCGATGTCCTCCCGCGTGACGTCCACCTTCACCCCCGTCCCCGCGAAGGAGAAAAGTGGTTTGAGCACGTACGATTCAAGATCCGGAGGGAGCTCGCGGACCTCGCTCAGGAAGCGAGCCTGGGGGATCGCCGGGTGGTCCAGGAAGGGGAGGGTGTATTTTGACCATATCCAGTACCAGTTGGGGTGAGGGCACCAGCTTAGGTTGAGGTCATCGGAGAAGCGGAAGGGGAGGGGGAGCTGCTTCTTCTCGAGCTCGTCGAAGACGACGCGGTTGAAGATGCGTTCGACCTGGATCTTCTTGCCGTTCTTGAGGCGAAAGAGGCGCCGTCCTTCGCGGGTGAGGTCGGTGGGGCAGACGGGGTCGATGCCGGTCATCATGCGGGTGGCGATGAAGTCCGGGAAGGTCTTCTGGGAGGGCGGGTCGAGGTCGAGGAGGACGACGGCGTCGGGGTCGTGGCCGGCGAGGAGGGCGCCGCGGAGGCGTGCGGCGTAGGACTCCATGGTCATGCCGGCGAAGAGGGTGGTCCAGGGGCGAGCGAGGTCGGGGATGGACTGGAGCTCCTCGGCGAGGACCTCGGCCTGCATGGGGATGAGGGCGTAGAGGGAGGGGAAGCCCTGGAGCTCGACGAGGCGCCCGGTCCACTCGCCCTGCTCGTCGCGGCAGACGGCGAAGTCGACCTGGATGCAGGAAGCGAGATCGTCCTGGTGAGGGACGCGGAGCTCGTCGGGGATGGCCTTGCTGGCGCGGGCGATGAGGGCCGGGTCGCAGAGCTGATCGACGATCTCGCGGGCGTAGGTCGAGAGGCGCTCGCGGAAGGGTCGAGGGAGGAAGAGGGGGGTCTCGGCGACGCGGAACGGGATGGGGTGGCCGAGGCGATCCTCGAGCTTGCCCAGGTAACGGCGGTAGAGGTCCGGGGTGAAGGCCCGGTTGTAGGCCTGGCGAAAGGAGCGCTCCATGGAGGTGAGGGCAGGGTAGATCAGGCCCGGAAGCGCACCAAGAAGCCCCTGGCCCAGGGGGCCCCGTCCAGGAGCAAACAGCCGGCTTCCGAGCCTATTTTTTGCGTGGCGCGCACCTCCTGGAGGGCCCGGGCGACGGCGCGCTCATCCTGGGGGTCGAGGGGGGAGGAAGGGTCCCGATCCCGGGCCGTGGGCAGCACGTAGCGGGGGAGGAACTCGTCGTCCCAGGGCTCTCCTTCGAGGGAGAGCTGGACCTGGGGGGACAGGTAGAGGCGGGCCGACGACAGGCTCTCCCGGAGGCGCTGCAGGAAGGGCCGGAAGTGGGGCCTGAGCAGCCCTTCGAGGCGCTGCGCGTAGGTGAAGGAGAGGGCGCACTGGAAGGAGCAAGGCTCCCAGGAGAGCAGGCGGAAGATCGAGGGATCGAGGACGTTGAGCCAGGGCTCGCCGGGCCCCTGGGTGCGGGCGGCGATCTGGGCCATCCGTTCTGCCTCGTCCTCGGCCCCCTCGACGTGGGCGCGGACGCAGCAGGGGGGGTAACCCAGCAACGAGCCGAGGCGCTGGCGCCCCCGCGGCTCCTGCGGGGCGCTGGCCAGCAGCTCGGAGGCCTCCTGCACCGCCGCCTCGCTACGCCCTGCCAGCAGCCACGCGGTCGAGGGGGCCGGGGCCGCCCGCCGCAGCTGGGCGCAGAGGCCCCGCTGCTGGAAGAACTCGGCCCGCTCCTGGGCCTCCCCCCAGGAGACCTCGCGGCAGATCAGCGGCTTGAGGCCCGCCAGCAGCGCCACGTCCTCGGACTGCTCGCTCTGGAGCGCGTAGCGCGTGCGCCGCGCCTGCAGCTCGGGCACCTGGCCCTCGTCCATCCTCATCGGAGGCATCAGCCACCGCACCCCGGGGGCCTTCATGGAAGCCTCCCTTCGACCGCCGCGTGGAGGGGGCGCTGGCCCTGGAGCACCCGGGCCGCATCCCCCAGCGCCAGCGTCGCCATCCGGCCCCGGGCCTCCTCCGTGGCGCTCCCCAGGTGGGGCAGCAGCACCACGTCGCTCCGGCCCAGGAGCCCCGGGTGCACCGCCGGTTCTCGCTCGTACACGTCCAGCGCCGCGCCCCCGAGGTGGCCCCGCTCCAGGGCCTCCACCAGCGCCCCCTCGTCCACGATGGGCCCCCGCGCCGTGTTCACCAGCAGCGCCCCTCGCCTCATCCGCCCCAGCTCCGCCGCCCCCAGCAGCCCCCGGGTCTCCGCGCGGAGCGGGCAGTGGATCGTCAGCACGTCGGACCGCTCCAGCAGCTCGCCCAGCGGCACCTGACCGGCCTCCTCTCGCTGGCCCCGGTTGGTGTAGATAACTTCCATACCAAAGGCCAGGCCGAGGCGAGCGACGGCCCGGCCGATGCGGCCGAGCCCGAGGACGCCGAGGGTCTTGCCGCGGAGGCCGCGGCCCAGCAGGGTGGTGGGGTTCCAGCCGTCGAAGCGCCCCTCGCGCACCATGGCCTCGCCCTCGCGGAGGCGGCGGGAGGCGGCGAGGATCAGGGCGAAGGTGAGCTCGGCGGTGGCGTCGGTGAGGACGCCAGGTGTATGGGTGACCCATATGCCCCGGCGACGGGCGGCGTCGAGGTCGATGTTGTCGAGGCCGACGGCGTGGTTGGCGACGACGAGGAGGGAGGGGAGCGCGTCGAGGAGGGAGCCGTCGACGGGGGTGGAGGGCATGGTGACGATGGCCTGAGCGCCGCGGGCGAGGGACGGGAAGAGGGAGAGGAGATCGAGGGCGGGGGGGACGAGGGTGCTGGGGTCGAGGGAGAGCTGGCAGGTGACAAAGATCCGCGGGTCGGCCATGGTCGCGAGAGAGCGATGCAGACGGAGCTGGAAGAAGAGGCGATCCTCGCGGCAAATGTGGCTTTTTACCGGGCCTTTGAGCAAGGAGATCTGGAGGGGATGAGCGAGATATGGGCGACGACGGTGCCGGTCTCCTGCGTTCACCCGGGGTGGCAGCCGGCGGTGGGGCGGGAGGCGGTGCTGGCCTGCTGGGGGTCGCTGTTCGAGGGGATGGCGTCGGCGCGGCTGGGCCTGAAGAACGCCCAGGTGTTCGTGGCCGGCGAGGCGGCGTGGGTGCTGGTGCTCGAAGAGCTGGAGGCGGCGCTGGCAGGGGGGCAGCGGCTCCAGGTGGTGCTGCTGGCGACCAACGTGTTTGTGCGGGAAGGTGGGGGCTGGAAGCTGAGCCACCACCACGCGAGCCCGGCCCTGGGGGCCTCCCTGCCGCCCTCGGACCCGAGGCGCCTCTTCCACTGAGATCGGCCGGGGGGGGTCGCAACCGGGGGTTGCGCGGCGCCAGGAGGCCCCCTACGGTCCCGCTGCTTTGGACGAGCGACGGGTGCGATTTTCCGGTTTTTCCTGGGGCGTGGTGCTGCTGACCCTGGCGGTGATCCTGTGGGGGGCGTACGTCCGGGCCAGCGGCTCCGGGGCGGGCTGCGGCAGCAGCTGGCCGACCTGCAATGGCGAGGTGATCCCGCGGTCCAGGAGCGTCCAGACGATCATCGAGTTCACCCACCGGGCGACGTCGGGCGTCGATTTCCTCGCGGTGCTGGCCCAGTGGCTCTGGGCGCGGCGCCTGTTCCCGGCGGGGGGCTGGGTCCGGCGGGCGGCGGGGGCGAGCATGGTGCTGATGGTGACCGAGGCGCTGGTGGGGGCGGGGCTGGTGCTCTTCGAGCTGGTGGCGGGGGACACCTCGGTGGCCCGGGCCGTGTGGACCGCGGTGCACCTGACCAACACGTTCCTGCTCGTGGCCTCCCTCACCCTGACGGCCTTCTGGTCCTCGGCAGGGGAGCCCGGGGGGTTCAGGAAGATGCAGGGCGCCGCGTGGCTCGGCGTGGGCGCCCTGGTGGGCACCTTGCTGCTGGGCGTCAGCGGCGCCATCACCGCCCTCGGGGATACACTGTTCCAGAGCAAGACCCTGCTCGACGGGCTCCGCCAGGATCTGTCGCCCACGGCGCATTTTCTGGTCAAACTCCGGGTGCTGCACCCGGTGATCGGGCTGCTGGTGTGCGGCTACCTGCTGTCGAGCATCGGGCGGCTGCTGGGGAACGAGGCGGGGCCTCTGGAGAAGAAGCTCGGGTTGCTGTCCGGAGCCCTCTTCGTGACGCAGGTGGGGGTTGGCTTCGTGAACCTGGGGTTGCTGGCGCCGATCCCGCTGCAGATCGTTCACCTGCTCATGGCGGATCTGGTGTGGATGGCGCTGGTGTTGCTGGTGGTGAGCTCGCTGTCGCAGGTGCGTCGCTGAAGGCAGGCCCGCCCTGGGGGCCGCGGAAGCGGACGTGCACGTGATCGGTGTGCCAGGCGACGTGACGCAGGACCCCGGCGGCGGGCTGGAGCTTCTCGGCCACCCAGGCAGGGTAGCTCGGCGGGTGCACCAGGCGCCGCGCGGCCTCGGCGGTGGGGGCGATGAACTCTTCATCCAGGAAGATCTTGTCGACGTGTCCGGTCTTCACGAGGCGCCCCAGCAGGAAGGCGAGGCGTGGGTAGTCGACCTCGCGAGCCGACCCGCGGCGGCACAAGCCCAGGGTAAAATCGCGAGAGATCAGCTTGTCGCAGTGGTCACGGCGGGTGCTCGGCTCGACGGTGGCGGGGAGCGCCAGGTCCACGTCGCGGCCCCCTTCATGGCTGACGTGGCGGGGGTGGTCGAGATCCGAGGCGGGGCGCCGCGCGTCCCACTGGGAGAGATCGAGCACCCCGATCGGGTCCCGGCGGAAGCGCGTTCGCGTGGCGCGGAGGCCATCGAGCAGCGCCGTGATCACGTCCGGGCGCGCGAACTGGTAGCGGCCGGGGCGCTCCTGGAGGTAACCAGCGGCGCGGCTCCCGGGGGCGGGTAGGCCGATCAGCGGGAGCACCCCGGAAGGGAGCTCGGCCCCCGGCTCGCTCTCGACACGCAGCAGCCGCCCGGGCTCGTGGAGCTCGACGCTCAGCGTGAGCTGCGTCGTGTCTCCGGTCGTCAGCAGCGAGGCGGCGCGGGGCAACCAGCCGTCCTCTTCCAGGGGGTCGTGGACCGTGGCCCCGTCCACCGCAAAATGCGCCAGCGCCCCCCGCGGACCGAGCACCAGCAGCGAGACCAGCCGCCCCGGGGTCAGATCGACGTTCACGCGGCTGTAACCGGCGGGCAGATCGAGGGATGGACGACCGGGCTCCAGCCTCGTGGGGGACGCCTCGGCTCGTGGCGCGGCCAGGGCAAGGAGACAGCCGAGCAAGAGAGGGCGTTGCACGGAGGGCTCTCCAGGGGGTACGCTATGGTCATTCTCTTCTCAACCACAAAAGGGCCGCCCATCGCGGCTTTGTGTCGCACGCCTTGTCCACACACCCTCCCTACGTCGAGCCGCCGCTTACCCGCGCCGCCGACGTTCCTTTTGATCCCCCGGCGCCCCCGGTCTTTGGCCGTCTCGAGCGTCGCGCTGTCCCTCTTGACGAGAACCACATCGATCCCGACGCCGCGCGGGTCGCCCGGCGTCTGATCCGTGCGGGCCACGAGGCTTACCTGGTCGGGGGCTGCGTCCGCGACCTGTTGCTGGGCCGCTTCCCGAAAGATTTTGACGTGGCCACCAGCGCCCGCCCGGAGGAGGTCCGCTCGGTCTTCCGCGCCTCGCGCATCATCGGGCGACGCTTCCGCCTGGTGCATGTGATGTTCCCGGCTGGCAAGCTGATCGAGGTCGCCACCTTTCGCCGCAACCCCAACTCCCAGGAGGCCGGGGGCGACGAGGACGCCGATGAGCTGCTGATCCGCAGCGACAACGCCTTCGGTACCGTCGAGGAAGACGCCCTGCGCCGCGACTTCACCATCAACGCGATGTTCTACGACATCGAGGCCCGCGAGATCCTCGACTTCGCCGGCGGCATGCGGGACATCGAGCGCAGGACCGTCCGCACCATCAATGACCCGATGGTGCGCCTACGCGAAGATCCGGTGCGAATTCTCCGGGCGATCAAGTTCGCCGCGCGCCTCGATCTGGGCCTCGATCCCGAGCTGGTCGACGCCATCATCTCCACCCGCGACTCGCTGCCCCTCGCCTCCAAGGTGCGTCTGTTCGAGGAGGTGCTCCGGCTGCTCCGCAGCGGCGCCGCTCGTCGCGCGGTCTTCCTCGCCTGGGAGCTCGGCGTGCTCCACGTGCTGCTGCCCGAGCTGGCGGTGATGCTCGATGACGTCGACGGCGAGGACGGCATCCCGGTCCGGATCTTCCGCCTCCTCACCGAGCTCGACGCCCGCACCATGGAGCGCGGGGCGCCCCTCGACGACGTGGTGCTCTGGGCCCTGCTCATCCTCGAACCCGCCCTCGAAGCCTGCCAGGGCTCCCCCGATCGGCTCTCCGCCTTCATGGATTTCATCGAGCCGGTCGCCGCGAGGCTGGCCGTCCACCGGCGCATCGTCGACGCGACCCGGCGCATCGTCGCCATGCTGCCCAAGCTCTGGAATGGCCACGTCGCCAAGGCCGCTCGCAGCGACGTCTTCCAGGAAGCCATGCTCGTCGCCGAGATCAGCCTCGCTGCCCGGGGCGAGTACCAGGCCGCCGCCCAGCTCCGCAAGGCCAACGCCCCCGCTCGCAGGCCCCGCCGCTCCACCGAACGACCCGACGCCGCCCGCTGAACCCCGCCGTCTTGCGTGGTAGCGTCGGGGGATGCCCGTCTACGCCTACGACGCCCCCCCTCACTTCTACGTGCGCCTGGCCCCCCAGCTCGGGGCCGATCTCGCGGTCGTGGGGCCGCTGCCGGACGGCGCGTTCGAGCACCTCCTCGGTGAGCCTCAGCTGCTCGACGGGCTCCACCGATCTTGCCTCGTCCTCCTGCTCCTTGATCTCCGGCTTCTCCCCTCGTTTTCGCCGGCTCAGGCCCACTGGACGCTCGTCTCCTTCGCCCGGCACCTCGTCGCCGGTGGCTCCCGCCACCTGGCCCTCGTGCTCCCCGAGGCCACGGCCCCCTGGGCCCCCGAGCTCTCCGCCATGGCGACCCAGGTCCCGGGGCTCTCCTTCGCTGCCTTCTTCGATCCGACCGAGGCTGCTCGCTGGCTGGCCGCTCAGATCCCGGGGGTTGGTCCTTCCACCACGCCCGAGGAGGTCCGCGCCGACGCTGTCCAGGGTGACCTGCTTCTCGCCCTCGCTCGCTACCGCGCGCTCACCGGTTGCTCCCTCGCAGACGCCCTCGCGGTGGTGGAAAACCTGCTCCAGGCGCCCCCCCCGGCAGAACCAATCGACCCCACCTCCCTCGTCCCCTCCACCGAGGTCCCCCTCGCGGATCCAGCCCCCGCCCCGGCGCCCCCCGCCCCGCCTGCCTCGGCCCCCTCGGCGCCTCGCCCCTCTCTTCCCCCCTCCGGCTCCCCCGCTCCTACCCAGACTTCTCTCGGCGAGCAGGCGGCCTCCGCCTCCCAGCTCGCCACCGCGCCCACCCAGTTCGAGGACGCCCTCACCACCGCCCGCGACATCGATGCCTCCCTCTTCCCCTCCGGTCAGGCCACCGCCGCCGAGGACTTCCTCTCCTCTCGCCTCCGCGACCTCGAGACCCTCCTTCGCTCCACCTTCACCCGCACCTGGTTCGTCGCCTCCCAGGATGGAGACTCCATCGATACGGAGAACATCGATGATGCGCGAACCATCCTCCTCCATGAGCTGAACCGCCCCGAGACCCCCCTCGAACTCGCTGGCCCTCGCCTCGTCTCCCTCTTCCGCCAGGGCGCCGAGCAGCTCTGCTTCAGCCCCGGCTCCCCCGCTGAAATCACCCTCCGCCGCCATCAACTCCCCCTCGCCCGCGACTTCCTCTCCGGCATCCTCATCGAGGAGCACCTCGACCTCCTCCTCTCCGAGCCTCGCGCTCGCGAGCGCTTCCTCGCCCACCCCTTCCTTGTCCTCCTCGAACGGAGCGCCGGCTCCGATCGGGTGCTCCTCTCCCAGGGGCCTGCCGGACGCGACGCCCTCCTCTTCTCTTCCCCGGATCTCCTCGCCCGTTTCCTCCACCACCCACCCCTCTCCCTCGCCTCTCTCTGCGTCCTCGCTGAACAGAGCGACTCCCTCCTCGAAAAATTGCTCATCTTGCCCCTGGATGGTGTCGTTTTTAACCCTGGCTCGGAGCACCACCTACGCCTCGCCAGAGGGCAGCTCAAGCAGCTCCTGCGGCCCGGAAATTCCTCGCCCGAACCCATCCCCCCGGCCCCTCCGGCTCCTTCGGTCCCCGTCGCCAAGGCTGGCCCTTCCGTCGCTCCTCCCAAGGCCGGTCCCTCCGTCGCCCCCCCGGCTCCTCCCAGGGCTGGCTCTTCCGTGGCCCCTCCTCCTCCCGAAGAGCCCCGCCGGCTCCGCGCCAGGAGCCTGCTGGAGGCCCAGTTCTACCTCGATGCTCGCGGCTTCGAGGCCCAGGAGCGCTACCAGTGGCGTGAGCAACGTGGGACCGAGCTGGTCTGGTCGTTCCTGGCCCGGGGGCCTGCGGGGCGGCAAGAGCGCATCGAGTTCACCCTCGACGCCGAGAATCACCCCCAGCAAGACGGCTACTTCGGCGCCGGTCCTTCCCCGCTTTTTGGCCCTGTCGAGCTGGTGCAGCGCGCCGGCGCCATGAGCCGTTCCTCCAGCGGCTCTCCCCTCGGCCTCTCGGCCGAGGAGCTGGCCAGGGCCACCCACGCCGCCGAGATGGCTTACCTCCTCGTCCTGGATGCGCTCCGCCACTATGGCCCCGAGGAAGCCCCCCCCGCCTCCGCTCTCCTGACCGAAGAAGAACGCCAGGCCCTCGCCCGCGACCCCGCACGGTTCCAGCGCTCCCGCGTGGAGGAAACCGCCCGCGCTTACTGGTACATCGCCACCCAGCTCGGCGAGGCCCTGCGAGGGAAACCTTGAGCGACCCTTCGGCTCCTGGTCTCGCCGGTGTAGCCTCTCTCACCTCCATGCCACCCGAGCTGGCGCTCTACCTGGATGACGCGATGCTGGCCCACAACCCCGGGCCCTTCCACCCGGAGCACCCCGGCCGCCTCCGCGCTGTCCTCGATGCCCTGCAGGCCTCCCCCATCCCCGGCTCTCGCCTCCTCAGCCCTCGCCCCGCTCTCCGTGAAGAGATAGAGAAGATCCATACTGCATCCTACCTGGATCAGGTCGAGGCCCTCCGGGGGCGTCACGGGGAGCTGGACCGGGACACCGCCCTCTCTCCTCGCAGCGTGGAGGCCGCTTACCTGGCAGCCGGAGCCGCCATCGAGGCCGTCGAGGCGACCTCACGCGGGGCCCGTAGCTTCGCCCTCGTGCGCCCCCCTGGCCATCACGCGGAGGCCGATCAGGGCATGGGGTTCTGTATCTTCAACAACGTGGCCATCGCCGCCGCTCACGCCATCGATACCCTCGGGTTGAAGCGCGTGCTCATCCTGGACTGGGACGTACACCACGGCAACGGGACGCAGGCCAGCTTCTACCGCCGCCCCGATGTGCTCGTCTTCAACGTCCATCGATCGCCCTTTTATCCGGGCTCCGGGGCTGCCCACGAGACCGGGATCGGCGCCGGCGAGGGCTTCACCGTCAACGCTCCGCTCCCCGCCGCCCTGGGCGATGGCGACTACCACCTGATCTTTCGCGAGCTGCTCCTGCCCATCGCCGAGGTCTATCGGCCTGAACTGGTGCTGGTCTCCGCCGGCTTCGATGCCCACCGCGACGACCCCCTGGGCGGCATGCGCCTCTCGGAGGATGGCTACGCCGCCCTCTGCAGCCTCGCCCTCGATATCGCCGTCCGCCACGCCGATGGCCGTATCTCCCTCGTCCTGGAAGGAGGCTACGGACTCGCCGCCCTCGGGCAGAGCGTCCGCTCCTGCCTCCGAGTGCTCGGTGGCGCTACCCCTCCGCCGATGCCCAGCGCCTCCCTCCGCGGGGAACAGGCGCTCCGCGAGGCCCAGGTTGCTCAGGCGGGGCGGTGGCGGTTCTAGATTGCGGCCCACGCCCCGGTGGGGTGAGCGGGGCTGCGCCCCGGGGGCTTCGCGGAAACGGTGGGCTTGCGCAGCCCACGCCCGCGGCAAGGGGGCCGATGGGGCTGGCGCCCCGCGCGGCCCCCTTG
>JALOQB010000342.1 GCA_025453595.1 Polyangiaceae bacterium
CGTTCCCAAGAAGCCACCTGTTTCCAGTAAAAATCCAATACAAGGATATTTTTTGTCCCACACGGAGTTCGCAAAGTTGAGGGAGGGGTCGGGGCGTTGTACGAAGGAGAGGATGGCTGCGCGACGAACAAAGCAGGCGGCACCCGCGGTGGAAGAGCAGGCGACGGAGCGGGTGGTGGCACCGGAGCGTGTACCGGAGGAGGAGCGTTTTGACCGGGCGTTCCGCCCCCAGTCGCTGGATGAGTACATCGGGCAATCGCAGCACAAGGAGAACCTGCGCGTGTTCGTGGAGGCGGCGCGGCGGCGCGGGGAGCCGCTGGATCACGTGTTGATCTTCGGCCCGCCGGGGCTAGGAAAGACGACGCTGGCGTTCATCCTGGCGAAGGAGATGGGGGTGCAGGTGCACCTGACCTCGGGTCCGGCGCTGGAGCACAAGGGGGCGCTGGCGGGGTTGCTGACGAAGCTGGAGCAGAACGATGTGCTGTTCATCGACGAGATTCACCGGCTGCAGCCCGCGGTGGAGGAGACGCTGTACCCTGCGATCGAAGATTTCCAGATCGAGATCGTGACAGGGGAGGGGATGTACGCGTCCTCGATCCAGATCCCGCTCAAGCCGTTCACGCTGATCGGTGCGACGACGAGGAAGGCGAGGCTGACGGGGCCGTTGCAGAGCCGTTTCGGGACGATCCTGAGGCTGGAGTACTACACGCTGGAGGAGCTGAGCCGGATCGTGCAGCGGAGCGCGGGGCTGCTGGGGGTTCCGATCGACGAGGCGGGGGCGATGACGATCGCGGCGCGCTCGCGGGGGACGCCCCGCATTGCGAACCGGGTGCTGCGGCGGGTGCGAGATTTTGCCGAGGTGAAGGGGCAAGGGAAGATCGACGCGGACATCGCGACGATGACCTGCGAGGCGCTGCGGATCGACGGTTTTGGCCTGGATGACCTGGACCGGCAGATGCTCCGGACGCTGGTCGAGATCTACGACGGAGGGCCGACGGGGGTGGAGACGCTGGCGGCGACGCTCTCGGAGCCCCGGGACACGCTGGAGGACGTGGTGGAGCCGTACCTGCTTCAGCAGGGGTTTTTGGCCCGGACGCCGCGAGGGCGGATGGCGACCAGGAAGGCCTACGAGCATCTAGGGTTGAGGCCGCCAAAGGCGGTGCCCGACAACGAGAACGGGTCAGGGCTTTTCGAGCACGAATGAGGAAGGTTGGTCCTGCCGGGGGCGGAGGTGCTAGAGTGGAGGTCACGCGTGGTCGAGCCTCCTTGCCTGCTGCTGATCGACGATGAACCGCTGCTGAGGCAGCTGATCGAGTCCATCCTCCAGGGGGAGGGGTTCGAGGTGCGAGGGGTGGGGCCGCGGTTGCTCTCCTTCCTGGAAGGGCCGGTACCGTCGCTGGTGCTGCTGGATCTGGGGCTACCTTTGCCCGGGGGGCTCCAGGTGCTGCGGATGATGCGGCAGCAGGCGCGATGGAAGGACGTGCCGGTGCTGGCGATGGCGGGGCAGAGCGCCGGGGGCGAGCTGCAGCAGGCGCTGGAGGCGGGGGCCGATGACTTCCTGTGCAAGCCCTTTCTGGGGGCCGAGCTGGTGGCGCGGGTGCGGGGGTTGCTGCGTCTACGGCGCTTCGTCGACGATCTGGAGCAGCGCGAGAAGAACCTGGCGGTGGTGCTGGAGCTGACGCAGGCGCTGTCCTCGGGGCGGGAGTCGCACCAGATCCTGAGGCAGGTCGTGGTGCGGGCGGCGGAGGCGATCCAGGTGGAGCATGCGGCGATCGTCCTGGTCGACGAGGGGCTCTGCGAGGGGAGGGTGGTGGCCTCGAACGGGGACGAGAGCGGGACGGTCCTGGATCTTGCGTCCTGCCAGGAGCTCCGGGAGGCGCTGCTGTCCGGGGAGCGCATGGTGCAGCGCCCGCTGGTGGGCCAGTGGCTCTGCCATCACGACGCGGGGTTGCTGCCCGGGGTGTCCTCGTATCTTCTACCGCCGCTGGTGGAGCAGAAGCCGCTGGGGGCGCTGGTGTTGCAGGTGCATGGGGCGAGCCTCCAGGGGCACCTGCTGTCGCTGGCGCGGACCATCGCGAGCGCGACGGCGCTGGCGCTGCAGAACGCCCGGATGATCGAGGGGCTGCGGGTGCAGCGGGACGAGGTGAAGCAGGCGCACCAGGAGGCCGAGCGGCGGCTACGCTCGGCGGAGCCTTACGCGCACCTGTTCGAGAGCGCCTCGGACGGCATTGCGGTCTTCGAGCAGGGGGGGCAGCTGCTCTTTGCGAACCCGAAGGCGCTGCACCTGTGCGGGGCGTCCGGGCGCCCGGTGGGCAGCTTGAACCTCAACGATTTTCTTGTGGAGGACGAGCGGGGCCTGGTGGGGAGCCTTCGGCGAGGGTTCCGCGGAGGGGTGTACCCGCACGACGTCGATCTGCGCCTGCGGCGCCTGGATGGCCAGATCATCACGGTGAACGTGGGGTTCTCGACGCTGGGGAAGGGGGTCATTCTCGCCAATTTCCGGGATGTCACCGGGGAGCGCGTGGTGCAGAGCGAGCTGCGCAAGACCAAGGCCTTTCTCGAGAGCGTGATCGAGGGGAGCGCCGACGGCATCATCACGGCGGATCTGCGTGGCAACGTGCTGCTGTTCAACCGGTCTGCGGAGCGCTGCACGGGGTACAACGCTGGCGAGGTGGTCGGGAAGATCCACGTCGAGGCGCTCTACCCGCCGGGCCTGGCGCGGCGGATCATGAGGCTGGTGCGGGACAAGGGGGGGCGCGCCGAGGGGATCCGGACCGAGCTGATTTCACGCACGGGGGAGCCCATCCCGGTGCTGGTCTCGGTGTCCTTGCTGCATGAGGAGGGGCGGGCGGTGGGGTCCGTGGGGGTGTTCGTCGATCTGCGCGAGCGGCTGCGGATCGAGACCAAGCTGTCGGCGATCCAGGAGGAGCTCAAGCTCCGGGAGAAGCAGTCCATCATCGCCGAGCTGGCGGGGGCTGCGGCCCACGAGCTGAACCAGCCCCTGACCAGCGTGATGGGCTACGCCGAGCTGCTCAAGCGCAAGTTGCCCGTCGATTCACCGGGCTACGGCGCTGCCGATATCATCCTGGGGGAGGCGATCCGGATGGCGGAGATCATCCGGAAGATTGGCACCATCACTCGCTACGAGACCAAGGCGTACGTGGGGCAAGCGAAGATCCTCGATCTGGAGCGAGCCAGCCGGGAGGGGGACACCGCGCCTCCGCCCACCCCGCCCGCCGGGCCCCATCCCTCCTCCATCCCTCCCTCCAGCCCCCGCAACGCATCATGACCGTACCCCTCCGCCACCAGGATTCTCGGGTCTCCGACGTCCCCACATCCTGCGAGATGCTCTCGGGGGAGACCGCCATCATGACCACGTTTCCCCCCCCTTCCTGGGGTCATCAGCTCCAGCAAGCCGTGCTGGAGGCCCCTTGCTCCCAGGGGATCCCGGTGGCAGCGCAGCACCTGCTCCAGTTTGCCTCCGGCTGGGTCCCCGAGTGCAGCCTCTCGCTGTCGATGAGCCCACCCCAGCGGGCGATGTTCGCGCTGCGCGTCCCGCCCATGGGGCACCCTCAGGGCGCTCTTTCTGCCGATTTTTCCCGGGAATACGTCGAGGTCGTCCGCCTCCCCTGGCCCGCGGAGCTGCGCCTGGCGACCCACCTGGATCTGGTCCAGAGCGAGGTCGAGGTGCTGCTGCACGATCTGGCGAGCGCGCTGGTCGTGGTGGTCCGCCTGGCGATGGCCTCCGAGACGGAGCAGGAGAACGCGAGGCTTCTGCGCCAGCTCGGGCAGGCCGAGAAGCTGGCCTCCATCGGTCGCCTGGCGGCGAGCACGCTCCACGAGCTCAACAACCCGCTCTCGACGATCCTGGCCTACTCCGAGTACCTGCGTCGCAAGGCCGAGCGCGCCCCCCTCGCGGCCGAGGACGTGGAGCGGCTCCGCCGGATCCAGGAGGCCGCCGAGCGCATGCGCTGGCTGACGCGTAACCTGACCGACTACGCGCGCCCCTCCGGAGAGGTCTTCCACGAGTTCTCCCTGACCGAGGTGATCGAGCAAGCGCTGGCCTTCTGCGAGCACCCCATCGCCGAGGCCGGAGCGCTGGTGGTACGCCGCTTCGAGGCCAGCGCCGACCGGGTGCGCGGCGTGCGCGGCGAGCTGACGCAGGTATTTGTGAACCTGATCCTCAACGCCTGTCATGCGATGCCGCGAGGGCAGGGGCAGCTGCGCATCCAGACCCGGAGCGAGGGGGCCTTCTGCGAGGTCCGTCTGCGCGACAACGGTCACGGCGTGGAGGCGCAGCATGCCCCCCACATCTTCGAGCCGTTCTACACCACCAAGAGCGCCAGCGACGGCACCGGCCTTGGCCTCTCGATCGTGCGCTCGCTGCTGGAGCGGCACCACGGGTTCATCGAGTTCTGTACCCCGGAAGGCCCGGGCGCCGAGTTCGTTGTCCGGCTACCGCAGGCGTGACCCACGGGGTCACGCGTTCGGGGTGCGGCCGCGCGCCCAGGACTCGAACTCTGCGGGGGGCATGGGCCTGGCGTAGTAGAAGCCTTGCACCGCGGAGCAGCCGAGGGAGCGCAGAAATTCGAGCTCGGAATCGTGCTCCACGCCCTCGGCGACCACCTTGAGGCCCAGGCTGTTGCCCAGGGCGAGGATGGCGCTGGTGATGGCGGCATTCTCGATATCCAGGGGGACCCCGCGGACAAACTCCTTGTCGATCTTGATGACGTCCATGGGGAAGCGCTTGATGTACGAGAGGGATGCGTAGCCGGTGCCGAAGTCATCGACGGAGATCGAGACGCCCAGGGCGCGGAGTCGCTTGAGCAGGTCGCGCACGTGGGGGGAGCTCTCGAGGAGCAACCCTTCGGTGATCTCGATGCCAAGCTGGCCGGGAGGGAGGCCCGTGCGGACCAGGATCTGCTCGCAGAGGCGACCGAAGTCGGAGGAAGCGAGCTGCCGCGCGGAGGCGTTGACCCCGACCTTCACCGGGAGCCCCCCGACGTACCAGCGCTGGGCCTGGTGGCAGGCCTCCTGGAGCACCCAGAGGCCGATCTGCTCGATCTGGCTGGTCGCCTCGAGGAGCGGCACAAACTCGGCGGGAGAGATGTGGCCTAGCTGGGGGGAGCGCCAGCGCAGCAGGGCCTCGGCCCCGATGATCCGGTCGTTCCGCAGATCGATCTGCGGCTGGTAGTGCAGGGAGAACTCGTTGCGCTCGAGGGCGCCATCGAGGGCACGGCGCAGCTGCCACCGGCGCTGGGCCTTCTCGTTGAGGGGGCCCAGGGCGTGGCGAGCGCCGCGGATCCCGTCGCGCTGGGCGTTGCGCAGCGCTTCCTCGGCGCTGCGGAGCAGATCGCCGGCGCTATCGCCGTCCTCGGGGGCCACCGCGACCCCGATGCAGGGCTGGGGCACGAATTCCTTGCCCTGGAGGCTCATGGGCGCGCCGATGGTCAGCAGGATGCGATCGGCCTGCACATCCGCCTCGGCGGTGTGGGTGAGACCCTCGAGGAGGACAAGGAAATGGCCGGAGGTGCTCTGGGAGACGGTGTCGAGCTCCCGGGTGCAGGTCAGCAGGCGTTCGGCGATGATGGCCGTGATGCGCTCGTGGGTGTGGTCAGGGACGCTGACCGCCAGCAAGGCCACGCTGGCGCGCGCCAGGCGCTCCCGCGAGAGCGCGCTCTCCAGGCGCTGGTGGAGCAGGGGCTGGGGCACGATGCCCGCCGGGATGTCGGTGGCGCGACGCCGGGCCGCAGCGCGTGCGAGGGCGTGGACGATGGTGCGTCGCAGGAGCCGTGGGCTCAGCTCTTCTCGCGAGAGCACGTCCGCGGCGCCGGCCTGGATGGCCAGCGTCTCGTCCGAGAGGCTGATGCCGGAGGAGAGCAGCAGGATCGGGCTCGTGGTGCTGGCCGCGGGCTGCAAGGCCAGCAGCTCCATGCCTTGCCCGCCCCCGAGGGCCTCGTCGACCAGGTACAGATCGCCGGCGTTCTGCAGCAGGGCCTGGCGCGCCCCTTCGAGGGAGGCCTCCCAGGAGAGGTGAAACCTGGGGGCGATGCTGCCTGGCCCGTAGAGCGCAGCCTGGAGGATCAACCAGTCAGCTTCTCGCTCTCCGCAAAAGAGGACACGGATCATGCGTGGCGGCCAGCATAGCGGCCTCCCAGGGCGGCGTCCGCCAGGAAAGGCAGGCCAGGCTTATTTGAGCAAGCGCACCGCGAGGACGAGCTTTCCTTCTTGCTTGTTATCGGTGTGGCTCTGGGCACCTACAAAGAAGAACTCGTTGTAGGGAAGGGCGACCTCGAGCATGGGGAGAAAAGGCTTGCCGTCGGGCTGGAGGATGGAGGCGGCCAGCTTGAAGCGAGCGGGGGGGAGGGATTCCTTGAAGGAAAGGCGGAAGGTGCCGTTGTTGGGGAGGGTGGTGTCGGTGACCTTGCCAAGAGGCAAGGGGACCCGGTTCTGCGAGAGGACGCGGTAGGAGTTGTAAGAAGAGAAGGGTGGTTTCTTGAGCTGAGGCAGGTCGCGGACCTTGGGGTCGATGCCGCCGCCGCTGTTGCTGGCGTGGAGCACGAGGATCTCGGCGTCGACGCTGGTGACCGGGGCAGGTGCGGAGGCGGAAGCGGAGGCAGAAGGCCCGGGGGAGGGCTGCGCGGAGGAGTGGCGCACGCCGGCCACGGGGATGGCGAGCACGAGGGTCAATGCCAGGGAAACGAGCCGTTGGCGATTCATGGAGTGCCCGCAGGGGGAGGGGTGGTGTCGTCGATCCAGAGGACCGCCGAGGCAGTGGTTTGTCCGCGGACGTAAAAGACCGCACCGCTCTGGTTGCCCAGGTCGATGGAGGTGATGGCGGTGCTGTCGTCGCTCACCACCGCGTCGTCTTCGGCATCGGGGGCAGGGAGGCGAGACGAGGCGACCAGGAGCGGCGCCGAGGGGGCGTCGAGCGGGGTGGCCTTCCACCAGAGGGCGAGGGCCGCAGCGGCGGCGAAGGCGAGGGTGGCGGCGGCGAGGAAGCGGGGAGCCAGGGGGCGCCGGAGAGGCAACACCTGGGCGGGCTGGCGAGCCCGGGGGCCGCTCTGAGAAGGGGTACTCTCCCGGTCGATCGCCTCGGCCTCGATCGCCGCCAGGATGCCCTCGGTCAGATCAACCGGCGGTGAGAGCGGCGGCAACGACCGGGCGACCTCGCCGATGTGCCGGAAAAACCGCTGGTTTTGTTGCTGGCGACGCTGGTGACCCGGGTGGTCGCCCAGCCATCGCTCGACCTCGCCCTTGCGGGGCTCTTCGAGCTCTCCGTCAGCGAGG
>JALOQB010000343.1 GCA_025453595.1 Polyangiaceae bacterium
CCCAGTCCCCGGAGTCGCTGTTCATCCACGTGGCCGGGCTCAAGGTGGTGTGCCCATCGACGCCCTACGACGCCAAGGGGTTGCTGCTGGCCAGCATCCGCGATCCTGATCCGGTGATCTTCCTCGAGCCAAAGCGTGTCTACCGCGCGGCCAAGGGCGAGGTTCCGGAGGGGGATTACACGGTCGATCTGGGGCGCGCGGCGATCCGTCGCGAAGGCTCGGATGTGACGGTGGTGAGCTGGGGCGCGATGGTCTACGAGGCCCTGGAGGCGGCGCAGCAGGCCTCCGCGCAGGGCGTCGAGGCCGAGGTCATCGACCTGCGCACCCTCTGGCCCCTCGACATCGATACGCTGCTGCAGAGCGTGCAGAAGACGGGCCGCCTGGTGGTGGTCCACGAGGCGCCCCGGAGCTGCGGTTTTGGCGCCGAGGTGGTCTCGCTGATCAGCGAGCGAGCCTTCCTGCACCTGCAGGCGCCGCCAGCGCGGGTCGCCGGCTGGGATACGCCCTTCCCGTACACCCTCGAAAACGATTACCTCCCGCTGGCACACCGCATCCTGCCGGCGCTCCTCTCCACCGCGAAGTACTGAGGCACCATGGCTCGCTGGGAATTCAAGCTTCCGGATATCGGTGAAGGCGTGACCGAGGGCGAGATCGTCGGCTGGTGCGAGGGCGTCTCCGTGGGCGCCACCATCAAGGCCGACGCGCCGCTGGTCGATGTGCTCACCGACAAGGCCACCGTCACCATCACGTCGCCCCGGGGCGGCAAGATCCTCGAGCTGGGCGGCAAGGTGGGCGAGATCGTGCAGGTCGGCTCCAACCTAGTCGTCCTCGAGCTCGCGGACGGCGACGCGCCGCCGCCCCCGCAGACCCACAGCCACCACGACGCGCCTGCACCGCGCCCCGCGCCCAGGGCTGCGCCCGCGCCTGCCGCGCCCGCCGCCAAGGCCTCCCGCGATGAGGGGCCCGCCGCCACGGCGGTCGGTGACATCAAGGAGACCCTGCCCGGCATGGGCGCCCCTCGGCCTGCCCCGGCGGCCCCCGCGCCGGTGGCCCCTGCGCCGGCCCCGACGCCGGTCGCTGCCCCTTCGGAGCGCCCCCTCGCTACCCCCGCGACCCGCAAGCTCGCCCGGGACCTCTCGGTCGATCTGCGCACCGTGGCGCCCACCGGCCCGAACGGCCGCGTCACCAGCGAGGATGTCCAGCGCGCTGCCGCTGCCCTCCTCGTGCCGCCCGCGCCTGCGGCCCCGGCCCCGAGCCCCGCTCCGGTCGCCCCCGTGGCCCACCGCGAGCCCATCCGGGTCACCGCCCCCACGCCGGCCCAGGCTGCCCTCGAGGAGCGGGAGCCCCTCCGCGGGGTGCGCAAGAAGATCTTCGAGCAGATGGCCCGCTCCAAGCAGACGGCGGCTCACTTCACCTTCGTCGAGGAGTGCGACGTCACCGCGCTCAAGGAGCTCCGCGCTCGCCTCCGCCCCGCCGCCGAGAAGGAAGGCGTCAAGCTCACCTTCCTCCCCTTCATCATCAAGGCGGTGGTCGCTGCCCTCAAGAAGCACCCGGATCTCAACAGCGCCTTCGACGAGTCCACCGGCGAGATCGTCCGCCGCAGGTACTACAACATCGGCATCGCCTCCTCGACCGAGGCGGGCCTCATGGTGCCGGTCATCAAGGACTGCGACCGCCGCTCGCTCCTCGACCTCGCCCGCGAGGTGCAGCGCCTCTCCGACGCCACCAAGAGCAGCAAGGTCCGTATGGAAGATCTGCAGGGGTCCACCTTCACGATCACCTCCCTCGGGCAGCAGGGCGGCCTCTTTGCCACGCCGATCCTCAACACCCCGGAGGTCGGGATCCTCGGCGTGCACCAGATGAAGAAGAAGCCCGTGGTGCGCAACGATCAGATCGTGATCGGCGAGGTCATGCTCCTCTCGCTCAGCTTTGATCACCGGCTCATCGACGGGCACGTGGGCGCGGCCTTCGCCTACGAGGTCATCGGTTACCTCCAGGAGCCCGACCGGCTCTTCCTGGAGACCTGAGGCCTCTCCCGGTGGCCCGCATCCTCCCCGCCGATGAAGCGGGCCTCCAGGAGGCCGCCTCGATGCTGCGTCGAGGCGGCCTCGTCGCCTTCCCCACCGAGACGGTCTACGGACTCGGCGCACTGGCCCTCGACCCCCGCTGCGTCCGGGCCATCTTCGAGGCGAAGGGCAGGCCCTCGACCAACCCGGTGATCGTCCATGTGCTCGAGCTGCCCGGCCCTGGCCCCCTGGTCGCCTCGGTCCCGGGCCGCGCCGCCGAGCTGGCGCGGGCCTTCTGGCCAGGCCCCCTCACCCTGGTGCTCCCGAGGGGTAGAGAAGTTCCGGACGTGGTGACGGCGGGTGGGGATACGGTGGCGCTCCGCTCGCCGGCGCACCCGGTGGCGAGGGCGCTGCTGGGCGCCGTGGGGGCCCCGGTGGCGGCGCCGAGCGCGAACCGTTCGTCCGGGGTATCGCCCACGACGGCGGCCCACGTCGAGGCCTCGCTGGGCGACCGGATCGAGCTGATCCTGGACGGCGGTCCCTGCGGGGTGGGCATCGAGTCGACGGTGCTTGACCTGTGCGGGGAGCCCCGGGTGCTGCGTCCTGGGTCCATCCCTCGGGAGGCGCTGGCGCGGGTGCTGGGCGAGACGCCCGGGCTGGGCCCCGGGGCCGCGGGGCCGCTGCGTTCCCCGGGGCTGCTGACGCGGCACTACGCCCCCGGGGCCCGCACGATCCTCGTGGAGCGGGAGGCCATCGAGCAGCGGCGCGCCGAGCTGGAAGGGGAGGGGCTGCGGGTGGGTGTCCTGGCCTGCGGGCAGGCTCGCGGTCCGGGGGTGGAGCTTCCGGACGATCCGGACGGCTACGCGCAGGGGCTCTACGGGGCGCTGCATGCGCTGGATGCGAGCTTCCAGGTGATCCTGATCGAGCGACCGCCCACGACCTCCCCCTGGGAGGCGGTGCTGGACCGGCTGAGGCGGGCGGTGGCGGTGTAAGCTCAGGGGATGGTCCAGGTGACCTGGACCTTGCCGGTGCCCTTGCCAACCAGCACCGCGGGGCGCTCGGTCTTGACCTCGCAGACGTTGCCGTCGCCCTCGATCACGGTCTCTGGGAGGGCCTCCTCGACGAAGAGGAGCGGAGCAGGGCTGGGGACATCCTTGTCGGGGACATCTTCCTGGCCGGAGAACGACTGGATCCTGTTGTTCGAGACGGTGACGCGCTGGGCGTGGTTGATCTGGATGGCGGCGTTGTTCCTGGAAGCCTCCAGGATCACGTTGTCCCGGATGATGATCTGGTCGTGGAGCCCGCTCGACGTGTTGCCCTGCTCGCGGGTCAGGTGGATGGTGGCGTCGGTCCAGGGCTGGGTCAGGGTGTTCTTCTCGATGATCCAGCCAAGCACCGCGGCCTTGGTGCCGTCGGCGTTCTGGTTGCTCTTCAGCTGGATGGATGGGTTCTGACCGCGCACGATCGTGTTGTTCCGGCAGATCCCGTCGCGGCTCTGGGTGATGTTGATGCCGCGGCCCTGGGTGTCCCGGATGAAGTTGTCCTCGATGAGCGCGCCGCTCATCAGCTTGCCCGGTTGCTGGAAGAAGCTGAAGACCGCGATTGCATCGTCGGTGGAGCTGGTGATCTCGCAGCCTCGGATGATGGGCCCCTCGGTCTCTGCGGTGATCTGGGGGCCGCCGCCGGGGCCCGCGAAGAAGGGGACGACGCCGTTGATGGGCCCGGATCGTTCGAGGCGAACCTGCTCGATGATCGTCCGGTTGCTCCTGCCGTCGACGACCAAGCTGACGGCGGAGTTCTTCGTGAAAAGCAGGTCTTTTGCCGTGAAATCATTGCACTCGATGGCGCGCACGGTGTTCGCCCCCACCTTGGATTTGAACGCGACCCGGTCGCCTTTCTGCAGGTCCGCCAGCTCGCTCTTGTCGCCGAGCTGGGCGTCGAAGACCCCCGTGGTCTCGTCCAGCATGATCGCGTGTTCGCAGAACTTCTCCCCGGGTACCCCCTCGCAGAGCTTGTAGCTCACCGAGTTGGGGGCCAGCTCCGGGTCGAGCGGCTTGCCCCGGAAGCGGATCAGCGTGCGGGCGTTGTTCTGTGCGTTGGGGGCGTCTGCCAGGGGTCGAGGATCGGGGAACCCTGCCTCGACCTTGAAGAAGATGTGGCCCGGTGTGACCGCCTCGACGGTTCCCTGGGTGGTGTACAGGTCCGGGCGTGTCAGGTGCACCCCCTCGATGGTCACCCGGTGCGCACGCTCCAGGAAGATGCCCTCCTGGTCGAACTGGCCAAAGACCAGCACGGTCTTGTCGGAGCCGGCCCCTCGCAGCACCAGCCGCCCCGCGTCCAGATCGGTCAGGGACAGCGCAGGGGAGCCCTGGTGCTCGAGGGCCCAGGACCCCTCCGGGAGGGAGAGCACCAGGGTGGCCTGGGGGCAACCTTGCAGCCACTGGCGCGCATCGTCGAGCGCCTGCTGGAGCGCAGGTCGCGCGTCCTTCGGATCAAGATTGTAACGCTCCGCAAGCTGCCAGGGGGCAGGGGAATCCTCGCAAGGGTCCTGGCCCCCTGCACCCGCCTCCCCGGCCCCACCCCCCTCGCCGCTCGCACCGCCTTCGCCCCCGAGGCCAGCGCTCCCGCCCGCAGCGCCAGCCTCCGCACCGGCGCTGCCCGCGGACCCCGAGATGCCTGCTGCGCCCGCCTCCCCGGCTGCACCGGAGTCCCCGGCTGCCCCCGCGCCCCCGGCCTCGCCCGCGGCGCCCCCCTGGCTTCCTCCACTCCCCGCGGCCCCTCCTGCCTGCGGTTGACCTGCGGCCCCTCCCGGAGCGCCGGTACCCCCTGCAGCGCCGCTGCTCCCTCCGGAGCCAGCGGGGGCCTCTGCGGGGGCGTCGGAGCACCCCGGGAGCATCAGGAGCAAACCAAGCGCGAGGGTGCGGCATCTCATGAAACGAAATCGAGAAGGGATCCGCGCCCCTGTCAAGCAACGTCGAGGTGCAGCACGGCCCCTGGCCCCCTCGCGTGGGGTCGAGAATTGCAATCTCCCCCTCAACCTGGTCGCCCTCGAGGTGGCCCCGGCCGTCGCCGCTGGTTATTGTTTTGTGCTCAAACCTTCGAGGCGTACACCGATCTGCACGCTGATTTTCAGGCTGGGCTGGCCTCGCGGCGGGCCGCCAGGATCTGGAACCAGCGCCGGATGCAGCCCACCAGCACCAGGAGGACGCAGGCCAGGAGGGTGCTGGTGACCAGCAGGTTGATGCGGCCCACGGTGGCGGTCTCGGGGGCGCGGGTCATAGGCAAGTAGAGCTCCTGGATGGCGCGCACGCCGGCGGTGGTGGTGGTGGTGCCGACGAAGCAGAGCGGCAGCAGCGTGACCAGCGCGTAGACGGGGCGCGCCGCGCTCTTGAGGATCAACGTGGTGCCGATGCAGAGGGCGGTCATCGCCAGGAGCTGGTTGGCCACGCCGAACATGGGCCAGATGGTCTGGATCGAGCCGGTCAGGATGAAGTAAGCCCAGCCGCCGACGATGAGGCCCGTGGAGAGCAGCGCCCCGGGGGTCCAGGCGGGGTCGGCGAAGCGAGGGTAGACGCGGCCGCCGAACTCCTGGAGCAAGAAGCGACCGATGCGGGTCCCCGTGTCGATGGTGGTCAGCACGAAGAGCGCCTCGAACATGATCGCAAAGTGGTACCAGTAAGCGAGGAGGGTCTTCATGCCGGGGAGCCCGGAGAAGATCCGCGCCATGCCGATCGCCAGAGACACCGCGCCCCCCATGCGGGCCGCCACCACCTCGTTGGCGGCCTTCGAGAGCGCTGGCAGATCGGTCACCGGGATCCCCATGCGCAAGAAGTCTCCCTCGGTGAGCTCCGTCGCGTGGGGCGCCGCCGGGTCCACGCTGTAGCCGAGGGCCGCCAGCGCCCGGTTGGACAGGTGCAGCGCCGCCGAGGCCTTGATCGTCGCCCCGGGGCGCTGCGCCAGCGACGACGCCGGCTCGCCGGGCCGCAGCCCCAGCGCCTCCCGGTCCTGCGCGCTCAGCGCCCCTTCCAGCAGCTGTAGCTGCTCGGGCGACGCCGCCAGCCCCTTGCCGCCGCTGCCGGGCGAGGCCACCACGGCGATGCGGGGGTCGGTGTTGATGGCGAAGTAATCCGGCGGGGGCAGCGCGGAGGCGGCGATCAGCGCGGTGATCCCCACCAGCCCCTCCATCAGCATGGCGCCGTAGCCGATGGTGCGGCAGTCGGTCTCCCGGTCCACCATCTTGGGCGTCGTACCGCTCGAGACCAGCGCGTGAAAGCCGCTGATGGCGCCGCAGGCGATGGTGATGAACACGAAGGGGAACAGCGTCCCCGGCACCACCCGCCCGAACTCCTGCCCCTCGACCACGACGCTCTTGCCGCGGATCTCGTTCACCAGCGGCATCTCGATCACCGGGTTCACCAGCAGGATCCCCAGCACCAGCAGCGCGATGGTGCCGATCTTCAGGTAGCTCGACAGGTAATCCCGGGGGCACAGCAGCATCCACACCGGCAGCACGCTCGCCACGAAGCCGTAGCCGGCGATCGCCAGCGTCAGCGCGGTCCTCGACAGCCGGAAGGTCTCGCCCCATGCGCTGTCTTGCACGTATTTCCCCGCCACCAGCGCCAGCATCAGGAGCACCACGCCCCCCGCGCTCGCCTCCTTGATCCCCTGTTCGCTCCCGCCGCGAACCTTGTAGATGTAGAGCCCCATGCCCAGCGCAATCGGGATCGACGCCCCTATCGTGAACACCCCCCACGCCGACTCCGCCAGCGCCTCCACCACCACCTTCCCCAGCCCCGCCAGCGCCACCACCACGATGAACAGGATCGCCAGGCCCGTCAGGAACCCCAGAAAGGGGCCCAGCTCCTCCCGCGCGATCTCCGCCAGACTCCGTCCGCGGTGCCTCACCGAACCCACCAGGATCACGAAATCCTGCACCGCCCCCGCCAGCACCACCCCGAACAGCAGCCACAGGTACCCGGGCAAGAACCCGAACTGCGCCGCCAGCACCGGCCCGATCAGCGGCCCCGCCCCCGAGATCGCCGCGAAATGATGCCCGAACAGCACCCACCGGTTCGTCGGATGGAAGTTCTGCCCGTCCCGCAGCTCGTGCGACGGCATCACCCGCGCGTCGTCCAGCGCCAGCACCTTCGCCGCGATGAAGGCCGAGTAGTAACGGTACCCCAGCGTCAGCACCGCCAGCGCGGTCAGCATCCACCAGATCGCATGCATCCCCGTCTTATCGCATGCCTCCTCGCCCTCCGGTTGCTGGCCTGTG
>JALOQB010000344.1 GCA_025453595.1 Polyangiaceae bacterium
AAGAGCAGCGTGAGGTTGCAGTGGATGCCCTCTTTTTCAAGGGCCGCGGCGGCCTGGATCCCCTCCCAGGTGGCGGCGATCTTGATCAGCACCCGGTCCTTGCTCGCGCCCGCAGCCTCGTACTGGCGAATCAAGTCATGGGCCTTGTCGATGGTCCCCTGGCGATCGTAAGAGAGCCGCGCGTCGACCTCGGTGGAGATTCGCCCCGGGACGATCTCGAGGATCTGGAGCCCAAATTCTACCGATAGCCGATCGATGGCGGCAGGGATGACGGCGGCCCCTCTGGCCTCGCGCTGCGCCCAGCGCAGGGCGCCATCGACGATGCCCTGGTACTCGGGCATCTGGGCGGCGGCGGTGATGAGCGAGGGGTTGGTGGTCGCGTCCCGGGGCTTGAATTTCTTGATCGAGTTGATGTCACCGCTGTCCGCCACCACGACCGTCATCTGACCGAGCTGTTCGAGCAGGTTCGCCAAGGCCTCCTCCTTCTTGTCTGGGTTGGGGGGCGAGCGTAGCAGCGTGAATCCTGCCGCGTCGATGCGGTGATTCAGGGGGGCGAGGGTGTCCATGCACCTGCCTGGTGTCGCGGTGACTCGCGGTGATCAACGACGGAGCACGTCGCGCGAGAGCACCGGCAGGAGCCACCCGGAGACGAGGAGCGAGAAGGCTGTGCTGGCGATGAGGACGCCGAGGAGGCCGTGGGGGCCGGTGAGGAGCAGGGTCAAAAACAGCGTGATGATGCCGTTGGCGAGGATGATCCAGACCAGGGTCCAGACGCGTTCGATGGCGAAGAAGAGGTTGTTGTAGCTGCCGTTCCAGCAGCCCACGATCATGTTGAGGCCCGCGACGGCCCAGAGGGTGGCGCCGAGGGTGACCGACTGCTCGGAGAGCAGCCCGGCGAGGGGGTCACCGAGGAGCACGAGGGCGAGGGCGAGGGCGAGGGAGAGGGCGAGCTTGAGCCACTGGAGTCGGTGGAACATCTCGCGAAACCAGCGGCGGTCCCCGCGCGCGATCGCCTCGCGGTACATGGGGACGTAGGGGGAATCGAGCACGTTCACCAGGAACAGCGGGATCGACATGACCTTGAGGTAGACCGAATAATCGGTCACCGCGCTGACCCCTCGCTCGTGGGCGATGATGATCATCTGGACCTCGTTGATCATCAAGGACCCGACCTCGAACAGCATCATCGGCGCCGAGACCAGCGCCAGGGCCCGGAGCGTGGACCCGTCGACGTACCGGAGGCCAGGGCGCAGGAAGGGCAGGTCGCGGGCCAGGTAGAGGCCGTTCAGCAGGGTCACCAGCGAGGCGACGCCGCCGCTGGCCAGGATCAACCAGGGGAGCCCGAGGCGCAGCCGGATGATCAGCAGCAGCGAGCCGATGCCGAGCAGGCTCCCGGCGATGCTGAAGAGGTTGGCGACGTGTCCTTTTTGATAGGCGGCGTACGCCTGCTTGATCGTGCGCAGCGGGAATTGCACCAGGAAAACCCCGACCACGGAGGCCAGCGCTGGCACGAATTCTCGCTGCAATTCCGGGTCTTTGAGGTTGAAGAGGCGCACCCAGGGGACAGCGAAGAGAGCCCCCGCGAACAGCACCCCGACCCCCAGGGCCAGGCCCCCCAGGGCGAAGAACGCGGTGGACATGGCGCGCCGCGCCTCGCCCTCGTCGTCGCGGCCATAGGCGTCGCTGAGCCGGTTCTGCAGCCCCCGCAGCATGCCAAAATCAGCCAGCGCAGCCCAGGTCAGCAGCGAGCTCAGCGCCATCCAGAGGCCGTAGCGCTCCTTGCCCAGGTACCCGATGGTCAGGGGGATGGAGACGAGCGAGAGGGTGGCCTCCAGGGCCCGGGCGACGATGTTGGTGAGGGTGGTCCAGGCTCCGCGCCGGTTGCGCTCCAGGGCCCGACCCTCTTCCGTCGAGGTGTCATACGAACGGAGCCGGAGGCTCTCGCGGAGTCGCCGCAGGGCGCCTTGAGTCTTCTGTGGCCCCGGGGGCGCTTGGTCCATGCGGTTGCTACCTCACTCCCTAGCCCCGGGGGAGGCGACGGGCCAGTGAAGGATTGTTATCAACCCGGAACCTTGCGCGGGTGGGTCCTCCCGCGCGCGGTGTGGGTCGTGGTATAGGGCCATCGCTTGGACGTCCTCGTTTATCTCACCCCGCTCGATACGACCTCTCGCCTCCGCGGTATCGGCCACTACGTGGCTTACCTCGGCGCGGCCCTGATGGCCCTGTCGCCCTCCGAGCGACAGAACCTCGATATCCAGGGTCTGGTGGGTCTCGAAGGCGACATCCTGGGGCCCCTCGACTGGCCCGGGTCCCACGAACTTCGGTACCCCTCCGAGCCCATGCCCTACATCTGGGATCGGCGCTCCCGGCTTGTCGCCTCGCTGCTCCGGCTTCGACCCCGGCCCCGGCTCCTCCATGTGACCCAGAACCTCGGGACCCCCCGCGGTTCGTTCCTCCCCCGGGTCATCACGTGCCACGACCTGATCCGCCTCGTGCTCCACGAGCAGTACCTCAAGGCCTCCCGCCCTTACCTCGAGGCCTACCGCCTCGCCGAGCTCTCTCGCTACGCCCTCGCTCGCCGCATCATCGCCGTCTCCCAGTACACCGCCGATGACCTGATGCGCGTCCTGGCCATCCCGGCCTCGCGCATCGATGTCGTCTACCACGGCGTCGATACCCGCCGCTTCCGGCCCCCTGCTACCCCCGAAGAAGAGGCCTCGTACCACGAGCAACGCCGCGCCCTCGGTGTCCACCAGCGACCTTATTTTCTCCACGTGGGCGCCACCGATCCTCGCAAAAAATCCGACCTGCTCCTCTCCGCCTTCGCACGCGCTCGTCTCTCCGACGTCGAGCTCCTCTTCGTCGGCTGGCTCACCTCCGCACAGCAGGCTCAGATCGAGGCGGTCTGGAAGGCGGAAGGCGCCCCGGGCTCCGTTCGCTTCCTCGGCTTTGTCCCCGACGAGAGCATGGCCGCGCTCATGCACGGCTCCCTCGGCCTGGCGTTCCCCTCCATCTACGAGGGCTTCGGCATGCCTGTGCTCGAGGCCATGGCCGCCGGCTGTCCGGTCATCACCACCGCCGCCACCTGCCTCGGTGAGGTCGCCGGTGACGCCGCTCTCCTCGTCAAGAACAACGACTTTGCGAGCCTCCAGGGCGCCCTCGTTCGCCTCGCCACCGAGCCCTCCCTCCGCCAGCAGCTGATCGCCGCCGGTCTCGCCCGCGCCAGCCAGTTTTCCTGGCGCAACACCGCCCTCGGCACCGTCGACTCTTACGCCCGCGCCCTCCGCGGCTGAGCGATCACTCGCTGCAGATCGCCTCGCTCATCTGACCCGGCTGCACCGACCCGCTGCACACGATCCCCCCCTCCACCTGGCCCTCTGCTGTCCTCCGCTCGACCAGCACATCCACCACCCCCGCCGGTAGCCCGCTGAAGACCAGATCCGCCGGGCACACCGCGCTCTGCGGCTGCAACCCCAGGCCCACGACCGTCGCCCGGTAGGTCGCCCCTGGCTTGCACAGCGAACCCCCCGCAAGCCTCAACGAGCCGCGCTCCGTCAGCGGATCGCAGCTCGCCGAGCGGGTCTGCCCCGCGACCGTGCGCGCAAAGCAGCGCGTCCCCCACCGGTATCCGGAACTTCCGGACTCGAAGGCGAACACCCGCGCCTCGAAGGCCTGGTTGGGCTCGAGGCCCTCGAAGGGGAGCTCGGCGCCGCAGTCGACGGAGCGGGGGGCGTCGTCGCCCACGCGGACCTCGAAGCGAGCGATCTGGCCCGGGCTGGTCCCGCAGGAGAGGGCGCCGCGGAGCGCGTCGGCGCGGAGCACCACGCGGGCAGGACCGGTGGGGGCGGGCAAGGGCTCGCAGCCCCCCATCCGGGCCGCGGTCTGGAAGACCGCCTCGGAGGGGCCCAGCGGGTCGTACCTGTAAAACGGGCTCGTGGAGCCGCCCGCGCCGGTCTCGGAGGCCTCCGGCAGGCGCCCGCAGCGGGTGCTCCAGGTGGGGGGCACGTAGGCGGACGCCGCGGGGATTTTGGCGCCGTCGGAGCGCACCATCAGGCGCGCCCCGGAGCCCCACCCACCCGCCGGGACCAGGCAGTTGGTGACGTCGTAGCGGTTGAAAGGGCAGGGGGGGAGCTCGTACGCATCGATCGCGGCGACGTAAAAATTCCCCGGGGTGACCTGGGAGAAGGTCGCCGGCGCGCTGCACGTGGTGGGGGGGGATGAGGCCACGATCAGCACGTCGTCCGGGTCGTTGGACGACACATCCTGGAGCGTGACCACGTAGCTCTTCATGGCCCCCTCGTCGGCGCTGCAGGAGACCCCGCCGCGGAAGTCGGAGGGGTCCACGTAGAGGGCCGTGTACGGGGTGAAGCTGGAGGACGTGGACGGGTTCTCGCAGGCCAAAAGCGAGGCGACGGCCGCCAGCATGGCGCCGCTGCGAAGGAGAAAGCAACGCATCGAGGGAGGGGCTTATCACATCCCGGCGCCGCCGGCCCCCGCGGAAGCACCCGCGGCGCCGGCCTCGCCCGCGGCCCCGCCGTTGCCTGCGACCAGGGTGGGCCCCCCGGCGGCGCCGGTCGAGGCCGGGGCCGACAGGAAGGCGCAGTCGAGGGCCAGCTCCGGGCGCTCCAGGATCTGGCAGCCCGAGGTCACCTGCGTGGCGCTTGATGCCGGCTGGACGCAGCCATTGTCCGTGGCCGTGCACTGGGCGGCCACCTTGAGAGCCTCGACGCAGCGGTCGATGGCCGGGGCGCCCGGGTCCGAGGGGGCCGAGAGGCCATGGAGGCATTGATCCCGGTAAAAGCGCTTGCAGGCGTCGACGTCGGGCACCTTGAGGTTGGGGCACCGGGGGGCGAGCTCGCAGCGGGTCTCCTCGATCTTGCGGCAGCCATCCACGGCGATCGGCTCCGTGCCGCAGCCCTGGCCGGCGACCAGGCCCGCGAGCGTCAGCGCCATCACCCAGCCCAGGAGCCTGCCCACATGCATGGCCGGGGCCCTAGCAAGCCGCGCCCTGGCGGGGCAAATTTGTTGCAATCAGCACTCGATGACGTTGACCGCGAGGCCCCCGCGGGCGGTCTCCTTGTACTTGGTGCTCATGTCCGCGCCGGTCTGGCGCATGGTGGCGATCACCTTGTCGAGGGACACCTTGTGCTTGCCGTCCCCCTGGAGCGCCAGCCTCGCCGCGTTGATGGCCTTGACGCTCGCCATCGCGTTGCGCTCGATGCACGGCACCTGCACCAGGCCCCCGATGGGGTCGCAGGTGAGCCCGAGGTTGTGCTCCATGCCGATCTCGGCGGCGTTCTCCACCTGCTCCGGCGAGCCGCCCAGCACCTCCGCCAGCGCCCCCGCGGCCATCGAGCAGGCCACCCCGACCTCCCCCTGGCACCCCACCTCGGCGCCCGAGATGGAGGCGTTGGTCTTGTACAGCATCCCGATGGCGCCCGCGGTCAGCAGGAAGCGCACCGCCCCCTCGTCGTCGGACCCGGGCACGAAGCGCCGGTAATAATGCAGCACCGCCGGCAGGATCCCCGCCGCCCCGTTCGTCGGCGCCGTCACCACCCGCCCGCCCGCCGCGTTCTCCTCGTTCACCGCCAGGGCAAAGAGGTTCACCCAGTCCATCACCATCAGCGGATCCTGGCTCCGGGTCGGGTCGCCCTTCAGCCTGCGGTGCATCGTCGCCGCCCGGCGCTTCACCTTGAGCCCCCCCGGCAGGATCCCCTCCCGCTCGCAGCCCCGCTTCACGCAGTCCGCCATCGCCTCCCAGATGCGCAGCAGCCCGTCGTGCACCGCCGCCCGGGGCCGCAGCGCCGCCTCGTTCTCCAGCATCAATGTGCTGATCGAGAGCCCCGTGCTCTGGCACCGCTCCAGCAGCTCGGCCCCGCTCCGGAAGGGGTGCGGCACCGGCGGCCTCGCCGGGCCCACCTCTGCCCCTTGCTCCCCCACCACAAAGCCGCCCCCCACCGAGTAATACACCCGCTCCTCGATCTTCTCTCCCCCCCGATCGAGCGCCGTGAAGCGCATCCCGTTGGGGTGCAGCGGCAGCGACTGCCGCCGGTGAAACACCAGATCCCCGTCCGTCTCGAAGGGCACCCGGTGGCGCCCCAGCAGGTGCAGCGCTCGCTCCCGCTGCACCTGCTCCATCCTCGCAGGGATCCGGTCCACATCCACCTGCTCCGGCGTGTCCCCCTCCAGCCCCAGCAGCACCGCCTTGTCGCTCCCGTGGCCCTTGCCCGTGTGGCCCAGCGAGCCAAAAAGCTCGACCTTCACCCGCCCCACGACCCCCAGCCGCTCCGCCCCGAGCCCCTCCACAAAACGGAGCGCCGCACGCATCGGCCCCACCGTGTGCGAGCTCGATGGACCGATCCCGATGGTGAACAGATCAAAAACACTCAGGCTCATGCTGGTCCTCCCATCGTGGAGAACCCCCCCTCGGGCGTCCAGGGCCCAGCTCCCTCCCTCGCTTCTCCAGGCAGGAATCCTTCCGCCAAGGGTCAAGATCGACACTCCCCCGGTTGTCGATGACATCGCGTCGCTGTAGTGATGTTCCATAGAGTTCCGCGGAAGCGACACCTGCGGGTCGTTGCCGCGTGACTTCGGGAGCGGGCTTCGGTTAAGAAAATTCTGTGGAGCTCCAATGGATCGGTGTCGCCTTCGTCCTCGGGTTCCTCGCGCTCCGGCTGGGGCAGCCGCCGCTGCTCGGGTTCCTGGCCGCGGGGTTTGTCCTCGAGTTTTTCCGGGTACGCCCGGACGAGGCGCTGCGGCAGCTCGCGGACGTCGGCGTCCAGCTGATGCTGTTCTCGATCGGGTTGAAGCTCGACCTCAGGAGCGTGCTGCGGCCCCAGGTGTGGGGGGTGACGTTGCTCCATCTGGGGGCGACGACGGCGGCGATGATGGGGTTGCTGCTGGGGCTGGGTGCCGCGGGGGTGCCGCTGCTCTCGTCGCTCGACGCGAAGGGGGCGGCGCTGGTGGCCTTTGCGGCGGGGTTCTCCAGCACGGTGTACGCGGTGAAGGTGCTGGAGGAGCGGGACGACCTGGGGGCGGTGTACGGGCGCATCGCCATCGGGATCCTGGTGGTGCAGGATCTGGCGGCGGTGCTCTTCCTGGCGATCTCGAAGGGGACGATGCCGAGCCCCTGGGCCCTGGGGCTGCTGCTGCTGATCCCGGCGCGACCGCTGCTGGGCCGGCTGCTGGAGCGGGTGGGCCACGGGGAGCTGCTGGTGCTCGCCGGGTTGACGGCGACGCTGGGTGGGGCCGCGCTCTTCGAGCTGG
>JALOQB010000058.1 GCA_025453595.1 Polyangiaceae bacterium
TCCTCGCGGAAGCGCCCGTCGTGGATCATGGCGCGGAGGTTGCGGTGGGTGGCGGCCACGATGCGCATGTCCACCGGCCGCTCGCGGGCATCGCCGACGCGGCGCACGGCGCGGGTCTCCAGGACACGGGTGAGCTTGGCCTGGAGCGAGCCGCGCATGTCGCCGATCTCGTCGAGCAAGAGCGTGCTGCCCTCGGCGGACTCGAAGAGCCCGGGGCGGTCGGCCTGAGCCCCCGTGAAAGCGCCGCGGGCGTGGCCAAAGAGTTCGCTCTCGAGCAGAGCCTCGGGGATGGCGGCGCAGTTGATGGCGAAGAAGGGGCGCTTGCTGCGAGGGGACAGCTCGTGCAGGGCGCGAGCGACCAGCTCCTTGCCCGTGCCCGTCTCGCCCAGGACCAGGACCGTGGTGTTGGTCGGCGCGACGCGCCGGAGCAAGGCAAACGTCTCGCGCATCTTGGGCGACTGACCGAGCAGCGGGCCGAGCCCCTCTGTGCTGGCTTGAGGACCCGGGTTGGCGAGGCGAGAGCAGGCGAGGGCCCCCTCGACCAGCGAACGGAGGTCATCCGGGTCGAAAGGCTTGGTCACGTAGTCGTAGGCCCCCTCGCGCATGGCCTGCACCGCGGTGTCGACCGAAGCAAAGGCCGTCATCAGGAGGAACGGAGGCGCCGGGCGCAGCGCCCGCGAAGTGCGGAGGACGTCGAGCCCGTCGCCGTCGGGCAGCCGCAGGTCGCACACGATGGCGTCGACAGCTTGCCGCTGGAGCACAGCCTGCGCTTCCCGGACGCTCCCGGCTGGGACCACCTGGGCCACCTCTTCGAGGACCCGCACCACCAGCCCCACCATCGAGGCCTTGTCGTCGATCACCAGCACCGTGGGCTTGCTCATGTCTGTGCCTCCAGGGGACGGAGCGCTCCGGGGAGGCGAACGAGCATCTCGGTCCCTCCTCCCGAGCGTTCGTGGGCCTCCAGCGCCCCGCCGTGGGCAGCGACGAGGCCGTAGGAGACTGCGAGCCCCAGGCCAGTCCCCTGGGCCCGGGTCGTGAAAAAAGGTTCGAAGAGGCGCTGACGAGCCTCCGGGGAGAGCCCAGGTCCCCTGTCCAGGACCAGGAATTCATAGCCGAGATCGTCGGCTCGCCGCCCGACCAGTTCGACGGTGCCATCGGGAGAAGCCTCCATCGCGTTTCGGAGCAGGTTGACCAGCACTTGCCGGAGCCGTACCGGGTCGGCAAACAGTGTGACTCGCTCGGCTTCCACAAGGATTCGCTGGGGCTGCGAGGGGTCTTCGCACCGGAGCGCCACCTCGCGAGCCAGGTCGTTCGCGTCCACCTCGATCCGGGCCAGCGCCGGGACACGAGCGTACGTCAGCAAGTCCTCCACGATGCGCTGGCAGATGCTGGCCTCGTTGTCGATGGTACCGAGCACCTCGACCAGCTCGGGGTCTTTTTGCTTGCGGCGCAGGGTCTTGACGTAGCCCCGGATGACCCCGAGGGGATTGTTCATCTCGTGGGCGACGCCCGCGGCGACGCGCCCGAGCGCCGCCAGCTTGTCGGCGGCGCGGAGTTCTTCGTCCTTGCGAGCGAGGGCATCGAGCATCCCATCGAAGGCCTGAGCGAGCGAGATCAGCTCGACCACGCGAGGTGTGCCCATGCGGGCCTGGCGGTTGCCGCGGGTGATCTCGCGGGCCACGCGCTCCAGCTCGTCAACGGGCCCGATGAAGGCGCCCCAGAGCCTGCGCGCCACCAGCAGGCCGAAGATGGCCGCGATCGCGCTGGTCAAGGCCACCAGCCCCATGGTGAACCACGACTGTCGCTCGGCCCGCGCCTCGGCGTTGCGGGCGCGTTCTTCGAAAATCTGGGCCACCTCGTCGGCCGTCTGGGTCATGCGCTCGACGGCTTGTTCGGCCTTCCCATGGGCGAGCCGGACCACTTGCTGGTCGGATCGAAGCACAGCGGGGACGATCTCGTGGGCGAAGACCTCGGCTACCTCGTGGCTGTCGGCTGCGACACGATCAAGACGGTCGAGGTCAGCCGCAGGGACGAGGGGGCGAAAGGCGGCGATGGCGGCCTGAAACTTCCCGACCCAGGCGTCGTGGTGCTCGACGTGGGTCCTGTCCCGGACAAGCAGCGTATGCGCCTCGTGGATGTACTGCTCGCGGGCGAGCTGCCCCAGTTCGATGGCCTGGCGAGCTGCTCCCGCGTAACGCGCGCTCTCGGCTCGCCCCTGGTGGCAGGCGACCGAGGTCAGGATGGCGCCTGCGGCGGACAGGCCCGCCAGCAAGACGAGCGTGCCGAGGGCCATCCGGAGCTGGGCGCGGAGGTGGTAGGGGGTCATGGTCCGCTCAGGATTTTACAACCCCATCGATGTATCCGATGGGGATGAGCCCGGCGAGCAACTCCACTCGCTTTATTTGCACACCCGCCTCTTCGAGAGAGGCCTGCAGAGATCGGTGGGTGAAGCGTCTGTGCCCCGGGAAACCCGTCAACGCCAGCGCCCGCGAGACAACCCACGAGAGCCTGGTTTCGTCGTGGCAAAACGTCGGGACGATGAGGCGTCCACCTGGCTTGAGGACACGTTGCAGCGAGGTGATTGCGCCCCTGATGTCAGGGACAAGGTGCAGCACGTTGGCCGCGACGACTGCATCAAACGAGGCCGGCTCGAAGCGCAGGGTGTACAGGTCGGCCTGCTCGCAGCGCACGTTGCTGAGCCCCTGTTCCGCGACCCGGGCGGCGAGCATCGCCACCATGGCCTCGGCGTAGTCGGTCGAGACGACCTCCTGGGCAGACCGCGCCAGCGTGGCGGTGGCGAGCCCGGTTCCGGCGGCGACCTCGAGGATGCGCGTCGCGCCCGTGACCGCCTCGCCGACGAGCTGCAGCATCCTCGGCAGGGGCTTGCTCAACAGAAACAGCGACCGATCGTAGTTGCGGGCGTGTCGCTCCCAGTAGCGGAGGTCTGGATTGGGGGGAGACAAGGTTCAAAATGGCAATGCACGGGGTGTGCCACAAGGGATATGGCCGTGGACAGGCCGAGCCATGCCACCCCTTGTGGTAACCGCTGCACCAAGAGGCGTTCTTCCCAGCGCTGGTTCCAGGCTTCATCTTCTCCACCATGACCTCTGCCGAGCGTCTGTCCGTCTGGACTGAACGCGTTCGCTCCTGGAAGGCCTCTGGCCTCTCGGGTCTGTCCGCGAGGCGGCCTGATGGCGTGACGAGATCGCTGGACACAGCGGGCGTCTCGCTAGGGTAAGAGCGCTCCCCCGGCGCCCTTCATCCGCCAAGATTCCCGGCACCGGGGGAGTTCCCAGGTGTCGTTCTACGCTGCCCCCGTCGCTCTCGCCAAGGCCCATTCCGCTCTGCGTCTCGTCGCCTCGCTGGTGCTGCGCGACGACACCACCTGCGTCGCCGACCTCGCCGAGGCCTTTGGCGTCAGCCGCTCGCGCGCCTACCAGCTCCTCGACCAGGCGCTGGCTGCCCTCTGCCCGCATCCTCCTGGTCCTGTCGTCGGCCATCGCGACCTCGCTCACGCGCACGCTCGCATCGCCCAGCTCGAGGCCGAGAACACCTCGCTTCGTCGCGATCTCGGGCAGGCCCACGAGCACCTCGACCGGTGTGTCGAGGTGACCGAGCGCAAGCTCGACCGGCTGAATCTGGTGATGGCTCATCACAAGGTCTCGGTCGATGCCACCGCCGAGATCTTGCGCTTGGCCTTCGACGGGCGTGCGCGCGGTCCGTCGTGGCTGCACGAGCGCCGCCAGCAGCTCGGACGCGTCGCTCGCGGTCTGCTCGACCAGGCTCGCGCTCAGGTCTGTGGGACGCTGCGTGTGGTCGCCGCCGATGACATCTTCCTCCACCGTCTGCCGGTCAAGGTCGTGATGGAGCCGCGCTCGCTGGCCGTGCTGCAGGTGATGCGCTGGCCCTGGCACGCGGGCGAGGATTGGATGCTGTTCCTCGAGGAGTTTCCCGACCTCGACTTGGTCGTGGCCGATCTCGGCACCGACCTCGTGGCCGCGACGAGTGCGCGCAACGTGCTGCACATGGCTGACTTCTTCCACGAGAAACGCTGGTGGGCCGACCACGTCCTCAAGCCCCTGTCGCGTCACGAGCAGCAGCTGGCCGTCGACGCGCGCCAGGCGCTGGAACGAGCGACGCGCGTCAAAGGACCGGGGCGGCGACTGGCGCCCGCCCGGGTCGACGACGTCGAGGGACAGCGTGCGCACGCCGAAGCGCAGTTCTTCCTCGCCGCCGAGGCGGTGGATGACCTGATGTCGCTCTACCAGCCGCTCTGCCCCGCCACGCGCCAGGTGTGGTCGGCGCGCCAGGTGCACCTCACGATGGCGCGCGCGGAGGGCCTGCTGGCGCAGGTGCAAGGACCCGTGGGCGAGACGGCGCGCGGGCATCTTGCGCGTCACGGGTGGAAGTACGAAGCGCATCGGGGGCTGCTTGATCACCTCGACGTGCAGCTGCGCGTGGGCACGGTGTGGACGCGCGACCAGGTCCTCGCCGAGGTCGTGCACCTCGACCAGGTCACCCGGCGAGCGGAGCGTGCGACCGACGGGGCAGTGGAGGCGTGGCGACGGGTGCGAAGCCTGGACAAGAAGCTGCGTCGCGCGTGCACGAACCTGGCACAGGTGAGGGCGCAACTGCAGGAGTATAGGGAAGTCCCGTGTAGGTCGTCGAGCGCGGTGGAGTCGTTCAACAACCGGGTACGGGTGATGCAGTACGTGCACCGACGGGTGAGCGATGAGCTGCTGGCGCTGGAAGCGCTCGCGTGGAACCTGAGCGAGCGACGGGAAGGGCGGCTGCGCGGGAAGCGACCGTACGACGAGCTGGGCGTGGACGTGGGCCAGGCGAACGAGGCCTGGTACGACGTAGTGCTCAACGCCGAGCGCCTCGCGGCCTGACCGCCTGCTCACGCGGACGTCGAAGGCTCCGTGAGGAGAACGGGAGAGGTGTACGCTCGGCACGTGTCCAGCGATCTCCTCATGCCGTCAGGCTGCTCGGCGGACAGACCCCCAGCGGAAGATCTTGAGGACCTCGCCGGAGACGGAGGCGAGGGCGCAGACCATCTTGGTCTTGGCGACGTCGAGGGCCAAGACGCTGCCATCGACGAGGTGCTGGAGGAAGTCGGAGGCGGAGATCTTGTCGACAGAAACGGTGGAATAGGTAGTCTTGCGGGGCATCGGGGGTGACATCCCATCGTCAACAACGTTGAGGCATTCCCGATGCTTGTCCTCGCGTTGCGGAGGGCCAAGTCAAGAGCAGGCCAGGGAAGCGAGGGGCCGAGAGGACCAGGCGGTAGGTAGCGCCTCGCTCAGGAGCGAGGGGGCGACGTCACCCCCACTTTGCTACCGCTGACTACGCTAGCAGTAGCCAGCTTTCCAAGGAGTAATGGGGTCATCACGGTTGTCGTTCGAGGCGACAGCAGAGCGTCCCTTGCCGCACAGGGGATTGCCTCAGAAATCGGGCGGCACCTCGAGCGACGGCCCGCACTTGCCGAGCACGTAGCCAAGCGAGCATTCGCAGGGGCAGTTGGTAGCGCCCTCAGCGCAGACCAGCATCACCGTTGTTTTCGACGTTCCACGCCCCTGCGGTGAGGTGCTCAGATCGTCGACGGTGACCTCGAGAACCAGCGGAATTCCAAGGAATTCTTCCTCTCCGTAGTTAGGGCACACCGGCAGGTTGGTCACGTTGCGCATCGTGAGCGGCTCAGGGCGTACCGTGTCACTGCCAGGGGCCACCGGTTTGACCGCTACCGTGCGATATTCCTCGGCCAGGATGTAGCCGGTCTCCTTGCTGCGGAGCCGCCCGCGGATGTCGATCTCGGAGGCCTGGACCCCCGTCACCTCGGCGGCGATCCAGAGCACATAGCCCCCCTGAGGCGGCAGCTGCAGCGTGAGCTTTGCGCCTTTGTCGATAGGCTCGTAGGGCGCTCCGCTACCGCGATAATAGAGCGGTCGTACTTCGAGCGGTCGGAACCCTGCTGCGCCTGCCGTGCTGGCCTCTCCCCCTGCTGCGCTCGCGCCTCCCATGACAGCCGCAGCGCCTGCCGAGCCTGCGGCGCCTGCACCGCCCTCGCCTGTTGCTCCAGCGGCTTGGTGCGGCGTGCTTTGCTGCGGATCGGGGGTCGAGCAAGCCATTGCGGCCAGGGCCAGCCCCGCGAGCAAGGTTGTCTTACGGCGCCCTACCCGCCCCACCCACACGAGCCACCCCAGAAGCAGCCCCGTGCCGCTAGTGCCAAGGCCGCCGCCAGCGACGTCGCAGCCGCCCTCCAGGTCGTGCGGCGCCCTTGAGGCGACCTGGCCGCCCGCGCCGCCAGCGCTGCCTGAGCCGCCCAGGCCAGCTGCGACGGTAGCTCCTGCGCTGCTGGCGCTGGCCGCGCCTGTGCTGCCGCCCAGGCCAGCTACGCCCGCGCTGCCGCCGGCAACGCAGGTGGCTCCGCTGGTTTGCAGGGTGGTCTTGAGCGCGGGCCAACGGTCGGGACAGAGTGCGGCGTAGGGCGAGGTTGCTCCACAGGTATCAAGGGGGCCGCAGGTGTCGCCCAGGGCGACCAGGATGGGCGAGAACGATTTTCCCTCGTCGAGCGAGCGTCCCAGCGCGAAGCCCGATGATGACTCGTCAAGACCACAGGCTAGCAGGCCGTCGGGGGCCCAGGTCAGGCAGGTGATGGGGGTGGCACTCTGCTGGACGAAGTCACCGTTGTTGCGGCTGGCCACCAGCACCCCGCCGGTGGGGCCGCCGATGGCGACGCGCGAGCCATCGGGAGAGAGGGCGAAGCCGAGCATCCCGCCCTCAAGCGAGGCGAGGGGCTGGTACGAGTCTCCGCCGTCGTCCGAGCGCAAGAGTGTGTCTTCGTCAGCGCCCTCTACGCGCACATAAATGCGACTCGCGTCGAGCGGATCGATGGCCGAAAGATAGGCGCTTTTTGCCTTTTCAAGGGGTAGGTCGCGCATCTCCCAGGTGGCGCCGCCGTCGATGCTCCGCAGGAGCGATGCCTGGTTGCTGCCGTTGGTGTCACGCAGCCCGGTCACATACACGCGCTGCCCATCCGGGCGCGCCACGTCGATATTCTGCGGGAAGAACCCCTGGGGGATATCCGATTTTTTCACCCAGATCTTGCCGCCATCGAGGGTCTCCCAGAGCTGGGACGGCAGTTTGTTGGAGATGTCGGCGGCCACAGTCAAGAGAGCGCGCGAGGGCAGCGAGGCGTCGAGGGCGAGGTCGAGGCCGTAGCGCTTGGCCAGCCCCTCGGGGAAGGCGAACGAGCAGCCTCCGTCGAGGCTGACGCTGGTGCCCTCGTAGGCTGCGTTGAGCAGGGCGCCGGTGCTGGTAATCAAGGCAGCCGGGTCCTGCGTGCCGCCGTAGCCGATGGCCTCCTCGCAAATCCAGTGGAAGCTCGCTCCGCCGTCGGAGGTAAGCATCTGCCCGAAGGTGGTACGCAGCAGCAAGGTTGAGGGGTCGGTCGGGTGCAGCGCGATCTGGCGTGCGCCTGGAAAGCGACCGTTGGCCAGGGCCTGCGCCGACGCTCCCCAGACCCCCAGGCCCAGGAGCAACGCGAGCAGAAGAGGGCTCCTGGAAACAGCTCGGACGTTAGGCGTCATCTTTGTTCCTCCTGACGGCCAGTAGACCCAACAGCCCTACCAAGGTCGCCACGCCGGCACCAACGGGTGAGTGACCGGGAGATGCACAACCGCAGGAAGAACTGTCGTCGGAGCGAGCCATCGCCGAGCCGCCTGTCGCGCCTGCTGAGCCCTGTCCGGCGGTGGGACCTCCCCCCGGGGACACTCCTACCGATCCTGCCGCCCCCGCAGCGCCATCCTCAATGCCAAAGTCCAGCTTGAAGCGCCCCCATTCCTCAGCGCAGGTCGTGGCAGGCGTGGGGTCCATTATGCATGTGGATAGCGGACCTCGAAGCGACTGGAACGAGGCTAGCACAGGCGTAAAGGTCTGTCCTTCGTCGGACGAGCGACCCAGGACGAAGCCATCCTTGAACGGGTTCCCGCAGGCATAGAGCCCCTGGTTCGTCCAAGTGAGACAGGCCACCTCGGCACTGTTCGTCTTTGTGAAGGTCAACTCGCTGGTGTCCGCGACCAGGACGCCAGCGCTCGGACCGCCGACCGCGACAAGGGAGCCGTCCGGCGAGAGAGCGAAGCCGAGCATGGAGCCTGGGACGGTCGTCAGCACGGTGAAGGTCTTTCCGCCATCGTCAGTACGCAGAAGGCGGTCCTTCTCGATACCTCTGGTTCGCACGTAGACCCGCTCCGGGTCCTTCGGGTCGACCGCTGCGATGTAGACGGACTTGTCACCAGCGAGGTCGATCTCGTGGCGCTGCCAGGTGTGACCACGATCGTCGCTGGCGTAGAGGGCTCCGTGGCGCGTCTGCGTGCCGTCCTGAAACGTGGACGAGAAGCCACTGACGTAGAGACGCTGAGGTCGCGACGGAGCTGGATCGATGGTCTCGGCCAGCAACTCCGGGTCCAGCGGCGTCCCGATGAACTTCCAGGTCTTGCCGCTATCCACGGTCTCCACCACTTGGACGTGGAAGGTCTGGTTGCCCATACCGGTGGAAGATACGGCGACCGCGCTCGCAGGATTCTGGCGGTCGACGGCCACGTCGATGATGAACTCTTTTTGGGTGATGCCGACGAACGAGAATGAGCAGCCCTGGTCGAAGCTGTTTGCCAGTCCCTCGAACGCAGCCACGAGGATGACACCTGCGCTGGTGAGCGCGACGGCCGGATCTTGCGTCCCACCGTACCCCACGAAGCGCTCACAGACCCAGTCGAAGGTCTGACCTCCATCGTGGCTCAAGAGTAGCCCGAAGGTGACCCGAATCAGGATTTTCTGCGGGTCATTGGGGTGGACCACGAGCTGAGTGGAGGCTGGGAAGCGACCATTGGCCTGGGCGCTCGCAGGAGCCGCTAGGAGCATGGCCAGCAGGATGAGATGTGGGAGCTTCATGGTGAGAGGTTCAGGTAGGCGAGAAGAGCGCTGAGGTCGTCGTCGCTCAGGGTCTCCAAAGCGTAAGGCGGCATGCGTCCGTAGAGTCCGAGGAACGCGCCGTGGCGTACCTTCTCGATGAACGCGACCCGGATCTGCTGGGCGCTGAACTTGTACTTCTGCTGGAACACGGTCGCCGGCTCCTCGGGCAAGATGGGCGTCGAGGTGTCGAGCCTCCCCTCGCCGGAGGTGATGGCGCCATGGCAGAAGTTGCAGGCTCGACGGTAGATGTCCTCGCCCCGGGTAGCATCGCCTGGTGGTAGATTCTTGGCGCTGAGCACGAGCGAGAATGGCTGTGTCTCCGGAGCTTCCAGAGGCAAGCTGGCGAGGTAGGCGTAGAGCGCCTGCGCCTCTCGCTCCCGGCCGTTCCAGGGCACGCTGTCCCCCATGAAGTAGTAGCGGCAGGCGTTGATGGCCTCAAGCAGGCTGTCGACTTGGCCACCCCAGAAGATGGGTCGCTCCACGGCCCCGGCCAGCATAAATCCCGGGCGAATCAGACCATCGGATGCACCTTGCTCCGGCAAGTGGCAGGTAGCGCACGAGAACCGATTCAGCGTGGACGTCGAGACAGCTGGCGAGGAGAACAGCTCACGCCCCAGCGCAGACGCTGGTCTCGACTCGACGCGCTCTGGGGGCTCTCCTCCGCAGCCGACGAGGGCCCAAAGCGATAGCCATGACGACAGGAGGTGCTTCACAGAGTGGCCTCAAGCACCAGCCGGTCGGGGTACAAGCCGACAGGGATATTCGCCTTGATCTGGAGCGAGGTAAGGTCCAGCACCAGCACGTTGCCAGGCTGCAGGTGATCGCCCTCGCAGACCACGTACAGTGCTCCGTGGGCCTCGTCGGGAGTGGCCTCGTGAGGACGACGGCACTCCTCGGCGGAGAAGTAGACGGAGGCGTGCTCGACCCCGGTCGTGGGATCGACGACCAGTAGCGCATCCGGGGCCTGGGTGGGGATGTAGAGCTTCGTTCCGTCGAGCGACCAGCCGGCGAAGTAGGGCGCGCCCTGGCTCAGGATGGAGGCCGGGAGCATGGTCTTCGTCTGGGCGTCGAAGAGCTTGGTCGAGCGACCTTCCGTGTTGCCGATGGCCACACGATCGCCTGCGGGCGACAGCACCGCGGAGTACGGGCCGTAGACGGGCGAGCCGACCGATGGCGCGGGACCGACCGGGATGAGCGTGACGGACGGTGTCCCCGTCAGTTCGACGACGGCCAGGGCATCCTCGCCGTAGCAGGCGACGTACGCTCGTGCGCCGTCGGGCTTCGAGAGCGACACACCATGCGGGGCTAGGCACACGGGGATGCGCATCGGATCCAGGGTCATGCCGGCGGCGAAGTCGGCGGGGCTGGTCACGGCCAGGGTGCCTCGCCGCTGCTCCGGCGTCAGCTTGGTGTTGATGGCGAGCTGGAGATCGAAGTGCGAGACGACGAGACGCAAACCGTCCTCGCTCACGACGATCTTGCCAGGATTGGGATCGACGCGCGCTTGGCCCGTCACGCGCAGATCGTCCGGAGCGAGCCTCAACACGTAGCCTGAACGTCGGCTGGACGAGTGCGCCGAGTGCGGACCGGGAGAGAGGGAGGGAGCGGGGTACGAGAGGGCGACGAAGACCGTGCCGGCGGGATCGAGCGCCAGGTGGTGGGGCCCGTCGATGTTCACCGGATCACGGCCCACGGGGATGGTCGCCAGCACCTCACCTGACGGCAGATCGAGCACCGAGAGCGTGTCGGAGCCGTTGTTGGAGACGAAGGCGCGGACCCCCTGGGCCGGAGGCAACGCGGAGCGTCGCTCGGGGTACGCAGGAGGCCCGCTGTAGGGCTCGTAGACCGTGGTGACCTTCGGCTCCTGCTCGCCGCACGCAGCCAGAAACGACAGCACGAGGACCGCGACGAGCCGCATCGTCACGGTGCGATGGAGAACGAGGTCGACGAGGTGAAAGGACCGCCCCCCGGCGCGAGGTTGTTGTTGTCGAAGACCGCCGTGATGAGCTCGGCCTTGAGTGTCCCTTGCGCACCCTTGAGCTTGGCCCAGGCGGCTTCGTCGGGCTGATAGCTGGTCTTGGTGGTGAAGACGCGCAGCAGCTTGTCGTTGCCGGCGGCGGAGAAGACCAGGAAATAGCCTGCACCGTTGATCGCATCCCCGTGCGCATGAGCGCTGCGAGGGGGGCCGAAGAACCGCCGGCCTGCGCCTCGGCTGGGCGTCTGGTGGCGCGGCGAGCGGAGGCCTGTCGTGGGCACCGCCCAGGTGAACGTGGGGGCTGTCGTGCCAGGAAGCTGTGCGCCCCCGGTCGGGGAGGTGAGCACCGCGGCCTTCGCCGCATCGGTTGTGGGCGTGGCCGCGAGCATGACCTTGAGCGCCTCGTCGCCCCCGTCCTCGGGGAAGATCACGTCGGCGGTCGACGGGTCAGCGGGCGTCTCGGTGTGACCACCACCGTCGTCGTGGTCTTCGCTGCAGGCAGGGGTGTAGATGGCCGCGCTGGCCAGCACGAGGCAGAAGGCGTGGCGGAGGTACGAGTTCATGGAAACCTCTCCGGGATCAGCGACGAGCCAGGGTCTTGGTGATGCGTTGCTTGAGGACGCGAAGGGCGTCGGCGGTGGCCGCGTCCGACCTGGCGATCTCGGTGTCGATCAGCGCGAGGGTGTCCGGGTGCTCGGCTAGCAGGAGGCCCTTGCGGGCCTGCTCACGACCTTCCGCGCGCAACCTGGCGAACGCAGGAACGAGCGATCGGGCGACGGCCAGACGGACCTCAAGCCCCTCAGCCTGACGATCCGGTCCCATGGCCTGCCAGGCCCAGCTCGACGCCAGTGAGCCCATGGCGCGAGCGATGCGCTCGGCCTCGGCCTCGTTGCTTTCCTGCGTGAGCAGTCCGGCGAGCGCTGTGGCACTTTCGATGCGCTTGCACTCGCCCAGGCCTGCCAGCGCGGCCACCCGGACAGGATCGCTGGTCGAGAGGTGCTTGGTGAGGGCCACCAGTTCAGCGTCTCCGCCGAGGCGTCCGAGGCCCTTGGCCGCAGCGATCCGGGCGTTCAGCTCAAGCGAACCTTGTTCGAACGCGGCGAGCAACACCGGTGCGGCGCGGCGGTCACGGAGCAACCCGACGGTGTCGAGGAGCCCTTCGCGCAGCGCGCCCCACTCGGCCTCGGTGGCGCCCTCGCGGGGCCGTGCCTCGAACGCCAGTTCGTTGAGCATAGGGAGCAGGGCCGAGGGACCGAGCGCGCGCAATTCGCGGGTGACCGCCAGCAGCGGCAGGGGGTTGCGCAGCTCGCGGTACACCTCGGGTTTATGGCCGCGCACCTTGCGCAGCGCAGCGAAGGGGGCGGGGGTCGAGGCCCGGAAGGCGGTGACTTCTTTGAGCAACGAGGCACGTAGTTGCTCGGAGAGAGCGCCGGCGCGCACGGCGATTCCAGCGGTTTCGGCCCAGGCAGAGCGAGGAGCCGAGGCGAGCGCCGCGGCGAAAAGAGCAGCAACGAGTAGCTTCTTCATGATCTCACCTCACCACAGTCCACCAAAGCTTCGCCGGTGGGGGGCCTTCGGGGTTGGTCGCGCAGTGAACTTCGCCCAGGTTGATGTGGTATCCGGTCCAGTCGTCGACCCAGTGGACGACGAGCCCTTGCCCCTCGGATCCGAGCTTGTTCATGGCGGTCCCGAGGCGCTCTTCGAGGTCTTTTTTGAAATGATCTGCGCCCTCGATCACGGGGCCGAAGGGGTCGGCCATGGCAATGTGATCGCCCATGACCAACGCGTTGACGGTGCCGGGTTGCCAGGCGACCTTGCCCTTACCGATGGCCTCGGTCAAGAACGGCACCTCGATGATCTCGTCGTCGGAGAGACCGACCGCCTCCTGGATGGTCTCACGGATGTCGTCGATCTCGACCTGCGCCTCCTGGGACCACTGCATGATGTCGGCCCGCTTGAGGGTCTCGGAGACCGAGATCTCCGCGTCCACGAGTGCATCCTTGTCGTTGTAGAACTTCTTGCCGACGAACATGGGCTGTTCGCCGAAGCCCTCCTTTTCGAGCTGCTCGAACATGTTCCGGGCGCGTGTGTTCGAGGCGATGAGCATCTTCCAGCCGCGAGGCGTCTGGGCCGGCACGAAGCTGGCCACTTCGTCGATGTGCCCCACAACAAGCCAGCTTGTCTTGACCGGCAGATAGGGCCCCTGGACCTGCTGTGCGTTGTAAAAGTCCTTGGTCTCCTTGAGGATGGCAGAACCGATCAAGATGCGTCCCAGCGGATATTTTTCGTCGCCGTTGGTGTACGGGGGGATGAGATCGTGGTTGCCGTGCGAATCGAAGGTGTCCCCCGTGTTGGCCTTCTTGTAGACCTTGAGGATGCCCTTATCTGGGGCCAGGTAGTTCTTCTGGAGCCAGGTGTAGGGCAGGTACTGGTCCCCATTCTCGCGTCCCCAGGGGCGAGCATTGCCGATCCGCATCCCATGAATAGCCCCGTCCGGCGCCGGGATTGTAGTCCAGCCGGTCTGGTAGAAATCTTGGGTCCAGCGATCATTCCAGTTCTTGTAAGTGGTCGGCTTGATCCCGGCCTTCTGGGCAGCGGTCTTTACCCCCTTGACCAGGGGGCTATAGACCGAGTCTGACTTGACGTGATCGAAGGCGTCGAGGTTGCCGAAGAGCACCCAGGGGGCGACCCTCATGGTGGCCTTGTCGGCGGCCTCGGGGTTTCCTTCGGTGGCCAGGGGGTTGCCCTCAACGTCGAAGAGCGACCAGGTCATCTGCACCGAGCCTGCCCAGGCACTCTCGGCGAGCGACAGGCGAAAGCTGCGCCCCTCGATGGCCAGCTCGAGGCCAGCTCGCAGCTCCTCGGTAGTTGCCGCCGCCTCCTGGATGAAATCGCAGTCGCTGGCCCCCTTGCAGACGCCTACGCTGCCTGCGAAGGGCACCCAGGAGCCGTCCTCGGCCCGCTTCCAGATGCGGACGTTCTTGGCAGCCCGCTCGTCGACGGTGAACAGGCCGGTGGCCCCGTCGGGGGCGTCCGGGCTGGCCTTGAGCAGCGCCCGCGCCAAGTCTGCTTCGTCTTCGGGGCCGTTGACGATATCGTCATCCACATCGCGCACTCCGTCGTCGTCGTCGTCGTCAATGTTTGCGAGGAAGGACGCCCCGTGCTTGTCCGTCCACTCATCCTCGGCGTCTTGGTCCTGCGGGTCGTCGGGGTTGACCAGGCCGTCACGGTTGGCGTCAACGGCGATATCCGCAAAAATTTGGGGGATAGGTGCCCCCGCGGCGCCGGCTTCGCCGGATCCGCCTTCGCCGCCAGCGCCGCCAGCGCCGCCAGCGCCCACAACTCCGCCGGTCCCTCCGGCCCCTCCGCCACCGGCCCCTACGGTGGCTGTCGGTGGGGGCGTGGCAGCGGTGTCGTCGCCGCCACACCCTGCCAGCGCGCCCAGCGCGCCTATCAGAAAGATTAGGTTCGTTTTCGAATGTTTCATGCTCGTTCTTTGTGCAGGAGATGATGCTTCCGGGAGCTTGACTTCTTTTCATTTATCGCTGTGAAGGGTCTCTTTTCTGGCCAGCAAGGCCGAGGCAGGGAGAAGCGGGCGAGGGTGGGCTTCAGGTTGTACGGTGGCGTGGGCGATTCCGAGCGCTTGGACGCGCTCGCAGACCAGGCGCGCCACCTCGACCCCGTGGGACTGTGGGGCGAGGACAATGTGGACCGTGAGCACAGGAAAATCATCGGAGATCGACCAGAGATGTAGGTCGTGCACGTCGGTGACACCCTGGGTTTCGCGGATGGTCTTCTCGACGGTGGCCAGATCGATGTAGTCAGGTGTTCCCTCAAGGAGAACCCGGGTCGAATCCTTGAGCAAGCGCCAGGCTCCCCACAGGATCAACAGCGAGATGAGAACGGATACCACCGCATCTGCTCTGGTCCACCCGACCAGGTAGACCAGGGCACCTGCAATCATCGCGGCCACCGAGCCAGCCGCATCTGCCAGGACGTGGGCAAGAGCAGCCTTGACGTTGGTATTCTTCTCTCCTCGGCTCAGAAGCCAAGCAGCCAGCAGGTTCATACCCAGCCCGACCGTCGCCACCACAAACACCCAGCCGCCCTTGATCTCGGCCGGTTTGGACCAGCGCTCGATGGCCTCGACGACGATGCAGACCGAACTGACACCGAGCACCAGGCCATTGAGCAACGCCGCCAGGATCTCGGCACGCCGCAGCCCATAGGTGTTCTCGGGGGTGCGGGGACGGACGGCGAGGCGCTGTGCCGCCAGCGCCAGCGCCAGCGCTCCTGCATCGGTCAGCATGTGCCCCGCATCCGAGAGCAGCGCCAGGCTGCCCGAGAGCCAGCCCATGATCGCCTCGACCACCAGAAACGAGGCCGTGAGCGCCAGCGCCAGCGCCAGGCTGCGCGACGGCGTCCGGGAGAGGTCGTGGGTGTGATTCTGCTCGTGGCCAGTCGTCGGCTCGTGCTGACCAGATGCATGTCCTTGCTGGTGCTCATGCTCGCCATCCTGGTGTTCATGCTTCATGGCGACGTGGACTCCGTTTGAGGGACAGATGAAGCTGTTTCGAGGGCCTCCGGGCTTGGAGGCGACGCCTGGGGTCGGGTGAGCCACGCGTAGAGCACGGGCAGCACGAACAGGGTCAGCAGGGTGGCGCTCACCAGGCCGCCGATCACCACCGTCGCCAGAGGCCGCTGCACCTCGGCCCCTGGGTCTGTCGAGAGCGCCATCGGAACAAAGCCCAGGCTCGCCACCAGCGCGGTCATCAGCACAGGACGGAGGCGCAGCTCGGTGGCCTGCCGGATGGCCTCCTCGCAGGCTATCCCTTGCGACTCGAGGCCTCGCGCGAAGGAGACCAGCACCAGACCGTTGAGCACCGCCACCCCGAACAGCGCCACGAAGCCCACCCCCGCCGAGATCGAGAACGGGATGCCCCGGGCTGCCAGCGCCAGCAGCCCGCCCACCACGGCGAAGGGTACACCGAGGAAGATCAAGCCCGCGGCGCGCCCGTCGCGAAAGGCCATCCATAGCAGGAAAGCGATGAGCCCGAGGGCCAGCGGTACCACCACGAGGAGACGCTTTTTTGCCTCGGTGTAGTGCTGAAATTGGCCCCCCCACTCGGGGCGGTAGCCCACCGGCAGCCGGAGCGATTTTTCGATGGCTGCCTGTGATTCCTGAGCCACCGAGAGCAAATCCCGCTCGCGTACGTTGAACTCGACGCTGATACGGCGCGACTGCGCCTCGCGTGCGATCTCGGCAGGGCCTGGCTTGAATTCGAGCCGCGCCACGTCGCCCAGCGGAACAATCTGCCCGGTGATCGAGCGCAATGGCAACGCCAGCAGCGGCTCGGGATCGCCCGCGTAACCGTGGGCCATCTTGACGACGACACCGAACCGTCGCTCTCCCTCCAGCACATCGCCGACGTGGTGCCCCACCGCGAGGGTCTCGGCGGCCTGGTTGATGTCCTCGATGGTCAGGCCATAGCGTGCCAGCCGCGCGCGATCCGGGACGATGCGCAGGTAGCGGAGCCCCGCCACCTGCTGCACCCGGACGTCGACGGCCCCGGGGATCTTGCGGATCACCTCGGCAGCCTCGTTTCCAAGGCGCAACAGCTCGTCGAGATCGCGCCCGTAGAGTAGCAGCGCGATGTCCGAGCGGATGCCGGCGACCAGCTCGTTGGTGCGCATCTGAATGGGCTGCGAGAGGCCAATCCCGATCTCGGGAACGGCATCCTCTGCCTTCTCAGAGATCTCCTTGCCCAGTGCCTCCTTCGTCATCCCGGCGCGCCACTGAGTGCGGGGTTTGAGCCCGATGTACACGTCCGAAGCGGACATGCTCATCGGATCGGTGGCGACTTCGGGGGCGCCCAAACGGGCAACGACATGTGCCACTTCGGGGATCTCCTTGAGCGCCCTTTCGAGCCTCAGATCGAGGGCAACTGACTCGGACAGTGCCACGTCCGGAAGCTTACGGACTTCCAAGAGCAGATCCCCTTCGTCAAGCTGAGGGACGAACTCCGCGCCGAGGGTCGAGCCCGCCGCTACGGCACCTCCCAGCGCGATCACTCCCAGCGAGACCGTTGCCACGCGCCATCGCATTGCACCTCGAAACACCGGCAAGAATGCCTTGCTGGCCAGCCGGAGCAGCAATGGCTCGTGCTCCTGCGCGTGGGGACGCACCAGCAAGCTAGTCAGCACCGGCACCACCGTCAGCGACAGCACGAAGGCCCCGGTAAGCGCCAGCAACACCGTCGTGGCCATGGGGCGGAAGAGCTTGCCCTCGATGCCCGTCAGCGACAGCACCGGCACGTAGACGATGGCGATGATCGCCTCGCCAAACACGCTCGCCGCGCGCACTTCGAGGGTTGAGCGCTCGACGACCTGGCATCGTTCGTCGCCGGTTAGTTCGCGCCCGGCCCCGGCCCTGGCCTCCGAGAGCCTGCGCACCGCGTTCTCGACGATGATGACGGCTCCGTCGACCAGCAGACCGAAATCGACCGCGCCCAGGCTCATCAGGTTGCCCGAGAGGCCCCACGATCGCATCACCACCACGGCGAACAGCATCGACAGCGGGATCGTCACCGCAACCACCAGCCCCGCGCGCAGGTCTCCGAGCAGAAAGAGCAGGACGACCACGACCAGCGCCGCGCCTTCGAGCAGGTTCTTGCCCACGGTGTGGATGGTGCGATCGACCAGCACCGAGCGATCGTAAAAGGGTTCGATCCGGGTGCCCGCGGGCAGCGTTTTTTCGACCAGCGCAAGCTTCGCCTTCACCGCCTCGGTGACGGTGCGTGAGTTCTCCCCGAGCAGCATCAGCGCCACGCCCATGGCCACCTCGCCTTCGCCGTCCTTGGTGGCCGCGCCGCGACGGATTCGAGGGCCAAACTGCACGTCGGCCACCGTCGCCAGGGTGATCGGCACACCCTGCGGCGTGGCCCCCAGCACGATGCCCCGCAGGTCGTCGAGGTCCTTGATGAGCCCGTCGGTGCCGATGACGAAGTGCTCCCGATTGTGCTCGATGTAACCCCCGCCTGCATTGGCATTCGATCTCTTGAGGGCCTCAATCACCTGTCCCATCGACAGCCCCGCCGCCTGGAGGCGGCCGGGCTCAATGAGGATCTGGTACTGGCGATCCTGACCCCCGAACGCATTGACCTCGACGACGCCAGGGACAGCGCGGAGTGCCGGACCGATCTGCCAGTCGAGGATCTCTTCAAGCTGCATCAGCGAGAGCGTTTCGCTGCGGACGACAAACTGAAAGATCTCGCCAAGGCCCGAACTGATGGGTCCCATCTCGGGCTTGCCGTACTGCGCAGGGACGGCCTCTTGTGCCTCGCGCATACGCTCGGAAACGAGCTGGCGAGCGAAGTAAATGTTCGTTTCATCCTCGAAGACCACGGTGACGACCGAGAGGCCGTACTTGGAGATCGAGCGCACCTCGGTGGTCTTCGGCAGACCCGCCATGGCCCGCTCGACGGGCACCGAGACGTATTGCTCGACCTCCAGCGGCGAGAGTGCGGGCGCCGAGGTGATCACCTGAACCTGCACGTTGGTCACGTCGGGAACCGCGTCGATGGGCAGCGTGAGCGCAGCGCGCAGCCCGATCAGCACGAAGATAAGGGTCGCAACGAGGATGATTGGCCGGTTGCGGAGCGACCAGCCCACGATGGCGGCAAGGAAGGCCATGGCTCAGTCCTCCTCGGCCAGGGTGCTCTTGAGCACGATGCTCTTGAGAGAAAAGACCCCCTCGTGGACGACCTGCTCGCCCTCGCGAAGCCCCGAGATCACCTCGACCAGCCCCGAGGCGCTCTGTCCCAGCACCACCGGATGCAGCTCGAAGTCATCATCCGGCTGCCGCACAAAAACTACTGACTTGCCGGCGATCTCGGTCACTGCGTCGCGCGGAACCACCAGTCGGCTCTCTCCCTGCGCTTGCCCCGGTAGAGAGACGAGCGCCGAGCCAAAGAGTCCGAGCCGCAGCCTACCTTCGGGGTTGAGGAGCCTCACGCGTGCCGTCACCGTGCGCGCCACAGGGTCAATTTGCTGCCCCATGAGATCGATTTTTCCGGTGAGATGTTGCTCGCTGTAGGCGTTGAGTTGCACTTCGACCGGCGCACCCACGTGGACAAGTGCCAGATCTTTCTCGAAGACACGTGCCAAGAACCACACCTCCGAGAGATCGGCCACGGTACCCAGCACCAGATCGGCCGCGACAGGCTGCCCCACCACCGCTTCGCGCCCCACCACCACACCCGTGATGGGTGAGCGAAGCGCCAGCAAGAATGGAGCGCTCGTGCCCCCGCTCCCCGAGCCCATGGCAGCGAGCTGCCCCGAGAGAGCGCGCGCTTCGGCCGAAAGCGCCTCAGCCTCGGCCCTCGCGTCGAGCCAGGCTTGCTCGGAGGCCAGGCGCTTTTTTGAGAGATCTTCGAGTCGCTCGGCGTTGGAGCGCGCGGCCCTGGCCTTGGCCGCTGCCGCGGCCTGAGCGCCGTGTATGCGCCCCAGCTCAGGCACGCGTACCACCGCCACTACGTCGCCTTTTTTGACCTGCGCTCCCTCGCGCAGCTTCACCTCTTCGAGCTTACCTGCCACCGGCGAAGAGATGCGCGCGCTCCGATCAGGGTCGGCCATGATCTCCCCTGAGAGCTTGCGCGTTGGCAGCAAGGCTTGCCGCTCGACCTTGTGTGTCTTGATCCCCGCGGCCTCAATCACCTCGGGCTTGAGGCGTACATGGCGGGGTAGCTCTTCGTGCTCGGGCTCGTCGCGGTGCGCCGACCCCTCGGGTTTGGTGTCGTGTCCCGGGGCTTCCTTCTTCTCCCGGTGGCCTTGCTCCTTGGCCTCAGAGGTGGGCTTGTTGCATCCACTCGCACCGAGTTCCAGCGAGAGGAGCCACAGCGCCAGCAGGATGCGGCTCATGTGGCCTCCTCTTCGAGGGAGAGACCGGCGGCTCGCGCCAGCTCAATGGACGCCAGGCACACCGCGCGGCGCGCGTGTACCCGACCCAGCAACAACTCGGTCAGGGTTTGCTGCGCCACGAAGGCGTCGCGTGGGGCCAGCTTGCCTGCCTTGATCTCGGCGGCCAGGGTCACCAGCGTGGCCTCGGCCCGGGCGTACTTCTCCGCCGAAAGCACGTCTCCCTCGGCGACGCGCGACTCGTACTCGACGAGCGCGAGCGAGACCTCGCGGCGCAGATCGGTCTGCACCCGGGTCACCTCGGCGCGCGCCAGCCGCGCGCTTGCCCTTGCCTCGGCGATCTCGCCCCCGTAGGTGCGCCCAAGGGGAAATGGAAGCGGCAGGGGCATCGCCAGCCCGAGTCCCAGGACACGCTCGTTGAATCCGTCGTTCTGGGCAAAGGCGGACAAGGTGAGGTTGGGAATGCGTTGTCGCTCGAAGAGGCGGGCCCGCGAATCAAAGCTGCGGGCCTCCCATTCGAGTACACCCAGTTCGGGGCGCTGCGCTTCGCTTGCTCGGTGTGCTCGCGCCACCACGTCGTGCAGGGGGACCAACTCGCCGGTGACCTGGAGCTGCTCGACCGGCTGTGCTAGCAACGACGCCAGCGTCGCCCGAGCTGAATTCAGCCGCCCCTCTGCAGCCAGCCTTGTCTGCTTGGTTCGGGCGGCGCCCACATCTGCAAGATCGGCGTCGAGGCCTGCGACGGTGCCGCGCTCGGCCATGATCTGGGTGGCCCCCGCGATCGTCGCAGAGAGCGTTTCCAGGCGGCGAGCCAGGGCGACCTCCTCCTGCGCAGCAAGGACATCGAAATAGGCGCGCCACGCCGCCACCACCGCCGTCCGGCGGACGATCTGCAAGCGCTGACCGCTCGCTGCCATGTCCGCCTCGGCACTCGCGCGGCGAGCAGAGCGCTGACCCCCGATTTCGAACTCCTGACTGAGGGTGGCGTACCAGTTGGTCGCGCGCGGATCGGCCTCGTTGCGGCGCGTACCCAGCGACAGCGATAGCACGGGGTTCGACGGCAACCAGGGTGATGCCGCGCGTAGCCGAGCCGAGAAGACCTCTCGCTCGACCGAGGCGGAGCGTACCTGGGGGCTGGCTTCAAGGACGCACCTTGAGAGCGAGGTGCGCGTCACCAGGGAGCAGCGGGACTCTTGCGCCTGGACAGGGGGTGAAGAACCAAGGATGAACCACATCACCGCCAGCGCGGTGGAGAAACCTACACGAGCCATGAACGACTCCTGACGGATCAGAGCGATCCGCGGGGGACAGGACACTTCGCGAGCGCCGCGAGGGCGCAAATCAGGCGAAACGTGTCGTTCGAGGAGGTCGTTCGATGCCCGAAAGCACAGGCCTCGGTGGGGCTGTTGCGTCGTAAAAAGACAGCTCGATGGGGTCGGCCAGGGTGCGCACCAGCCGCACCGTCAGTACCACCGGAAGCAAGGCCGGAACGACCAGCGAGCAGTGGCAGTCAGGGCACCCCGGGGGGCACCGTTTCCCATGTTCTTCGTGGGAGCATGGTGGCTTGCCCTGGTGGATTTTCTCGCCCGCCAGCGCTAGCACGACATCGGTCACCGCATGAAATGCCCCCGATGCCTGGACAGGGACGGCAAGAAGCAGGCACTGAAGCACCAGCACAAGCCAGCGCACCCACCCAGGCAGCCACCGACTGCGAGAGGGGCTCATTTGGGCAGCGGCTCGCCTTCGCATCCGCAGTCCTGGCAAGCGCGCACCGAGTCGGTTCCGCAGTGTTCAAGCAACGCGTCGCGCATGGCTTTGCGAGCTCGATGCAGGCGCACGGTGGCGTTGTTGAGGGTGATCCCGAGGTTGTTCGCGAGTTGCTCGAGAGGGATTTCGTCAATGTCAGCGCGCCGGAGTACATCGGCGTACTCCGGCTTGAGCTGCTGGAGCACCCCGAGGCTGCAAGCGCAACTGGCAGCCTCCTGAGGGCTGATGCCGTCGAGGTCTTGGCGCACCTGGGCCAAGAGCACGGTTTCTCGGGCGAGGCGCTCGTTTTCGTCAGCGATGGTGTTGCGCAGGATGCGCCAGAACCAGGCTTCCAGCCTATCTTCCTCGCGAATGTCGTCGAGATGCCGGGCCGCGCGAAGCAGCGCGAGCTGAAGGACGTCTTCCGGCTCCGCGCGTGGGGCCATGCGACGCACAAAAGCCAAGTGTTTGGCCCGCTCGCGCACGACAACCAGAAGGATGTCGCGCGCGAGTCGATGTGCGGAGGCAGTGGCGGGAAGCGCGCTCACGGAAAGGGTCACTTTCTGGTTTCGCGGCGGGTCTGGCAACCACAAGAGGGGGGACCGTTACATGCAGGGGTGAGGGTGCATGTTGACCCACAGCAACACTCACCTGGCTCGGGAGGTTGCCCGGAGCCACGGCACGAGGAGCCGCAGGATTTACGGGCACGGGTTTCGGGGGAAAACGGTGGGGGCATGAGAACCTCCAGGGAAGGGCATCTACGCTGACGGGTGAAGCCCCTGGCCGATTACACCCCTCGATCCTTTTTTTTCAGCAGCCGGCAGCGCAGGCCCGACAAGCCCTGGCGCAGGCCTGGCAATCCGGGTCGCCATCTGCACCACAGGCCTCGGCGCAGGCTTCGCAGGCCTTCCGGCAGAGGGCTCGAGCGTCCGCGAGCAGGGGGCTGTGTCTGGCGGCGAGGAGCGCGACCAAGTTGCAGAGGTCGATGCAGTCGCGGCAGCGTCGGATGCACTCGGCGCGGGCAGCACTTTCCTCCCGGAGGCAAGCTTCGATGCAGCCTTCACAGGCTTTGATGCAGGTTTCGTGTTCGTTGCAATCGCTCATGGTGAATCCTTGGGATGGGTGGGGGTGGGGTCACCGGACGACAGCGCCCGGAGGATGCGGCAGTCCTGCAAGGGACCTCTCCCGTCGCAGGCCGCAACGAGCAACTCAAGCTCTTCTCGCAGTGCCTCCAGGGAGGCGATGCGCGCCTTGATCATCGCGACTTTGCTCGCCGCACGCTCCCGGATGGAGGCACAGTCGGCGGATTTTTTCTCGCGAAGAGCGAGCAACTCGGTAATCTCCTTCAGGGAGAAGCCGAGCCCCTTGGCCCGTTGCAAGAAGAGCACGCGCTCGATGTCGGACTCTGGGTAGCGGCGATAGCCGTGTCCTGGTCGCCTGGGTTGCTCCAGAAGTCCCTCTCGCTCGTAAAAGCGAATGGTTTCGACACCAACCCCGCACCGTCTTGCAAGCTGGCCGATGGTCAAACCCGTGCGTTGCTGCTGCATCCTGCGCAGGTTGTAGGGCCCGTACTAATGTACGGAGTCAAGAAAATCGAGTGGTGGGAGGCTCCGTCGTGCCAGCGGCTGAAAATTAGTCGTGCCGAGCCAACCCTACACGCAGCATGGCCTTGACCAACCTGCGAGCCCGCTCCTCGGTCGTCGGTCCCTCCGTTGCCAGATCGACCCCCTCGAACCTCTGTGCGTTCGCTGCCACCCAGGTGATGTAGCCATCGAGGTCGAGGTGGTCGACGCCGAACGCGATGAACTTCATGTCGCGCACGATCTCCACGGGGGTGCCCTCGAAGACGCGGCCATCGCGCATCACGATCCGGGTGGGGCCCAGGCCCACGAGGGCCTCGGTGTTGCTGTTGGCCGGCTTCATCGCGGTCGCTCCCTTCGGTGGCCTCGCCAGCTGCCGGAGGGGATGGGCAAGCATCCCTCGACCTGCGCGGGCGTCAGCAGGTAGGTCTCCACCTCGCCGTGCTCGTCGAGGCGTAGCGGCGTGCGTCGGTAGAAGCGCGGGTGGCCTTCGAGCTGGTCGAGGCCCGCAAGCGTGGCCGCATCGACCTCGTAGACCTCGCCTTCGATGGCCGTCTCTCCCCCGCGTACCACGCCGGGGAAGTGGCCGAGGCTGAACATGGCGAACACCGGGGGTGTCCTTGCCGGGCCGAGCAGGCGGGCTCCGCGCAGCACCCGGTGGTTGCTCTCGCCTGCCAGCAGCGTTCCGTAGACGAACACGCGTCGCAGCGCCGGGCCCGGCAGCGCCACGCGCAGCAGCTCCGTCTCGTCGAAGCCGAGCCTCCGGTACGCTCGCTGGATCACGCCGAGGTACTCGCTCGACGGGGGCCCGGGGTCTGCGTCCGGCAGGAAATACACCTGCGCGCGGCGCCGTCGTCCTTGCTCGTCGATGACCTGGCGGACGGCGCGGTCGTAGACCCAGGGACAGCCCTCGATGCGGTCCAGAGCTTCGAGGTCGCTGGCTTCGAGGTCGTAGAGCAGCCCCTCCACCTCGGAGCCGGGGGCGCGCTGCACGCTGGCGACGCTGCCGCCCCAGCGCTCGCTCCAGCCAGCGAAGAGCAGCGCGTGCTTGCGGAGCACCGCTCGCGCGACGCGCTTCGAGCCCGGGCACCGCGCTCGCATCTGCGTCTCGTCCAGGTTCGAGCCGTAGGCGAAATAAAGCATCGAGGTCATCGTCGTTCATCCTTTCTCACGAGGCGAGAGCTTGCTCCCGGACCGCTGCCAGCACCGCGAGGCCGCGCTGGGCCTCGGCCTCGGTGGCGTCGCCGAGTTCGAGGAAGACGCGGCCGGTGGTGTCGTGTCCCTCGGTCTGCACGCACCA
>JALOQB010000345.1 GCA_025453595.1 Polyangiaceae bacterium
CGGTGTCTTCCTTGGCGCGGCCTTCGCCCTCACGGGACTGGCCCTCCTCGCCCTGCCTCGCCGTCGCTCCTCGCCCTGAACCCTCGCTGCCAAGGGCGGTCTTATTCTGTCCGGAGCGCCTCTGGCAAGGGCTTGACGGTGGGGGGTTTGACCTCTTAAGCCTGGTAGGCGGTGGGCAACAGACTCACCACACCGGAGAACGATCATGGCAGAAGGCGTCAACAAGGTAATCTTGCTCGGGAACCTGGGGGCCGATCCCGATCTGCGGTCCACCCAGGGGGGCCAATCGGTGCTCCGGCTGCGGCTTGCCACGACCGAGCGCTACCTCGACCAGAACAAGGAGTGGAAGGAGCGCACCGAGTGGCACAACGTGACGGTGTGGGGCAAGCGCGGTGAGGCGCTCCATCGCATCCTGACCAAGGGGTCGACCATCTACGTCGACGGCTCGCTCCGCACGACGTCCTACGACAAGGACGGCACCAAGGTTTACAAGACCGAGGTGGTCGCACAGAACATCGTGCTCACCGGTGGCCGCGGTGGTGGCGGTGGTGGTGGTGGCGGTGGCGCCGAGCGCGGCGGTGGCGGCGGTGGCTACGATGCCGGCCCTCCGGCGCAGCGCTCGGGCGGTGGTGGTGGCTATGGTGGTGGGCGCCCCGCCCAGCCTGCAGCCCCCCGCAATGCCCCCCAGGAAGACGCCCCGGGGGACGACTACGATGCCTACAACGGCAGCGACGACGACATCCCGTTCTTAACGCACCAGGGGCGACCACCGGGGGGCAGCGTCGGTACTTTCCCCATGATCGGTCTTCCTCTTGCGTCTTTATCTGATACGTCACGGTGCCGTCGAGAACCCGGGGGGGGTTCGCTACGGGCGTCTCCCTGGATTCCCTCTGTCCGCCGAGGGGCGCGCCCAGGCGGCCCGCACCGCGCAGCACCTGGCCTCCCTGCGACCGGGCCCCCTGCGCCTGCTTTCGAGCCCCCTCGCTCGTGCCCACGAGACCGCGACCATCGTGGGGGCCCTGCTCTCCCTGACCCCGGACATCGAGCCGCGGCTCCTTGAACTGGGCTCTTCCCTCGACGGCCTGCCCCGGCGTGTTCCGCTCCCGGTGCGCCTTCGCCACCTGCGTGACCCCGCGCTGCGGCGCATGAACGAGCCTCTGCGCTTCGCCGCACAGCGCATCCTCTCCGTGATCGACGAGCATCAACCTCGCTCCCGGGCGCTGGTGCTGGTCTCTCACCAGCTCCCCATCCGCGCCGCTCTGCTCGCCCTCACCCGGGGCCTCCGGGCCCTTGACGGGCCCTTGCCCGCCTCCTGGTGGCTGCGCCTGCGTCAGCCCCTCGACCCGACCTACGCCCAGCTCATCACCCTCGCCCCCTGCGGCCCCCACCGCTGGACCATCGTCGCCTCGTTTTGCCCCTGAACGCGCCCTTCCGCGCCTGGCAAGGGTCGATCGGACAGGGAATGTCACCCCCATTGACTGCCCCGAAAAAGGGAGATTCCTGAGGGAAAAAAGGGGCGCAAGGGGCGAGGGGAGGAGGCGCGCAAGAGGGATGGACATTTCCTGTCCTACCCGGGGGATGCGAGGCAGATCGTGCGGTTCTATGGTGGTGCGGAGAGAACGACGAGAGAAGGAGCCAACCATGCACATCGCCAAGACCCAGCCCACGCTCGCCACCAACAACGCCGGTTCGCGGATGTCCCTCGGCAACGTCACGCGAGGCAAGCAGGAGCGCCCCCTGCGGGTGATCGTGTACGGGGTGGAGGGCGTGGGGAAGTCGACCTTCGGGTCCCAGGCGCCGAACCCGATCTTTCTGTGCGCCGAGGACGGGACCTCGCACCTGGACGTGGCACGCTTCCCCAGCCCCCGGACCTGGGCCGAGGTGCTGGAGGCGATCCGGGTGCTGACCCACGAGGATCACTCGTTCAAGACGCTGGTGATCGACACGCTCGACTGGCTGGAGCCCCTGGTGTGGCAGCACCTCTGCCAGCAAAACGGGAAGCAGAGCGTCGAAGATTTTGGCTACGGCAAGGGCTACGTGCTGGCCGTCGAGCAGTGGCGCACGCTCCTGGGCCGGATGGACACGCTGCTCCGCACCCGGCGCATGCACATCGTCATGGTGGCCCACGCGGCGGTGAAGCGGGTGGATGACCCGCAGACGGGGCCCTTCGACCGGTACCGGATGAAGCTCCACGAGAAGAGCGCCGACGTGCTCCGCGAGTGGGTCGATGCCATCCTGTTCGCGCGCCACGAGGTCAAGACCATCGAGCGCAACGGCAAGGCCCGCGGCATGTCCTCCGGTGTCCGGCTCCTCCATACCACCTGGACAGCGGCCTACGACGCGAAGAACCGGTTTGATCTCCCGGACACGCTGCCGCTGGCGTGGGATGAGTTTGACACCGCCGTGCGGTCCCACGTGCCCGCGGACGCCGGAAAGCTCCGCGCCGAGCTGCTCGAGCTGATCCCGCGGCTGTCGGACCCGCAGAAGGCCGAGAAGGCGCTGCGGGAGTGGGCCGGCGATAGCCCCGCTCGCCTCGCCCAGCTCCTCGACAAGGTCCGTGGCAAGCTCGCGCTCCAGGAGGCCGCGGGGGATGATCCGGCCCTGGCGGACATGGCCAGCGGCGACCTCTGAAACAGCTCTTTTGACCACCAAATATCCCGGGGGAAACACCGGTTTTTCCCCTTGAACCGGGGCCTCCGAGGGGGTGAAGTGGCCCCACTTTTTTCTTGCCAGGGGGGGGTATTGCTGCAACGAAGATGAAGAAATGTTCATCTTCTCGAAGCCATGGTGGGGTCGGGTGCTGGTGGTGGTGGGGTTGTGGGGGGCCACCGGTCGTGCGCAGGAGCCAGGGCAAGAAGACGGGGCAGGGGAGGACAGGGCGCAGCCGTTCCCGACACTACAGCAGGCGGTACGCCGCTCGCGAGAGCGGGCGCCGGCGGTGGTGTCGGCGCTGGCATCGGTGCGGGTGGCGAAGGCGCTGCACGTGGGGGCGAGGCTGGCGCCGCTGGGCAACCCGTACACGGAGATCGTGGCGGATCGAGGGGGCAGGGGGGTGACCCAGGGGGCCACCCTGACCGCGACCCTCTGGCTGCCGATGGAGCTCTGGGGGCAGCGGCGAGCCCGGATCAACGAGGCGGATGCGCGGGTGGGGTGGGCCGGGGCGAGCGCCGAGGCCGTGAAGGCGCAGGCGGCGGCGGAGGCGGTACGGGCGTACGGGGGTGCGGTGGTCGAGTCCCAGCGGTTGAGGCTTCTGGAGCAGATCCTGGAGACCTCGCGCTCCGAGGCCGAGCTGTACCGGGCCCGCGTGCAGGCCGGCGACGCGACCGAGCAGGACGCCGCGCAGGCCGCGGTGGAGGTGGCGCGCAACGCGGTGGCGCTGGCGGAGAGCCGGGCGGATCTGCAAAAAGCGCTGACGGAGCTGGCGCGGGTGCTGGGCGTGGGCTCGGTCGAACCCCCGGGGAACGAGGTGGAGCTGCGGCCCCCGCCAGGCAGGCTGCAACAGCAGCAGAGCGAGTCCGCGGCGCAGCGCGCTCCGGTGGTGTCGATGCTGCTCAAGGAGGCCGAGTTCCAGGCGCGCAACAAGGCGCGGTGGTCGGCGGACGCGCGGCTCCCGGTGATGCTGATGCTGTCCACGGGGCGCGGGGATCTGGGCGAGCTACGGGTCGGCGGGGGCCTCGCGCTGACCTTGCCCTGGGTTCGCAGCAACCAGGGGGAGCAGGCCATCGCCGAGGCCGAGCGCGCCCGGGCCGTCACCGAGGCGGAAGCCCAGCGAAGGGCCACCTCCAGCACGCTGCGGGGCCTGCTCATCGAGCGGGAGCAGGTGGCGTCGGCGCTCGGGGAGATCGACGCCTCCCTGGAGCCCGCGGGCAAGGCCGCCGTGGAGGCTGCGGTGCAGGTGCAGAAGGCCGGCAAGGGCGAGCTGCTCCGGGTGCTCACCGCGCGCCGCGACCTCGCGCTGCTGCGCACCCGACGTCTGGAGATGATCCGGCGGGAATGGGGCATCGTGAGCCAGGCCGCGGCGCTCACCGGCGATCTGCCCTGAGGGCAGGACGGCAGGGGATGCGCGGTCCCGGCGGTGGTATGGTCGCCGGGCCGATGACGCACCGGATCCTCGCGCGCCTGCGCTGGTTGCTGACCCTGTCGCTGCTGCTGGCGGCCCCCGCGGGCGCCTGGCTCTGGCCCGCCAGCGCGCGGGCGCTGACCCGGAACGAGGTCGTGCTGGTGCTCGACACCAGCGGCTCCATGGGCTCCCCCTGGGAGTTCAACGCGGGCCCCGGGCAGACCAAGCTGATGAAGCCCAGCGATCCGGAGCGCGGCGCCATCCTGGGGGCCCTGGTGCTGGAGGCCCTGGTGCGTGGCTCCCAGGATCGCCTCACCGTGGTCGGCTTCACCCGGCAAGAGCGCCTCCAGCCCCCCTTGCTCAAGGAGGCCGCCCAGCTCCGCGAGCTGACCTACTCCACCGGCACCTTCTTCCGTCGCCCCCTCCAGGAGGCGCGCCGCATCCTCTCCGCAGCCCCTCCGGGGGACGGCCGCGTGCTGCTCTTCTTCACCGACGGTATCCCCACCGACGTGGGGCTGAGCCCTGACGAGCTCCCCGCCCTCATCGGCCTCGACTCCGACCCGGACCTCGACGCCTTTGCCCTGGGCCTCTGGAGCGGCGAGAGCAACGACCCCATCGACGCCGCCTTCCAGCGCAAGGCCCGGGGCTTCCTCGGGCGCATGGTCCGGCTCCCGGAAGACCTGGAGTTCATCGCCGGCGGGCGCCAGGTCGTCCCCGCCTTCACCCGCGCTTACGCCCGCGCGCTTGGCTCCAGGCCCGAGGTGGGTCGCCTTAAACCCGGTGCCTCCCGGAGCCTGGACGTGGGCAAATACGTGGTCGAGGTGCTGGTGGCGACCGCGGCGAGCGAGCCCGGACCGGATTACACGGCGAAGCTGGAGGGGCCAAAGGGGGCGGTCCTGGCGAGGCCCGGGGACAACGGGTGCGCCTCCGGTTGCAGCGCGACGCGGCGTCACTTCGAGGCGTTCCGCTCCGAGAACGATCCGATGCGGAGCAGCACCTGGACCCTGTCGATCCCCGGAGGCCCGGGGGAGGTCGAGTACGGCTTCATCCTGCGCTACGATTTCACCGCCAAGGTCTCGGTCAAGCCCGTCTCCAACGTGGGCGAGCAGGTGACGATCGAGAGCCAGATGCTCTTCCAGGGCAAGCCCTTCGCCGACGAGGAGTTCTTCCGCGCGGACAGCTTCGAGGCCTTCGCCCTGGTCGGGTCCACCCGGGTGCCGATGGCGCACCAGGGCGGCGGTAAATTCACCGGTACCTTCGTCCCCGGGGCCGAGATGAAGGGGCTGACGCTGCCGATCCGGGCCTCCTTCCGCAACACCTGGCTCAACCTCCACGCGGACACCTCCACCCGGGTCGAGGGCATGATCGAGCTGACCCTGCGCCCCAACCCGAACCCCATCGATCTCGGCCGCTGGCGCGGCGAGCGAGGGCGCACCAGCCGCTGCGTCCGGGTCGACCTCTCCGGCTCCACCAACGCGGACCGCGTCGAGGTCACCTGCTCGATCGTATCCGGAAATTCTCTACAGGGCATGGAGCCGACCTGCGAGCCGGTGGCGGGCTCCGAGGCCGCGCTGCCCTCGGGCATGGGGCGACCCCTCCAGTGGGAGGTCTGCGCCGAGGCGCCGCGGTGCCCCGACGATTGCCTCTCGAACCCCGCCCAGCCCGCGCTGCAGGTCAGGTTCGCCGGGAAGGACCCGAAATACACCGCCGGCGCGGTGACCGTCCCGGTGTTCTACAGCGTCGCCGGGGTGACCTGGCTCGCCTGCTGGTGGCCTCTGCTGGCCCTGATCGGCGCCGTCCTCTTCTTGCTCTGGTTCATCGTGGGCTGGGTGCGCCCTTACAACTTCGAGCATGCCCTCTCGCTCCGCCTGGCGGGCTCGGAGGCCGGCCTCAAGCGCACCACCGCCCTGGTGCTCCGGGAGCAGCCTGGAGGGGTCCGTGGCTTCTACCGCAACGCCCGGGTATGCCTGAGCGCCAGCGGGGACTTCGTGCGCAACCAGCGCCAGGGCGTGCTGCTCATCGAGGCTGGTCCCGGCGGGACCACCGTGTTCAAGAAGGCGACCGGCCTGGAGCGCAAGGACCGCCGCACCGGCGCCTGGGAGCCGCTCCCCGCGGAAGAGCTCCGCAACGGCCTGACCCCCGGCCAGCTCTACCGCACCGGAAACCTCTACCTGAAGGCCGAATAACCCATGACCGCTCGCGAATTTTTCGCCCTCGGCCCCGGTGATTGCCGCCTCGCCTGCGAGGAGCAAGGGGCTGGCCCGCCGATCCTCTGGGTGATGGGCTTCACCGGCTCCCGGTACCAGTGGAAGGGCTTCCCCGCTCGCCTCGCCGATCGCTTCCGTATCCTCACCTTCGACAACCGAGGCGTGGGCGCCTCCGATGCCCCCCCGGGCCCCTACGATACCGCCATCATGGCTCGCGATGCCCTCGCCGTCCTCGACGCCGCCGGGGTCGAGCGCGCCTCCGTCGTCGGGGTCAGCATGGGCGGCATGATCGCCCAGCAGATCGCCCTCGCCGCCCCTCACCGCGTCGATCGACTGGTCCTTGGCTGTACCTCGTATGGAAACTCCGTGGAGCTGTTCTCCACCCTCGGCTCGCTCTGGGGCACCCGCTCGGCCAGAGGGCCCGTCGATCGGCTGCGCCTGCTGGTCGAGCTGAACTTCAGCGATACCTTCCTGCGGGAACAACCCGGCATCACCGAGGATCTGATCGCCCACGGGCTGCGCCACAAGATGACCCCCGCCGGCTTCCAGGGCCAGCTCGGGGCCCTGGCGAACCACGATACGCGGGCGCGACTCGGCGAGATCAGGTGCCCGACGCTCGTGGTCACCGGAGACCAGGATCGGTTGATGGCGCCTTCTCTGTCGTCTGCCCTGGTCGCCGCGCTGCCAGAGGCTCAGCTCCGGTTGTTGCCCGGCGCGGGGCACATGTTCTGGATCGAGCGCGCCTCCGAGTTCGAGGGGATGCTTCGCGAGTTCTTCGAGGTCGAAGGCGCAATGGCAAGGACTTGAGGGAGGGGCTGCGCCCCGGGCGCTTCGCGGGAACGGTGGGCTTGCGCAGCCCACACCCGCGGCAAGGGGATAGGGATGGGGCTGCGCCCCGGGCGCTTCGCGGGAACGGTGGGCTTGCGCAGCCCACACCCGCGGCAAGGGGGCCGATGGGGCTGCGCCCCGCGCGGCCCCCTTGCAAGACGACAAGACCCTCCTCGATCTCAGAAACGCCCCTTGCCCACGCTTCGCGCGGGACCCGCGGGGCTCGACCCTTGGTGCTCCAACTTTCACACACGCCCGTCACTCCCCAAGACGATTTGTGCACAAACGAACGGTAGAGACGATTCGGTACGAGCCCCGCGGGTCCCGTCCCAAAGGGATGGGCAAGGGGCGCTTCTGAGCTCGTCACGCTGCTCGGCGTCTCGCCCGGATGCCTGCTTATAGAGGGGGAGCCGGGGGATGCAAGGGGGCCGCGCGGGGCGCAGCCCCATCGGCCCCCTTGCCGCGGG
>JALOQB010000059.1 GCA_025453595.1 Polyangiaceae bacterium
ACCTGGCCCCCGGCGACGATCTGGGGGCCCGGTTCAGCCTGGGCCAGCTCGCCGGCGGCACCCCTCGGCTGGATCTGTACCTGCGCGACGCGCGACGCTGACACCAGAGAGGGATTGATCACACGCTTACTTGAAGATCGCCGCAGCGAGGGCCGCGCCCCCGCTCAGCAGCAACGTGACCACGAAGGGGAAGAGCATCGGCACCGAATTGTCGATGATACGAACGCGAGGGCGAGCCATGGAAGGCCATTTACCCCAGGATCTCGGGGGGTGCTAGCGTCCGCCGGAGACCTCATGGCCAGCGCAGAGCTCCCCCCCTCGATCGGCGCCTCCCCTGCCCCGCCACCCCACGAGGAGGCCCCGCGCAACGCCATCGAGCGCGCCTCCGCGGCCTTCACTCGCTGGGCCGAGCGCTGGATACCGGATGCCTTTGTCTTCGCCCTCCTCGCCTCGGTCCTCGTCTTCACCGCGGCCATCGCCGCCGGCAAGGCGACGCCGGGGCAGGTTCTCAAGGCCTGGGGAGACGGCTTCTGGGAGCTGCTCCCCTTCACCCTCCAGATGGCCCTCGTCATCATCACCGGCTACGTCCTGGCCACCACGAGGCCCGTGTACCGCGCCATCGTCTGGCTCGCCTCCAGGACCGACGACCCTCGCCGCGCCGTGACCCTGGTCACCCTCTTCGCCATGCTCTCGTCCTGGTTCAACTGGGGCTTCAGCCTGATCTTCAGCGCCATGCTCGCCCGCGAGGTCGCTCGCCGCGTCCAGGGGGTCGACTACCGCGCGGTCGCCGCGGCCTCCTTCCTGGGCCTCGGCAGCATCTGGGCCCAGGGCCTCAGCGGCTCCGCGGCCCTCCAGATGGCCACCGAGGGCGCCCTGCCCCCCGCCCTCCGCGCCATCGTCGAGGGGCCCGGCACCATCCCCGGCGGCCTCATCCCCCTCGCTCATACCATCTTCCTCTGGCAATCCCTGGTGAGCGTGCTCGTCGAGATCCTCGTCGTCTCCGCCGTGATGTACCTCGCTACCCCCCCCGCCTCCCGCGCCACCACCGCCGCCTCCCTCGGCATCGATCTGGGCCCCTCCCTCGTCGATCGCCCCGACCCCGAGCGCAAGGGAACCCCGGGAGAATGGCTCGAGCACAGCCCCCTCCTCAGCCTCCTCTTCGTCGCCGCCGCCACCGCCTACCTTGTGCAGTATTTCCATGCAAGCGCCCGGCCGCTGAGCGCCCTCAACCTCAACACGCTGAACCTGATCTTCCTGACCCTGGGCTTCCTGCTCCACGGGACGCCGGCGCGGCTGATGCGCGCGGTGAAGGAGGCGACCCCGGGGGTCTGGGGGGTGATCCTCCAGTTCCCCCTGTACGCAGGCATCGCGGCGATCATCACACGCACGCACCTGAGCCAGCTGATCGCCGGGGTTTTTGTCAAGCTGTCCACGCCGGCCACCTTCCCCGCGGTGATCGCGATCTACTCGGCCGTGCTGGGCGTCTTTGTGCCCAGCGGAGGGTCCAAATGGGTGATCGAGGCCCCCTACGTCATGCAGGCCGCCCATGAGCTCAAGGTCCACCTGGGCTGGATGGTCGCCGTGTACGACCTGGGCGAGGCCGTCGCCAACCTGATCCAGCCCTTCTGGATGCTGCCCATCCTGGGGCTCTTTGGCCTCCGGGCCCGGGACGTCATGGGCTACACCTTCCTGGTCTTCCTGGTGCTGGCCCCCCTGGTCCTGGTGCTGGTCACCGTCCTCGGCGCCACCCTCTCGTACCCGCTTTGACCACAAAACAATCAAGAGCTCGAGTTGCTATGGAAGGTCCATGCGAACTCTGGCGTACACTGACCCGCCATGCGCCTCACCCCTCTGCTCACCTCGACTGCCATCCTTCTCACACCCGCGCTAGCGCAGGCAGATTGGGTCTGGAAAACGCCGGCCAACCCCAGCGCCGCCAACGCCGAGGGGGCCAAGCTGAGCGGGGCAACCCCCTGCAAGGTCACCCAGGGCAACAAGACCTTCCTCGGCTCCATCAAGAACGGGGCCTGTGAGCACAAGACCGACAACGGGGCGGTGCAGCAGGCCAGCTTCCCCAGCTACCAGTTCCTGGCGATCACCGCCCCGGGGACAACGTTCACCCCGGTCACCCGCATCGTCAACGTGCTGCCAGGGGTGCCCCGCGGGGTCGTACGCGGCAGCCAGGGCGAGCAGGGGCCGGTCCTTTGCTCCGCCAAGAATTCTCTGGGCTGGCTCGATGTCCCGACCCGTACCTGCATCACACCCGCCGGCGCCAACGGCATGCTGGGCAGCTTCTCCCTGTTCCTCCACGGCCCTGCCGACAGCTTCGTCGACCTGCCCCCCCTCTGGCGCGACACCCAGACCACCGGCACAACCTCCGGTCATCAACACTTCTGCCGTGCCAGCATCACCCCCAATGCCCCCAAGATGTCGCCCGGCATCTTCTCCCCCGAGAACGGTGGCTCCTGCTCCTTCCTCTCCGGCGTCAGCACCTCCGGTGAAGTGATCTTCGCTCGCACCACCGACAAGAGCCGCTACCTCGTCCTCTTCGCCTCCAGCAACAGCTCCGAGCACCTCGAGATGTGGGGCTTCAACACCGATGCCCGGCTACGGATCGGGATCGTTGGCTCTGAACAGACCTACGGCTGCTTCCGGGAGAGTCATGTGCTCTCCAATCCCCCCCGACCCATGCCCGCTGCCCGTGGGATCTTCTTCCAGAACCGGTGCGTGGCCCCTCCGGACTCCGGGATGGGTGCTGGCATCATCGTTCATAACTCCGTGGGGGAGAAGTTTCCTTCGGTGAAGCTGCTCTCGGTGTTCTCTCGATTTTTAGGGGTTGGAGGTAGGGGGTTGGGGCTGCGCCCCGTCTGCTTGGTGGAAACGGTGGGCCTTGGCAGCCCGCGCCCGGGCAAGGGAGGGAGGGGCTGCGCCCCGTCTGCTTGGTGGAAACGGTGGGCTACCCGCCCACGCCCGGGCAAGGGGGCCGATGGGGCTGCGCCCCGCGCGGCCCCCTTGCATCCCCCGGCTCCCCCACGGTGTGAAGAGGAGCATCCACTCAAGACGATTCGACCCTCCTCGATCTCAGAAACGCCCCTTGCCCACCCCTACGGGGCGGGACCCGCGGGGCTCGAACATTTGAGCACAAAACGTCACGCACGCCCGTCACTCCCCGAGATTATTTGTGCACAAACGAACGAGAGAGACGGAGCGTAACGAACCCCGCGGGTCCCGCGCGAAGCGTGGGCAAGGGGCGCTTCTGAGATCGTATCGATGCTCCCCGTCTCGCCCGGATGCCTGCTGATGAAGGGGGAGCCGGGGGATGCAAGGGGGCCGCGCGGGGCGCAGCCCCATCGGCCCCCTTGCCGCGGGTGTGGGCCGCGAAGGCCCACCGTTCCCACAAAACCCCGGGGCGCTGCCCCCTCAACCCCCCTTGCCGCGGGCGTGGGCCGCGAAGGCCCACCGTTTCCACCAAGCAGACGGGGCGCAGCCCCTCCCTCCCTTGCCCGGGCGCGGGCTGCCAAGGCCCACCGTTTCCACCAAGCCCTCAACCCCCTTGCTCTTCCGAGGAGGGCAAAGACCCCAGCACCGGCAACCTGCGCGAGTGCACCGGGAGCGCAGCGAAGTGCTCTTCGGTGGCAGGTCGAGGGCCCCCGGTGGCCCCGGGACGGGCGAGCCAGGCCTCACGAACGGCAGGATCCAGGAGGTGGGTAGGGCGCACGTTGGCGAGGGCGCTGGCCATCACGGCGCGCAACGAAGGGTGTTCACGCTCCAGCGAGGAGAGCAGCTCGGCGACGCGCTCGCGCTTGAGCCCCTCTTGAGACCCACACAGGTTGCAGGGCAGGATGGGAAAGCGCTGCTGCGCTGCAAAGGCGGCGATATCGGCCTCGGCGCACTCGATCAGAGGTCGAAGGACCTCGACGCGACCGTCATCGGAGGTGAAGCGAGCGGGCATCGCCTGGAGCTTGCCGCCATAGAAAAGGTTGAGCAGGAAGGTCTCCAGGCCATCCTCCCGGTGGTGGCCGAGGGCCAGCTTGTTGCAGCCAAGCCGGGCCGCAGCCGAGTACAGGATCCCACGGCGAAGCCGCGAGCACAGGGAACAATAGGTGGACCCTTCAGCAAGCTTTTCGGTCACGATCGAGTAGGTATCCTCGGACAGGATCTCGAAGGAGACACCGCTCTGCTCCAGCCACTCGATCAGGGGGGCGCCGTTGTAGCCGGGCTGCCGCTGATCCAGGTGGACCGCCACCAGCTCGACCGGAAACGGGAGCGCGCGTACCAGGCGCTGCAGCAGGAACAGCAGCGTGTAGCTGTCCTTGCCGCCGGAGACCGCGACCAGCACCCGGTCCCCGGGGGCCAGCAGCCCATGGCCCTCGCAGGTGGCCCGCAGCTGGCGGAAAAGGCGACGTTCCAGGTTCTCCGGGTTGCCCATGGCTTCCTTCTAGCGGCTCCAAGGCCCGACAAGAAGCGCCTCGGTGCCGCAGCAGATGGGTCGCGCCCATGGCAGGACAAAGAATGACTGATCCTGAGGAGAACGGTACTTCCAGCGGGGGTCCGGAGGGTTTTAAGGTGGGGGCATGGCCGAGGCGAACAACGAGGGAGATCTGAGGACGTGGTACGAGGACGGGTGGACCGCCCGGGTGATGAAGAACGAGGAGGACGACGGGTGGGCGGTCTCGATGACGCTGGACGGGCAGAGCGAGCCGGTGCTGGTGGGTCCGTGGACGATGGGGCGCGACAAGAAGAACCCGAAGCCGCTGAATGTGAACGATTTCCGGACGCTGCTGAAGGCGGCGCGGGACGTGCTGGCGCGCCACGAGGCGAGCCAGCGGGCGAAGCTGCACAAGAGCGTCACGGTGAGCGACGGGACGCTGGGGGTGGTGCGCGTCGACCTTGATATCGTCCCCGATGAGGATGACCCTCACGCCCGGCTGAGCGCCTGGGACGCCGGGGGAGAGTTGCTCGCAGAGCAGCGCGTCGAGGCCAATTTCGCCCTGAATGCGGCGAAGGCGGGGCGCTGGGTGGCGGGTGGGTTCGGGGCGGTCTGAACCCGATCCATCGGCCGCAGGGCGTGCCTGGATCAGCTCGACGCGCTCCACCAGCTCCCAGCCGATGCGCCCCCAGCTCACGCAGCAGCTCCCGGGTCTCGTCCAGGGTGAGGTTGGGGTAGGGCTTCGAGAACTCGGCCTTGATCTCCAGGTTACCCAGGTGATCCAGCCGCAGGAGCCGCTGGCCAGGGGCCAGCATCTGGAGCGCAGAAGAGCAAAAGGGGCCTGTCAGCAAGGCCCGCAGCACGGGCTCCGGGGCGTCACACTCGACGTACACCTGACGATCATACAGATCCGGGGCCCCGGCCCGCGCGGTCGCTCCCAGCGCTCCAGCGAACGTGCGGAAAACGGAAGGATCCATCAGGAACCACCCTACCATCCGCCAGGCGCCTGTTCACCCCGTTCACCGGACGCCACCCCCCTCGTCATGACCCGACCCATGGCCTCGTGATGACCCCTCCTCCGTCGCCGACCCTCGCGCTCGTGGTGGGCCGCTTTCTCCCCCTGCACCTGGGCCACACCTTTCTCCTCGCCACCGCTCGCCAGCGCCACGACGAGCTCCTTGTTGCAATTCGTTTGACATCCAACGACATGGTTGCTGGCGAGGTACGGAGGCGGTGGGTGGAGCAGGCCACCGGGCGAGGCGCGCGGGTGGAGGGGATCCTGGAGGATCGAGCGCTCACGGCAGGACCGGAGGATGCAGCGCGCTGGGCGCGGCGCCTGGAGGGGCGCATCCCTGCGGCCTGGCGAGGGCACCGGCGGGTCATGGTAGCCGGGGATGCTCACGCGGCGCCCCTGGCGGCGGCCCTCGGTGCAGGCTTCGAGCTGGTGGATCGGGGGAAGATCCCGGTCTCGGGCACCATGATCCGCGCGGCTCCGCTCGCGCACCGGCGGTTCTTGCCGCCAGCGGTGCAAGCCTACCTTGACGCCCATGGGGGCCAGTTCACAGCGTTACCGCGCGGGGCGGGCGCCAGGCTATGCTTGCCATCATGCAGGGAGGCGATCGAGAAGAGCGGGGCGAGGAGCGCTGGTTCGAGGCACCGATGGACTGGATCGGGGCGGATTATTCCTACCACCCGCCGACCCCACCGCCACCGCCACCCCGCCCCTCTCCGCCCCGGGAACCGGAAAAAAGCGAGGAGCTGCAGGGGTTGCCTTCCGAGCGAGCGCCGCTGGTGGTCGGTCGTTTTCTTCCTCTTCACCAGGGTCACGTCTCGCTGCTACGCCGCATTGCGCGCCTCGGCGCTTCATCCCGCGTGATCGTGATCGAGGATGCGCCGGGCCCGCTGTCCGGCGAGGAGCGCGCAGGCTGGATCGAGGACCTGGGGTTGCCCGGGGTCCGGGTCGAGGTGCTCCGGCACGAGGACCCCTGGGACGCGGCGGATCCCGGCTGCATCCGGCGCTGGTCCGAGCGGATCCAGGCGCAGCTCCAGCAGGCCCCGGTCACCCTGATCTCCTGCGATCCCGGGGATCAACCCCTGGGCGACGCGCTGGGCGTCCCCTTCGTGCACCTCGCGCCAGACCTCACCGCGGCCCCGGCGAGCAGCGCCCAGCTCCGGAGCGCCCCCGCCGAGCACTGGGTGCAGCTCGTCCCCCAGGCCCGCAGCCGCCTCGCCCTCCGGGTCGCCCTCCTCGGGCCCGAGGGGTCGGGCAAATCGACCCTGGCGTCCAGGCTCGCAGAGAGGTTCCATACAACCTGGGTCCCGGAGACGCTGCGGGCAGTGATGACCGGGGCGGGCCTGGCGCTGCGGGCGGAGCACCTGGAGGAGGCGGCGATCCGGCAGATCCAGGAGGCGAACGCGGCGGCGGCGGCAGGGGGGCGGGTGCTGTTCCTGGACACGGATCTGCTGTCATTGCAGCTCTGGGGCGAGCGAATGTTCTCGCGCAGGCTCCCGTCGCTGGAGCGCCAGCGGGCGCAGTCCCGGATCGATCTGTACCTGCTGACAGAGCCGGTGAGCGGCGCGGTGGTGCCGGAGGTCGGGGGGAGCGAGGGCTTCTGGGCGCGGTGCATCGAGGAGGCATCGGCGGGGCCGCACCGGCGGCTGAGCGGGGCGCTGGAGGAGCGGCTGCGGCAGGCGGAGGAGGCGGTGAGGCCGCTGCTGGCGAGGCCGCTCTGGTGAAGCACCTGGCGGGGGAAGCGCCGGAGGTGCGCCGGGAGCTGGGGGAGCTCTGGGCGTTCCGGGCGCGGGCCGAGGGCAACGCAGCGGAGCGCTTCGCGAGGCTGGCGGCGGGGCTGGAGCAGACCGGAGCGACCGGCGCGTGGATCGAGGAGGCGCGGGAGGCATCCAGGGAAGAGCGAGCCCACGAGGCGCTGTGCTGGAGCGTGGCGCGAGGGTTCGGGGTGAGCGAGGTGCCGGGGCTGATCGCGTCGGAGGTGCGAGGGCCTGCGGAGGGGACCCGGGAGCGGGTGCTGCGGGAGCTGGTGGCGATCTGCTGCATCAGCGAGACGCTGAACGTACGCGTGATGGCCGCCTCGCTGGTGATGACCCGGGATCCGGAGCTACGCCGGGTCCAGAAAGAGATCCTGCGGGACGAGGTGGGGCACAGCGCCCTGGGCTGGCGCTACCTGGAGCGCGAGACCTCCGCCGGAGAGCGAGGCGCGGTGGGGTCCTGGCTCCCGGGGATGCTCGGGCTCGACAGCCGCCACCGGCTCTTCCAGGAGGTGGCCCCGCACCCGAAGGAGGGGCGCTTGAGGGAGCTTGGGTGTCTGCCCCGGCGCGATCTGCGCGGGCTCTTTGTGACCACCCTGGGGCGACGGATCTTCCCCCGCCTGGAGGCCCTCGGGGTCCCGACCACAGAGGCCAGGGCGAGGCTTGGTGAAGCGTGCCATGGCGGTGGGGAGCGGTTGGTCTAAGCTCGGGCCACGATGCTGCCGTTTGGAAGAAGCTGGCTCGACCGCTGGCTCCTGGACCCCTCGTACCTCTACCTCAACCATGGCACCGTGGGCGCGACGCCGCGCCGGGTGCTGGACCGACAGCAGCAGCTCCGGGACGAGATGGAGCGACGTCCCTCCGCGTTCCTGCTGCGGGAGGCGGTGGGCATGGTGGGCACCGCGAGCCCGGGGGCCGGGACGATCCGCCAGGCCGCCGCGGAGGTGGCGACCTTCGTCGGGGCCCCGGCCCGCGAGCTGGGGTTTGTCACCAACGTGACCGCCGGGATCAACGCGGTGCTCCGCGCGATCCCCTTCCAGGAAGGCGACGAGATCCTGCTGCTGGATCAGGCCTACGGGGCCATCGCCGCCGGGGCTGCCAGCATCGGTGGCGCCCGGGGCGCGGTGCTCACCCGGGCCACGCTGCCGTCCCCGCTCCTGGACGAGCAGCAGGCCGTCGCGGCGGTGGAGGCCGCCCTCTCCCCGCGGACGCGGCTGGCCATCCTCGACCACGTGACCTCGTCGAGCGCCTTGCTGCTGCCCATCGGCGCCATGGTGCAAGCCGCGCAGCGGCGCGGCGTCCCGGTGCTGGTGGACGGCGCCCATGCCCCGGGAGCCGTCCCGCTTGATGTCACCGCCATCGGCGCCGAGTGGTACGCCGCGAACCTGCACAAGTGGGCCTGGTCCCCCAGAAGCTGTGGCTTCCTCCATGCTCGCGGCGATGCGCACAAGGGGCTCCACGCGCCCATTCTTTCCTGGGGCCTGGATCAAGGTCTGACAGCGGAGCTCGACTGGCAGGGGACCTACGATCCGACCCCGATGCTGGCGGCACCGGAGGGGATCGCGATGCTGCGGGAGCTGGGGGTGGAGGCGGTGCAGCGGTACAACCACCGGTGGGCGTGGGAGGCCGCCTGCGCGCTGCGGGACGAGCTCGGGGCGGAGCTGCTGGCGGCGGAGGGGCTGGTGGGGACGATGGCGACAGTGGCGCTGCCGGCGGCGTTTGGCGCCACGATGGAGGAGGCGGTACGGCTGCGGGACGCGCTGCTGGGCGAGGAGCGGATCGAGGTGCAGATGCATGCGAGCGGGGGTCGGGTGCACCTGCGGGTCTCGGGGCAGATCTACCTGGGGTCCGAGGCCACCGAGGCGCTGGTGCGGGCGCTGGCGTCGCGCCGGTTAGCTTGCCCCGCTTGAGGCGGAGCCAGCCGGTGGATACGTTCGGGTAGTGGTGCCAGCGCGGCTGACTTCAAGGGTCAGCTTTCTTTCCAAAACCTTGCCTACCACTCCCCTTCACGTCCCCGTCCTCGTCCCCGCGTCCCCGCCCCCGGTGCTCGTCCCCGTCGGCGTGGCCGTGGCCGTCAACGTGAACGGTCTCGGGGCAAACCCCTTGCAAAGAGCTCCTCATGCGCCTTTTCCGATCTCACGTCCTTCTCTCGCTCTCGCTGCTTGCCTGCACAGAGAGCACCCTCGACGCCCCCGCTCCTCCTGCCGGTAGCGCTGGTCAGGCCGGAATTGCCGGCCAAGCCGGGACCGCTGGTCAGGCGGGAGCCGGCAATTCTGGAGGAAAATCAGGTACCTCCGGGCAGTCCGGGAGTTCCGGACAGAGCGCGGGAGGAGCGGCCGGGGTGGCCGGCACAGGGGGGAGCGCCGGTGCTCCCGGGGTGGCTGGCAAAGGTGGTTCCGGGGGGGAGGGGCCAGCCCTGCCCCTATCGCCTCAGCAGGCGGTGGTCGCGGGCAACAATGCCTTCGCCATCGACCTCTATGGGCAGCTGCGCCAGGATGTGGCGAACAGCGGGAAGAACCTGCTGTTTTCCCCCCTCAGCCTCTCGCTGGCGCTGGGGATGACGTCCGCCGGGGCCCAGGGGGCGACCCTGGCGGAGATGAGCAAGGTCATGCATTTCACGCTTCCCCAGGAGCAGTTGCACCCGGCTCTTCACGGCCTTTCCGCGGAGCTAGCCATGCGCCCCCAGGAAGCCAGGGAGCTTGCGAAGAAGAACGGGACCCCGATCCCGGATGCATCGTTGAACCTGGTGAATTCCATCTGGGGTGACCAGAATTTTACCTGGAAAACGAGCTTTCTCGACGTGCTGGCCAGCACGTACAAGGCCGATCTGAACAAGGCGAATTTTCTTGCGAATTCCGAGACCGAGCGGCTGAAAATCAACGACTGGGTCTCCCAGCAGACCGAGAAACGCATCGAGGATCTGCTACCCCCGGAGGCCATCGATAAGTTCACCCGGTTTGTGCTGGTGAACGCGGTGAGCCTGACCTTCCCCTGGTGGAAGTCTTTCGACAAGAAGGCCACCAAACCGGGCTCCTTCCTGACCCCCACGGGCACCTCCGAGGTCCCCCTCATGTCCGGGACCATGCTCCCTGGGGCTTATGCCGAGGATGATCTGGCGAAGTCGGGGGTGTTGCACCTCAACGGCGGGGGGCTCTCTCTGGTTGTCTATGTGCCCAAGGAAGGGAAATTCGATGAGTTTGAGGCCAACCTCGCCACTGAAATTTCTGCCCTCAAGGCGGTCGAGAAATCCATCCTTTTGAACCTGAAGTTGCCCAGGTTCAAGTACACCAGCCCCAGCGTCAAGCTCACCCCTGCCTTGTACAAACTCGGCATGAAAACCCCCCTTGACAAGCATTCAGCGGACTTTTTCGGCATGAGCGATGACCCCGCATTTGTTGAAAATCGCCTGTTTATCAAGGACGTGTTTCACAAGGCCATGTTGAACATCGACGAGGACGGCCTGGAAGCCGCCGCTGCCTCCGCCGTGATCGTTAACAGTAGTGAGTTTGGCCCACCTACCCGCGATCTTGAGGTGGATCGCTCGTTCTTCCTCAGCATCCGGGATAACGCCACGGGCACGCTACTGTTCTTTGGTCGCATCCTCGATCCGATGCAGCCATGAAGTGGGTCTGTCGGCCATGCGGCCCCGACGGGAGGCCCCCTCCAAGACCCCTCGCGGGGTGCACCCTAGCCGGACGAAGCACTACCGCTCAGGAACAACCGCCACCCCTGGCGAAGGAAGCTCAGCGCCCCGGGCGTTTTGCGGAAGAAGCGGCCTCGGGCCCACCGGAGAGCTGGACGTAAGCCACAGGGATGGCGACCCCGAGGGCGACGAAGATGGCGCCGCGCCCCAGGAGCCCCTTGCGTCCGGGGATCATGAACAGGCCCGAGAGGGCGAGGAAGAGGAGCCCCGCGGCGTAGGCGTCGGCGATGTACGTCCAGGATTTCTTGCCCCGGTTGAGGTGGAGCCAGTTGGCCACGCGGACCAGGAAGCGAGGCTTCTGCCCCTCGTCGATCACCTGGCCGGTGGCCGGGTTCACGTGGAGGGTGCGCTTGCTGAACACCACGTCGAGCTGGTCATCGCTGGCGCGGTACACCTCTGTAGGTTTTTCCTGGATAGAGAGCTTCTCTACCACCGCGCGGGCGATGGCGTCGTCGTCGCCGGGGAGGGGGCCGAGCTGGTGGGTGCGCTCGAAGTTCTGGAAGTTGGGGTCCCAGTCGGCGATGTGGTTCACGGCGAGGCCGGAGAGGGCGTAGACGAGGGTGAGGCCGACGGCGAGGTAGCCGAGGTCGCGGTGCAGGGCGCGGACCCAGGGGCGGAGCAGCAAGCGCCGGGGCTCAGCCATAGCGTTCTTCGAGCCAGGGGTCGGCGTGGTTGTGGTAGCCGCGGGTCTCCCAGTAACCGGGCTGGTCTTGCTTGACGAAGCGGATGCCGGTGAGCCACTTGGCGCTCTTCCAGAAGTAGAGGTCGGGGACGACGGCGCGGACCGGGGTGCCGTGGGCCCGGGCGAGGGGCTTGCGGTTGGCCTTGTGGGCGACGAGGACGCCGGGGGCGAGGGCCTCGGCCAGGCGGACGTTGGCGGTGTAGCCGTTGGCCGCCTCGAAGATGACGTGGCGGGCGTCGCCCTTGACCTTGGCCTTCTCGGCGAGGAGCGACACGCGGACCCCGGACCAGAGGACATCGAAGGCGGACCAGCTGGTGACGCAGTGGACGTCGAGGGGGATCTCGGTCTGAGGGAGGGCCAGCAGGCCGATGAAATCGAGCTCGAAGGGGGCGGCCACCTCGCCGTGGACCTTGAGCTTGAAGCTGGCGGGGCTCGGGTCGCCCGGGTCGCCGCCCATGGGTTTGAGGGCCGAGATCAGCCGCTGGCCAGGGGGCAAGCGGGGGCGACCGTCGGGGCGTTTTTCCTTGGTGCGCGGGTCATCGTCGGCGGCCAGCGCGTAGGAGCCGCCGAGCACCGAGAGCACCGAGCCGGTGGCCGCCGCGCGGAGCAGGTCGCGCCGGGCGAGCGAGGAGAGGACTTCTGGGGTGAGCTTGGGGGCCATGCTGCTTGGGATGAGGTACGAGGGAGCCAGGTCACGGGTTACAAGAATTCTTCACGAGCGCGTCGATCACCTGGACAAACCCCTCGCCGCAGGCCCCCGGGGCCAGGTAGCGCGGCGGGCGGCTGAGCAGCGGCAGGGCCGGGAGCACGTTGGCGACCCCGAAGGTCAGGGAGAAGGCGGCGAAGCAGGGGGCGTCGTTGCCGCTGTCACCGACGAAGGCCCAGCGACCCCGCGCCCGGCTCGGATCGAGGCCCAGCCGCTGCTGCAGGAACCAGAGGGCCCCCGAGGCCTTGTCGTCCCCGTCCAGGCTCAGGTGCAGGTGCACGCTCGACACCGTCACGCGGAACCCCCAGGACCGCGCCTGCGCCGCGATCTGCGCCACCCGGTCCGGGGGGAGCTGCACCCGCTCGCCCACGTCAAACGTGACATCCGATAGCCGCGTCTCGTTGTCGTCGGCGGCCTGCAGCTCGGGGAAGAGCGCCGTGAGCTCGGCGGCCCCGCAGGCGAGCTGGAGCCGGCGCGCCTGCCGCTCCTCGGCGCTCACCCGCTCGACCCGCTCGACCCCGGCCCCCACCCGCTGGAACGCCACCCCTCCGTTCTCGGCCACGACCCCCACCACCGGCCACTGGCGCGCCAGCACCTCGCCCCAGCCCGCCGGTCGCCCGGTCGCCACCAGCACCGGCAGCCCCGCCCGCTGCGCCCTCCACAGCGCCCCGTACGCGGCCTCGCCCAGGCGCCCCTGGTCCAGCATCGTGTCGTCCAGATCGGTGATGACCCCCTCGACCCGTCGGGCTTCGTCCTCGCTCAGACGCTCCAGCGCGCGCATCCTCCTGGTGTACCAGATCCGGCCCCCGACGAGGGGGCCTGGCGGCCCCGGGCCTGGCTGTGTACACCCTCGCCATGGCCTCCTCTCCCTCGCGGGCGCGCCGGGTGATCGTGGTCGGCGCCGGCATCGCCGGGCTGATGACCGCCTGGAAGCTCTGCGAAGACCGGGTCCCGGTCGCCCTCTTCTCTTCCATGCCCGCGCGCCGCGCCCACAGCGGCTGCGAGCCCGGCGGCTTCAACGCGGCCCTCGCCACCGCCGGCGAGGACGATCGCCCGGCGCTCCACCTCCAGGACACCCTCGCCGCCGGAGGGCCCCTCGCCGCTGGCCCCCTGCTCCGGGGCATGACCGAGGCGGCCCCGGGCCTGGCCCGCCTCCTGGATCGCATGGGTGTCCCTTTTCTCCGGACCCGGGAGGGCCTCCCGGCCCTGCACCGCTCGGGGGGATCCACGCGCCGCCGCACGCTCCTGGCCGGGGCCTCCACGGGCCAGCAGATCCTGTTCGCCCTGGACGATCAGCTCCGCGCCCACGAGGCGCGCCCTTGCCTCGACGCGCGCGGGGTCGAGATCCCCGGGGAGCCCCTGCTCCAGCGCCACGACCCCTGGGATCTGCTCTCCCTGATCCGCTCCCCTCGTGGCCCCGTCGTCGGCATCGTCGCCCAGCACCTCTGGACCATGGAAATCCGCGCCTTCCGCGCCGACGCGGTGTGCCTCGCCACCGGGGGCCACGGCGCCCTCTTCCCTCGCTCCTCTGCCAGCCTGACCTGCACCGGGACCGCCACCGCCGTGGCCTTCCTTGACGGCGCCGTCCTCGCCGACATCGACCTGTTCCAGCTCCACCCGACGGCCACCCCAGGGCCCGGCAAGCCACGCCTCCTGGGCGATCGCCTCCTGGCCGGAGGGGGGCGCCTGTGGGTCCCCAAAGACCCTCTCGATCGCCGGTTGCCGGCATCCATCCCGGAGCGGGAGCGGCGGTATGTGCTGGAAGAGCGGCACCCGGCGGAAGGGGGTCTTCTTTCACCTGGACTCGCGAGCCGGGAACTGCTGCGGGTGAGCCGCGAGCGTGGGCACGGGGAGAGCGCGGGGGAGCGGGAGGTGTACCTGGATCTGCCGGGGGTGCCCCCGGAGGTGCTGCGGGAGCGGTGGGGCGAGGAGCTGAGGGTCTACGAGCGGAGCACGGGGGAAGATGCGGGCCGCGGGCCGATGCGGGTGTTCCCGGCGGTGCAGGGGTCGCTGGGGGGATTGTGGGTGGATTTCGAGCCGGACGGGCGAGGAGGCGTCGTGGCGCGATCGCCGCGGAACCACGCGACGAGTAGGGAAGGTCTCTACGCGGTGGGGCAGGCGCAGCACCGGTACCACGGGGAGGGGCTGCTGGGGGGGAACGAGCACCTGGCGTGCATGTACGGGGGGCAACTGACGGGGGCGGCGATGGCGGCGTACCGGGAGGCGATGGGGAGCGGCGGAGAGGACGAGGCGGGGTCGGTGTACGAGGAGGCCGAGGGGCGAGAACGAGCGCGCCAGGAGGCGCTGCTGCGGGGCGAGGGGGGGAAGAAGGGGGAGGGCGTGTTCCGGCTTCGGCAGGCGCTGGAGGAGGCGCTGGAGGGGGTGCTGGAGGGGCCACCGGAGGGGCTGCGGCAGGCGGTGGAGCGGGTGCGGGAGGTGGAGGAGCGAGCGCGCCAGGCGCGGGTGGGGGATCAGGGAGGGCGATGCAACCAGAGCGTCCAGGGTCGAAGGCACCTGGAGGGGATGGTGGCGCTGGCGCGCGTCATCGCGGAAGGAGCGCTGCGGCGCCGGGAGCAGGGCGAGGGCGTGACACGCAGGGCGCTGGTGCAGCGGCGCGAGGGCGCGGTGGCGTGGGTGCAAGGCTTCTCGTACCGGTGCGCTGGCCGCACGATCGAGGTGACGGACGAGACAGAGGAGGGGGCCGCGGTGTGAGGGGCGCGACCTCGACTCAGCGCGGCATGGTGGGGGAGCCGGAGGGAAGAGAAGGGGGGCTGGTCCCGGGGGGGGTGATCGACTAGGTTGGCGCCACTTCCCAAGGAGATCCCGTGGCGTCTCAGGTCCTTGATTCTCTCCCGCTCGTGCAGCAGCTCGCCGGGCCCGCGCCCCTCGACGCGGCGCTGCAGCTCAAGATCCACGAGCTGATGCTCACCACGCGGCTGCTCGAGGAGCGGCTGATCCGCATGTACAAGCAGGGCGACGGTTTCTTCTGGATCGGCGGCCCTGGCGAGGAGGCGTTCAACATCCCGCTGGGGCTCCTGGCGCGCAAGGGGCAGGGCCTGGATCACGACTACCTGCACCTGCACTACCGGTCCACCGGCACGCTGCTGGCGATGGGGGCCGACCCCATCGACTCGCTGCGGCAGATGAAGAACACGGCCACCGACCCCTACTCGGGGGGTCGAAATTTCGCGGGCCACTCGTCGATGCGCAAGTGGAACGTGGTGCCGATCACCTCGCCGATCGAGGTGCAGTACTCGATCGCGCCGGGCACGGCGATGGCGCAGAAGCGCGCCAACAGCAAGGGCATCACCATCGTCCAGGGCGGCGACGCGGGGACCGCCGAGGGCGATTTCGCGACCTGCCTGGTCTGGTCCAGCCGCCCCGGGGCCGAGCTGCCGGTGCTGATGCTGGTGACCAACAACGGCTGGGGCATCTCGACCCCCGCCAGCACCCAGCACGGCGAGAAGTACATCGCCGATCGAGGCAAGGCCTTCGGCATCCGCACCAAGGTCATCAACGGCAACGACGCGGAGGAGACCTACCACGAGCTCCAGGAGGCGATGGACTACGTGCGGAACGAGCGAAAACCGTTCCTGCTGGAGGCGCAGGTGTCCCGGCTCTACGGCCACTCGTCGGCGTCCGGCGCCAACTTCGCCAAGCACGAGGTCGACTGCCTGGCCGACTTCGAGCAGAAGCTGATCGACCGGGGTCTCCGCACCCAATCGCAGATGGACGAGATGCGCGAGCAGATCACCCAGGGCCTGCTCGAAGCCTCCCGGCGCGTCGTGGAGGAGCCCCAGCCGGAGGGCTCGACGGTGTGGGATCACGTCTTTGCCCCCCGCAACCATGTGAAGGAAGGTCTCTGATGGCGACGATGGTTCAAGCGGTTCGAATGGCGCTCCACGTGGGCGAGGAGCGCCTCGGGGTGACCGACATCTTCGGCGAGGACGTGGGCCCGCCCCTCGGCGGCGTGTTCACCGCCACCCAGGGCCTCAAGACCGCCTGGAATACCCCCCTCGACGAGCGCGGCATCGTGGGCGCCGCCATGGGCCTCGCCCTCGCCGGCCAGTGCCCCGTCGCAGAGATCCAGTTCTGCGACTACGCCTTCAACACCATCGACCTGCTCAAGCTGATCGGGAACACCTACTGGTCCTCGAACGGCGACTGGAATTGCCCGCTCGTCCTGATGACCCCGGTCGGCGCCGGGATCCGGGGCAGCATCTACCATTCCCACTCCTTCGACGCGCAGGCGACGCGGCTCCCGGGCTGGAAGGTCGTGATGCCCTCGAACCCCCTCGACGCCTACGGGTTGATGCTGTCCGCCATCGCCGATCCGAACCCGGTGATGGTGCTGCTGCCCAAGGCGCTGCTCCGGGTCAAGGCGGGCCCCGGCGAGCAGATCCCCGGCGAGCCCGACGACGAGCGCGCCCTGAGCAAGATGATCGATGCGCCCGTCGGCGACCGCAGCGGCTGGGAGCCTCGCTGGCCCGACACCCCCGACCTCTTCGTCCCCATCGGCCCCCTGCGCCTGGTACGCCCGGGCACCGACGCCACCGTCGTCACCTACGGCCGCCACGTGCCGGTCGCTCGCCGGGTCGCCGAGGATCTGGCCGAGGAGGGCCTCGACATCGAGGTGATCGACCTGCGAACCCTGCACCCCTACGACTGGGACGGGCTCAAGGCCAGCATCCGCCGCACCCGCCGCGTCCTCTTCGTGAACGAGGACACGGAGATCACCAACTTCGGCGAGCACCTGCTGCGGCGCACCGTCGAAGAGCTCTTCGATGAGCTGCTCGCGGCGCCACGGCTGCTGGCCGGCAAGCACCTGCCGGGCATCGGCCTCGCGGACAACCTGGAGCGCGCCAGCGTCCCCCAGCGCGAGGACATGGTCGATCTGCTCCGGGCCATGTGCGCCGAGACCCGCGGGGCCGCCGGCCCCCGCCCGGCCCCCGCGGTGCGCCTGTCCCGCGAGAACACCGACGCCAGCGCCGCCCTGGCCCTGGCCTACGCACGCCGATGAAGACCTTCACGCTCTCGGCCGAGGTCACCGAGTACGCGACCCTCGACGAGCTCCGGCCCGAGGAGCAACGCCTGGTCCACGAGGCCCGCGCCGCCCGGGGCGAGGCCTACGCCCCTTACTCGAAATTCCTCGTCGGGGCCGCCCTGCTGCTGGACGATGGCACCATCGTCCGCGGCGCCAACCAGGAGAACGCCTCCTACGGGATGACCGCCTGCGCCGAGCGCACGGCGATCTGGCGCGCCTGGCTCCAGGGGCAGGAGCGCGCCATCCTGGGCATCGCCATCACCGGCGGCCACGCGGAGGACACCCGCGAGCCACCCCCCCACCTGCGCCAGCCGATCCGCCCCTGCGGCGCCTGCCGTCAGGTGCTGAGCGAGGCGAGGTTCCGCGCGGAACGCAAGCTCTTTGTGATCCTCGATAGCCGCGGCGGCGTGTTGCATCGGGTCGACGACAGCGACGTGCTGCTGCCGCTGGCCTTTGACCCCCGCACCCTGGGCATCGAGCCCCAGTGAGCCGCCCGCCAACCTCCGCTTCAACAATTGATCGCAAAGTGCCGTGGCGGGGCTTGCGCAGCAAGAGCAGGCGTGCAAAGCTCTTTCTTGCTCACGTTTCTGGCACACAGGTTCGCCGCTCTCTCTTCATCAAGGGACCGATCGCTGGCTCCGGTAACGCAAGGTGACTCTTCACCTGATCTCCGACACTACGGCCCTTCGGTGATTTCTTCTGAGTGATACCGCGCTGCGGCGCTCGGGCCGAGAGAGAACAGACATCATGAACACCCGCCTGTACGTTGGAAACCTCTCCTTCCACACCACCGAAGAGACCCTCATGCAGAGCTTCGCTCAGTTCGGCGCCGTCGCCGAGGTGAAGCTCATGCTCGATCGCGACACCGGCAACTCCCGCGGGTTTGCCTTTGTGTCCATGGCCGACGCCGATGGCGCTCGCAAGGCCATTGCCGAGATGAACGGCGCGCTGCTCGACGGCCGCCCCCTCCGCGTCAACGAGGCCGAGGAGCGCCGTGAGCGCACCGGCGGCGGCGGCGGTGGCTTCGGTGGCCCCCGCGGCGGCGGCGGCGGTGGTGGCTTCGGTGGCGGCGGCGGCGGTGGCCGTGGCGGCCCCCGTGGCGGTGGTGGCGGTGGTGGCGGTGGCGGCGGCAGCCGCGACAACAACCGCCGTCAGCGCTGGTTATCCCCAGCCCCCGGCTGATCTGACCTGAACCTCCGTGGCCCCGGCCCCGGAGGTTTTCGTTTTCCATGGGCACGGGCATGCTCTCCCCCCATGCTCGACCTCCCCGCCTTTCGCTCCTGCTACAGCGCCTTCCTTCGACCCGAGCGCACCCTCCTCACGGGCCACTCCCACCAGGCCTGGCCCGACGCCGCCAGGGACGCCCAGGCTCGCTACTTCGACGAGAGCGCCGCATGGGTCGATGACAAGTGGGGCCAGGCCGTCTTCCCCAGGATCGAGCGCGTCGCTCGCCGGATCCTCCAGCGTATGGACTTTCCGGATACCGACCCCCTCGCCTTCGGCCGGAGCACCCACGAGCTGGTCTTCCGGCTGATGAGCTGCCTCCGCTGGAGCGAGCGCCCTCGCATCGTCACCACCCGGAGCGAGTTCCACTCCCTGTACCGCCAGCTCCTGAGGCTCTCGGAGGAGGGCGTCGAGGTGGTCTGGATCGACGGGTGGCCCCGGGCCACGCTGGCCGAGCGCCTGCGGGAGGCCATCGACGACCGGACCGCCATGGTGGCCCTCTCCGGCGTCTTCTTCGAGGACGCCGCGATCCTGCCGGGGCTGGGCGCGGTGCTGGAGCATGCGGTCCACCGCGGGGCCATCACGCTGGTGGATCTCTACCATGGGTTCAACGTGACCCCTGTCGATCTGGGGCCCGCCGCGTCCCAGGTTTTCGTGACCTCGGGAGGCTACAAGTACGCGCAGTTTGGCGAGGGGATCTGCTGGCTGCGGGTACCGCCGGGCTGCGCGCTGCGCCCCGCGTACACGGGCTGGTTCGCTGATTTCGCGGCGCTGGATCAGGAGCGGAGCTGGGGGCCGGTCGCCTACGGAGCCGGAGCCGAGCGGTTCGCGGGGGCGACCTTTGATCCATCGTCGTTTTACCGCGCGGAGGCGGCGCTGGAGCACTTTGATCGGTTCGGCCTGGACGTGGCGACGCTCCGGCAGATCTCGCAGCGGCAGACGGCCCGGTTGATCGAGGGGCTGGAGGGGGAGGCAGAGCTGGTGACGCCGAGGGACGCGGAGGCGCGGGGGGGCTTTGTGTCGCTGCGGGTGCCCCGGGCGGAGGAGGTGGTCCGGAAGCTCCGGACGGTCGGGGTGTTCGTGGACGCCAGGAACGACCTGCTGCGGCTGGGGCCCGCGCCCTACCTGACGGACGAGGAGCTGGACCGCGGGATCGCCCTGACCCGCGACGCGCTGCGAGCCCTGCGCTAGCGGCCCAGCAGCCAGGCCATCCCGGCGGCCAGCAGCGCCGCGGCGGCCCAGAGGAAGCGCCCCGGGGTCACCAGGCCCGGCGGGGCGATGGGGGCCAGCGCGTCGGAGGAGCGCGAGGGGGCGAGGCTGCGGGCGATGCGGCGGACCCCCTCCGAGGGCGCGGCGCCGGTGCGCACCGCCAGCAGCAGCACGCCGCGGCCCAGCCCCTGGGCCTCCTCGCCAGGGAGCCCACCGCGGCGGGGCACCCGCAGGATCGCTGGCGCCGTGGGGAGCTGGAGCTCGACCACCTCGGTGAGCGTCTTGCGTGGGCGGGTGGCCACGGCGCCGCTGCGCTCGCAGCGATCGCACCCGCCCCCCTCGCAGGCCGCGCAGTTCAGCAGCCGCGGCAGCGGGATCTCGACCCAGGCGCCCTCGCCGAGCCACCCCTCGGGCACCACGATCTCATGACGACCATCGGGCCCGCGGGGGCCATGGAGCGCATCGTCCTGAACGACCTTGGCAAGAGGCTGGGGCACGGCGGGTCATCTTACACGGCCCAGGCCGGCAAGCACGACCTCATGCCCTCGAAAACCCCAGGGCGCGGGCCTGCTCGGGCCCCGTCGAGCCCCGGCGCCAGAGGAAGGCGTCGAGCACGTAATGCGTGGACTGGGGCAAGGCGAGCAGCGGCACCAGCAGGTGAGCCCAGGCCCCCGCGTCCACCTCGGGCAGAAGGCCAAAGAGCCAGTCTCGATCGTGCCAGATCACCCGATCCCACAGGACCTCTTCGGCGAAGGCCAGCGCGATCAGGACGCCAAGAAACGCCCCGATCCCCGCCCCCACCAGCCGGGAGCCGGGGGTGCCGGGGGCCGTCTCCTGCCTCGCCTTCCCGTAGGCCCAGAGCAGGGCGAAATAGGGCACCCCGTGCGGCAGCACGTTCAGCACCGTGAAGGCCCAGTCGTCCCGGGCCCACACGATGCCGCCGTACCAGCCGAGCACCGTCGTCAGGACCACGGCGATCTTCCCCACCTGTATGGAACTTCCGTGCAAGCAGAGGCGCCCGTGGTGGGCGGCCCAGGCGAGGAGGGCGAGGGCGAGGGCGACCTGGGCCGGGAGGACGAGGGAGGCGAGGGGCGCGAGGGAGAGGAAATCGCCGTCGAGGAACCAGGAGAAGGGTCGAGGGAGGCGGGTGTGCCAGATCAGCAGAGGGACGGCGGTGCCGAGGTAGATGACGGCGTCATCGAGCCAGCGGGAGAGGGGGTCACGCTGACCGGCGCGGGCCCGGTAGATGGCCGTCCAGCCCGCCTGCTGTCGGATGAAGTGAAAGACGGCGACGTAGGCGAGGACGCGCCAGAACGTGAGGGACGAGTGGGCATGGAGGGCGGCGCCGGCGAGCCAGCACCCGAGGGGGACCAGGGAATAAAGCCAGGGGCGGCGGCGCAGCTCGGGCGGGTCGAGGTACGAGCGAAAGAGGGTGGCCCACACGTGGGCGACGTCGACGCCGACGATGAAGACGAGCCAGCCCCACTCGGGCGTCTTGCCCTCGAAGCCCAAAAGGCGAGCGCCGAGGATGAGGGACGCCGCCGCGACGGTCGGGAGCAAGAAGACCCCGAGGTCGATCTTCCAGCCCCAGATCCATGGCCCAGCGCGCACCGGACGAACTTGCCGCCAACGGCGCCGTGGCGCAAGGAAGGTGGATGCTCGGCGGATTCAACTGCCCCTGGTGCGGCTATTACAACGCCAACGACGAGAAGAGCTGCGGTCGCTGCGGCCAGCGGCTCCCTCCTCCGGGGGTGGCCCGGCTGCTGCGCCGCCTCGGCGGCCCCCGGCTGCTGGCGACCAAGACGCTGGTCTTCCTGAACGTGCTGATCTTCGCGCTCCAGTACCTCGACGCCCAGGGGGCCGGGGCCAACCCGCTGGAGCGCATGCCCGCCTCGACGCTGCTGCGCTTCGGCGCCCTGACCAACGGCCTCGAATGGAGCGAGCCAGTCCGGCTGCTCTCGGCCTGCTTTGTCCACATGAGCCCGCTGCACCTGCTGTTCAACATGATGGCGCTGGTGCAGCTGGGTCGGGTCGGAGAAGAGGGGGTCGGGCCGGGTCGTTTCCTGGTGTCTTATGTTGCCTCGGGGGTGGCCGGCTTCGCGGTCAGCGGGCTCTGGTACCAGCTCGGCGAGGGGGGGCGTCCGTACATCACCGCGGGGGCCAGCGGTGCGGTCTTCGGGCTGACCGGGCTGCTGGTGGCGGGGCTCGCGGTGCGGCGCGATCCGCGGTGGAAGGAGATCCTGGTCCAGCAGCTGATCTACAGCTTCCTGATGTACTACGCCCTCAGGACCAACCAGGCCGCGCACCTGGGCGGGCTCGTGGCGGGGGTGGCCTTTGGCGTGGTGTTCTGGCTGGAAAAACCCTCCTGGCGCCTCGCCGGGCCGGTGGCCATCGCGACCGCGCTCAGCGCGCTGGGGTGCCTCGCCAGCCTGGTGCTCCCGCACACCTCGCCCCTCTGGAAGCAGGCCCGCGCCATGGAGCTCCGCTACCAGGAGAGCCGCCGCTTCCAGGAGGCGCCGATCCGGGTGAATCCGGCGCCCTGAAGACGGCGCCCGGGGGGGCGAAGGGGGCGCTTGACAGGGGCGAAGAGGTGCGCATCTTCCCGGGGCAATCGCGAGGGAGCACCCAGCCGTGCACCTCCCCACTTCACCCAGGCGCCCACCGCGCCAGGAGGGTCTCCATGCTCGTCCGATGGAACGATCACGATCACCCCATGTCCAGCCTCGACGCGCTCCGCCGCCACATGGATCGTCTGCTCGACGACCACGACCGGGCGAGCCTCTTCCAGCAGCCCGGGGCCATCCCGGTGAGCCTCTTCGACACCGAGCAGGCGCTCATCTTCTCCTTCGATGTGCCCGGCCTTGGCGAGAAAGACTTCACCCTGTCCCTCGCCCAGAACGTCCTCACGCTCCAGGGCGAGCGTCGCCTCCGCCACCCGGAAGGCTACACCACGCACCGCCAGGAGCGCCCCGGCGCCCGGTTCTCGCGGAGCTTCGCGCTGCCTTACCGCGTCGACCCGGAGCGCACCACCGCCGCCCTCAAGGACGGCATCCTCACCGTGACCCTGCCCAAGACCAGCGAATCCAGGGCCCGTACCATCTCGGTTCGAGCTGAATGACCCGCGAGAGGAAGCCATGACCCAGCCCAGCAAGAACGACGCAAGCTCGCGCCCCATCACCATCGCGCCGACCGTGGACATCCACGAGGGGCGCGAGGATTTCCTGATCTTCGCCGACCTGCCGGGGGTCACCCAGGAAGACCTGACGGTGCGCCTCGAGCAGGGCCAGCTCACCGTCGAGGGCCTCCGGCGCGCCGCCAACCACGGCCCCCTCCTCGGCGGCCGCAACGACGATCTACGCTTTCACCGCGCCTTCACCCTGCCCGGCAGCATCGACGCAGATCGCATCGAGGCGCGCCTCGCCAGCGGCGTGCTCCAGCTCCGCATCCCCAAGGCCGCAGCCTTCAAGCCACGGCAGATCCAGGTGCAGACGTCCTTAAGCGCAGCACCGTGGCCCGGTAGTAGCGCAGCTCGGCCAGGCTCGCCTGGATGTCATCCAGCGCCGTGTGGTTCTTCTGCTCCTTGCGGAACTCGGCCTCGGGGCCGTACCACGCCCTGGCCAGCACCTTCAGGCTGGAGACATCGACCTGGCGGTAATGGAGAAACCCCTCCAGCAGGGGCATGTGACGGAGCAGGAAGCGCCGGTCCTGGTGGATCGAGTTGCCCGCCAAGACCGGGCGGTCTTTGCCCGAGACGTGGGCGTCGAGAAACTGCAGGATCGCGGCCTCGGCCTCCGCCTCGGTGACCGTGGAGGCGCGCACGCGCTCGAGCAGGCCCGACTCGCCGTGGTGCCTGCGGTTCCAGTCATCCATGGCCCCGAGCACCTCCTCGGGCTGGGAAATCACCAGCTCCGGCCCGGCGGCGAGCTCGTTGAGGTGGCCGTCGGTGAGCACGGTCGCCACTTCAATAACTCGGTCGCGCTCCGGGTAGAGCCCGGTCATCTCCATGTCCATCCACACCAGGACGTCGGTTGCTTGTGCCATGACGCGTTACGGTACAGCCAACCGCGGCGGCGCAGCAACGATCGGCGCTTTGTCGCGCGCTCGGCGCGGCCGCGTTACCATTTTTCTCCCATGAAAGACACCTTGGTCATGATCATGGCGGGCGGGCGCGGTTCTCGCCTCGGGCCGCTGACGATCCACCGCAGCAAACCCTCGGTCCCCTTCGCCGGGCGCTATCGCATCATCGACTTCGTCTTGTCGAACTTCGTCAACTCTGGCTACCGGCGCATCTACGTGCTCACGCAGTACATGTCGTCGAGCCTCATCAAGCACCTCAACCGCAACTGGCGGCTCTCGGGCTTCGGCGAGTACATCGAGGTCGTGCCCGCGCAGATGCGCATGGGCGAGTTTTGGTACCGCGGCACCGCCGACGCCGTGTACCAGAACATCAACCTCATCCGCGACTCTCGCGCCGGCCATGTCGCCGTGTTCGGCGGCGACCACGTCTACAAGTTCGCCATCGACCAGATGGACACCTTCCACCGCGACAGCGAAGCCGACCTCACCGTCGCCGCGCTCGCCGTGCCGCGCGAAGAGGCCAACCAGTTCGGCTGCAT
>JALOQB010000060.1 GCA_025453595.1 Polyangiaceae bacterium
CGCCTGGTGCAAGGAGCGCTCGTCCGCCGTGAGCCCCAGCGCGAGGAGGGTCTCGCGGGCGCCCGGTGCCCACTCCAGGGCAAGCTGTTCCAGGGCCTTCTGGCTCCCCATGCGCCCTCGTAGCCGACCGAGGCTGCGGGCCCGCAGGTGCCACAGGTTCTGTGTTGCTTCCGGGAGGGACGCCCAGAGGGCGCAGGCGATGGCGCGGAGCCTGGGGGCCACGCGGAGCAGGCCGGCGCCGTGGTAGAGCGAGAAGATCCGATCGAGGATCTTTGCCGCGTCATGGTCATGAACGCCGCGCTCGTAGCCCTCGTCGTAGCGCTCCGCGGCCTGCTTGCGGACCAGCTCCAGGAGGCCGTCCGGGGCCAGCGAGGCCTGGAGGAGGGCGGCGAGGGTGAGGCCACGCCCTTCCTCCGCGGCGAAGAGCACGGAGGCGGCCAGGTACTCGGCCCGGTAGACCTCCGTGGTCTCGGAGGCCAGCTCTTGACCCCAGAGGTCGGCGCTGGCGTCGAGCTCCGGGGCCGAGAGCGGCTCGAAGAAATCGGTCCCCGAGAGGTGCAGCGTCGGCCTCTCGTCGCGCTGGACGATGGTCAGCTCCAGGGGGCGAGCGTTGACCGCGAACCGGTAGGCCCCGAGCTTGAGGGTCTGCTCGCCGCCATCGCTCAGGTCCTGCCGATCCCGGAGCGAGCGCAGCGCCTCCTGCTGGGCTGCCTTGACGCGGCCCCGCAGCTCCTCCGCCCGGGTCCCGTCCCCCAGCGCCTCGATCTGCTCTGCGACCTGGCGCAGCTTGAGGACCATGCCGTCGGACGCAAAATAAGCGAGCAATTCCTCCTGCTCCCGCAGCGTCGCGGCCCGCCGCTGGACCCCGGATAGCATGCGCTGGGAGGCCGCCACCAGCGTCCCCACGCGGCGCTGACGCTCGTCGACGAGCGCCTGGCGTCGCCCCCCGATCGCGTCGGCGATCTCGTCCCGACGCGCGGCGAGCTGGGCGACAAATTCGTCGAATTCTCCGAATTTGCCCTCGAGCTCCTCGATCTGCAGGAGCAGCCTCGACAGCTCCTCGTCGCAGCGCTCGGGCGTATCACAGCGGGCCACCGCGCCGGACACCGCCTGCCCCAGCAGACGGAACTGGGCCGCAAATTCCCCCCGGGCCTCCGCGGACGCCAGATCCTTGCGCCGGCCGTCGAGCAGCGCGCGGGCCCGGTTGAGCTGCGCGTAGACCTCGGCGAGGCCGTCCAGGATCCGGGTACGCGCCAGCGCGTCCTCGACGGAGAGCCCGGAGATGAGCTCATCGAGGAGCGTGACGCCGCCCTCGATCTCCTGGAGCTGCTCCCGCAAGGGGGCGAGCTCGATGGCTGTATGAATCTTCTCTACATCCGAGCCAAGGGCAGCGAGGCGACCGGTCAGGTGGAGGAAGGCCTCGGGGGTGAGGAGGAAGGAGGCGCAGGCCCTGCCGACCTCGGAGAAGCGCAGGGCGGCGGCCTCGTCGAGGGCGTCGACGGCCTTGCGATCGACGCCCTTGACGTCGCGGAGCATGGCGAGGCGGCCGCGCTCCTTGCGGAGCTCGGCGAGGGCGCTGACGAAGGAGTCGAGGCCGGCGAGGCCCTCGACGCGGAGGGCATCGAGGAGGCGTCTGTGGCGGTCCTGGGCCTCGGCGAGGGCCTCGGCGGCGCGGCGACGGATGGCGAGGGCGCGCTCGAACTCGTCGACCACCAGCTCGGCGGTCTTGCGCATGGTGAGGAGGGTGGCGCCGAGGCCGAGGGCCTCCTCGTGGTTGAGCCAGTGGTGGGTGTCGAGGGCGCGGGCGAGGGCGGCGACGAGGTCTTCGTAGGTCTGGCGGGAAGGGTCCGGGGACTCGACGAGCCGGCGGATGGTGTAAGCCTCGGAGATACCGCGGACGAGGGCGGGGTTGCCGATCTTGGCGAGGTACGAGGTGCCCGCGGGGGCGGCGGCGGCGTGCTCGGCGCTCTGGAAAGGGGTGCGCCAGACCTGCATCGGGTGGAGGCGCGAGGGTTCGTCGGAGGTGGCGCGAAACAGCAGCATGCGCCCGTCGTCGAAGAGGCAATAACCGTGGCAGACGAGGGGGCGAGCGACCTCCTTCTGGATGCCGTTGTAGGAGAAGAGGACATAGGCCCCGTCGCTTCGCCGGTGGAACACGTAGAGGGTATCCTCGCCGTTGGGGGAGGCGACGACGCGGTCGAAGTACATGCCCTCGATGTCGAGGTCGAAGCGCTTCTCCTCGCCGGTCTGGAGGTAATACCCGCCGGGGAAGACGATGCCTTGATCTTCGGGCAGGCGACGGCAACCGAGGGCGATCTGGTCGATGCGGACCAGCTTCCGGGTCAGCTCGTTGTAGACGTAGTAGCGGTGCTCGCGCTCGCGGTACGGCTTGATCTTGAGGAGCAGGAGCCGATCGAGGCGGGCGCAGTGGGCCTCCAGGTCGTCGAGGGACTGGTTCGCCTCGTCGACGCGCTCGCGGTGGATGAGCTGCCCCTGGGGGGTGTTGTTCTCGACGAGAAAGGCGAGGGATTCACCCTGGATCGACAGGAAGACGGTATCGAGGACGTTGAGGCGGGGGGGTTTGCCCGGGATCTGCCGGTCACGGCCCAGGCGGTCCCAGTGGAAGTCGTGGGCCTCGGGGAGCTTGTTGTCCTCCTCGCCCCGCGCATCCATGTAGGTGACGCGGCTGTTTGAACCCACGGAGAAGCGGAAGACCTTGAGGTCCGAGGTCGAGGGCCCGTTCTGACAGAGCAGCAGGATGCGCTGCTCGGTGCGGCGAAGCTGGAGCAGCCGCGCCTCGCGGGTGTAGCGGAAGACCGTGCGAAAATCGCGGACAAACCCCTCTTCCGCCAGGAACGCGGCCACCGTCGGGTCAGCGACGTGGAGCTCGAGGCCATCGGGGCCCTGCTGGAACTGGTGGAGGCTGAGCACGTCCCCCACGTTGGTCTCGCTCCGGATGCCCACGAGGACGTGGAAACCGAAGAGCAGGTGGCCCCCGACGTTGAGGATATCCCGGGGGACGCAGGCGTTCTCCGTACGCACCCGTACGGTCTCTTGCAGGGCCAGCTCCGAGCCGCCGAAGGTGCGGCGTCGCGCCTCGTTGAGGGCCTCGGCCCTGGTGCCCAGCTCGGCGGACTGGAGCAGCAGGCGCTGCCGGATGACCTCGTAGCTACCGCCCTCCGGCGGCGCCTCGTCCCGCGTCTCCTCGCTCATGGGGGGTCACTCCGGCTTGATGTCGTGGACGCCGAGCTTCTGGGCCTGGGCGAGCAGTCCCTGGAGCTTGCCGCGGGTGGGCCCGTCGGCGTCGGTCATGAGACGGGAGAGGAAGGCGGTGAGGGTGAGCCGCTGGGCGTTCTCGGCGGAGAGGGCGGGGCTGGAGAGGATCTCCTTGAGGTCGGCGGGGAGGTTGGCCTGGCCGGAGAGGTAGTCGGAGAAGAGGGTACGGAGCACCTGGCTCTGGTCGACCGCGCCGTCGATGGACTGGCCGAAGGAGAGGGCGCGGGTGAAGCGCTCGAAGAAGGCGCCGTCGCCGCCGACGATGTTGAACTTGGCGCCGTGGAGGGCCTCCGCCAGCACGCGGGCCTGGGCCTCGGCCATGGTGCTGCGGGCGTGGATGGTTTCGAGGGCGATGGCCTTGTCCTTCTCGAGGGTGAGGCGGAACTCCTCGTGCTCCTTGCTGGCCCCCTGGAGCGCCTTCATCGACTCGGCCTTGGCAGCGATGCCGGCGGCCTCGGCGAGCATCTTCTCGCGGAGCGCCAGCGCCTCGGCAGCGCCTTGCTTCTCGACGGCGGCGGCCTCGGCCTCCCGGACGCGGACGCGGGCGATGCCCTGCTTCTCCTCGCCGAGGGCGGCGGCGGCCATCTTTTCCTGGGTGACGCGGGCCTCGGCGAGGCCCGTGGCGGCGGCCTCGGCCTGGATCCCCTCGGCCAGGCGCACCTTGGCGCGGGCCATCTTGTCGGCGGCCTCCATCTCGGCCTCGGCGGTCACGAGGCGCTCGCGGGCCTTGAAGCGGGCGACCTCCTCGCTGGTCTCGGCGGCCTTGCGCTGGACGACCAGGTTCTCCTGGGCCCGGGCCTCGGCGGCGATGCGCTGGGCCTCCTTGAGGCGGTTCGCCTCGGCGAGGGCCCGCACGTCCTTGATGTTCTCTTCCTCCTGGGCGACGGTCTTGTCGACGGCGACGCGGCCCCGGACGACCTCGGCGATCTGCTTGCGCTGCTCCTCCAGCTCTTTCTCCTTGGCGATGCGCTGGAGCTCGACCTCGCGCTCCCGGGAGATCGCCTCCAGGGCCCGGGCCTTCTCGACGCGCTCGGTCTCGACCTGCACGTCGCGCTGCTTGGCCTTCTCGACGACGGCGACCGCGCGCTCGCGGTTCTGGGCGGCGATCTGCGCCTCTTCCTCGTTCTTTTCCCGGAGCAGGCGGGTCTGTTTCGCCTCGCTCTCGGAGATGCGCGTCGCCTCGTTCTGCTCCCGGGTCTGCACCACGGCGATCTCGCGCTCCTTGCGGGCCTCGGCCTCGGCGCGCCGGCGCTCGAAGTTGAAGATGGCCTCGTCGGCGGTGAGGTTCTGGCTGCCGCGCTCCATGCGCTCCTTCTGGCGCAGGTCGTTGGTCTGGAGGTTCTGCTTGACGGTCAGCTCGGTGATCTTCCGGATACCGTCCGCGTCCATGATGTTCTGCTCATCGAGCTCGGTCAGGGGGGTCTGCTCGAGGTAATCGATGGCGGCGTCGTCGAGGACGTACCCGTTGAGGTCCTGGCCGATGACGTCGATGATCTGGTCCTTGAAATCCTTGCGAGCCGAGTAAAGCTCGCTGAAATCAAAGCGCTTGCCGACGGTCTTGAGGGCCTCGGAGAACTTGGCGACGAAGAGCTCCTCCAGGGTCTTCCGGTCGGAGGCCCGGGCGCAGCCGATGGACTGGGCCACCTTGAGGACGTCCTCGTGCTTCTTGTTCACGCGGACAAAGAAGCTGACGCTGATGTCGGCGCGGATGTTGTCCTTGCAGATCAGGCCGTCCTTGCCGCGGCGGTTGATGTCGATGCTCTTGACCGAGATATCCATGACCTCGGCGCGGTGGATGATCGGGTACACCACGGCGCCCGTGAAGGTCACGAAGGGCTCGGATTTGAGCGTGTTGACGATGAGCGCCTTGCCCTGATCCACCTTGCGATAAAACCTTGCGACGATCACCAGGACGCCGATGACCACGAGGGTCAGGAAGCCGACGCCGACCGCTGCGACGATGATCTGATCCGCCATCACCCGTTCTCCTTGCGCGCCCGGGGCGCGCCCTCCATCCCCTCACCGTCGGGCTCGCCCGAAGGCTCGGTAACCTCTCCCACGCGCGTCGCGTGGCTCCGGAGCAGCTGCTCCGGTCGCTCGACGAGGAAGGCCTCGCGAGGCTCATCCCACTGCACCAGCACGACCCTGTCCCCCCGCTCCAGCGGGCGCCCCCCGTCGACACGCACCTGGAGCAGCAGGCCCGCCCCGCCGTCCTCCATGCGAGCCTGGCCGAAGCCGCCGTCGACGCGCCCGGTCTCGATCACGCACTCGCGGCCCAGCAGATCTTCGTGGCGGCGCGCGTGGTGCACCTCGAACAGGGGGCTCAGGGGGCGCACCAGCAGGCTCGCCAGGGGGATAGCGGCGAGCAGAGACCCCACCAGCAGGGCCGACCCGGAGAGCCAGCCCAGCGGCGCCCCGAGGGCCCGGCCCAGCAGCGGCGCCCCGGCGGCGCACAGCAGCCACGCCATCAGCGTGACCACGCTCAGCACCACCGTCAGCGGCGCCGAGCGCAGCCGCAGCGCCGACAGCACCGTCGCCGCCCCCTCGGCCCCCTCCAGCAGCCCCTCGCCGTGGCCATCGGCCCCGTGGGTCGGCAGCTCGAAGGCCCCCGCCACGACCAGCAGCCAGTACAGCAAGGCCACCCCCAGCGGCACCGTCAGCGCCACCGTGGGAAACGAGAACAGCGTCGTCAGCAGCTCGCCCATGGCCTGCGATCCTTCCTAGCCCGAAAAAAACGGGTATGCCCCCGGAACCGTACTTGCTCCAACCGATTTTTCCGATCCCGGCCTTTCCGGAGCTTCCGGACAGGCGCAACGCCAGCGCTTGCCCGGGCTAGCGCTTGCCCGGATCAGCGGCGTAGCCCCAGTTGGACAGGAGCTGCTGCACCTCCCCCAGCGCCTCCCCCCCGCTGCTCAACGAGACGCCCACGTCCGCCGATGGGTCCCGGAGCACGAAGACGCCGACCTCGCGCCTCGCGTCGATCAGCGGCGTCCCCTCCGCGGTCGCCATCAGCCGGGCCTCCGCCCCCTGGAGCCCTTCGAGCAGCATCGGCGCCTTGAGGCCGTAGGTGCCGCCGAAGATCTGCTCGGGCCGCAGCGCCTGCTCATCCACCTGGATGCTCCACTGGATCGGCGTGGACGAGGGGGATACCTCCAGATCCAGCCCTACGAGCGCCCCCGGGTGGGACCGCAGCGTCCCGTCAAAGACGCGACCGTTCACGTGGACCGCCCCCGGATCTTCCTGGAACACGGTCACCTTGAGGCGTGGCTCGGGCGCCCCTGGCTCCGGATCCGCCAGGCGCCCCGCGATCGTCCAGCGCCTCGCCTGGGAACCCCCCGAGAACCGCAGGCGTAGCCTCGCCGGCGGGCTCGTGTCCTGGATCTGGTGCCTCGACCCCGCAAGCGCCGCGCTCTGGCGCACGTCCTGCGCCGTGCTCGTGGCCAGCGCCTCCGCCAGCAGCTCCTGGAGCCTGCGCACGTCGTCCTTGCGCTCCTCCGCGATGTTGCGCCGCTCGCCCGGGTCTTCTTCGAGATCGTAGAGCTCTTCCTTGACCGCCAGCGCCCCGTGCTTCGCGTGCACGCGCTGCTGGGCCAGCTCGTCGCGCTCGACGTAGCGGTAACGACCTGCACGGATGCTGCGGCTGGCGCGCCCCTCGGTGACCACGGGCCGGTCAAGCTGCGGGGGCGCCCCGCGGGCCCAGGCCAGCAAGCTCTTGCCCCGCACCTTCTCGGGCACCGGGAGCCCCTGGAGCTCGAGGATGGTCGGCACAATGTCCGTCGTCTGCGCCGGCGTGAAGCGCCGCTCCCCCGCGGGTAGCTTCCCCGGGAGCGACAGGATCAGCGGCACCCGCGCCGTCTCCTCGAACATCGCGCTGGCGTGATGGAAGCGCGTCGACCCGGCCTTCGGGTCGAGCCCCTTCATCAGCACGTCGTGGTCGCGGCTCAGGGTCTCCCCGTGATCCGCGGTGAGCACCACCAGGGTCCGGTCCTCCAGCTTCAGCTCCCCGAGCTTCTCCAGGATCTTCCCCACCGCCTCGTCGTCCTTGCAGAACTCGGCCACGTACCGCCGCACCATGTCCTCCCTGATCGTCGCCCTGGGCACCCGGGCCAGGCACCGATCCGGCGGCGTGTACGGGCTGTGCGGCGAGTTGAGGTTGACGAAGAGGAAGAAGCGCTCCTGCTGGTGCCTCTCCAGCCACGCCAGCGCGTCCCCGGTGATCCGCTGCGTGTCGAGGGTCTCGTGCCGGTGATCCACCATGCCCAAAAACCCCGGGTCGATCCCCGCCCTCGCGTACCCCGTCAGGAAAAAGTTGTTCACCAGCGCCTGCGTCCGCACCCCGTGGCGCCTCAGCAGCAGCGGCAGCAGCGGCGGCGAGGACGCATAGAACCGCGCCACCGTCGTCGAGGGCAGCACCCAGGGCGTCGTGTCCAGGCCCAGCTGGCTCGACCTCGCCCCCGCCAGCATCGAGAGCGTCCCGGGCCTCGTCCACGTCGCCGCCGACGAGGCCTCCACGAACGAGACCCCGCCGCTCGCCAGCCGGTTGATCGCCGGCGTCAGCTCCGGGATCGCCGGCAACCACGCCTCCAGCGGCGCCACCTTCGCCCGGCCCAGCGCCGCCTCTCGCTCCGGGGGGTGCCACGCCGGCAGCGGATCGGGCCTCATCGTGTCGATGACAAACCAGAGCACGTTGTAGGGAACTTCCATGCTCCCCTCGGACACCACCGCCGGGGCCCCCCAGAGCGCCGCCGGGGTCCGCTCCAGCTCCGCCGGCCCCCCCTTGACGGTCAGCTCGATCTCGACCTGCTGCCCTGCAAACGCCGAGAGGTCGATGCGCCGCTCGCGCCAGGCCGGCGCGTCGCGGGCGGCGATCTTCAGCGTATCCACCACCTGACGCTCCTTGCCCCGGGGGCGCACCGCCACCTCGAAGGTCAGCGAGCCCGCCCGGAGCCCGAGCGCCGTGGGCGCCACCTCCAGCGTCGCCCCGGCCGGCAGCCGCATCGGGAAGAGCATCGTGGACGGCGGGGGCGCCAGGATCGCCTCGCGCACGTCGAAGCTCGCCTCCGCGGTGTTCCAGGTGCGCAGCTCCGCGGCGCTCCCCAGGCCCATCTTGTGCTCGCTGCTCAGCACCTTCTCTTCGCCCAGCGTCAGGGCGACCACCTGCAGCGCCTGCCGACGGGCACCTCCGACCCGCGAGTAGGGCGCCGTCATGGCCCGCCAGTGCACTGCATGGAACGTCTTCAGGCCCGCCTGGAGGCGCGGCACGACGAAGCTCGCCTGATCGAGCTGATCGGCAAGGAGGTCCAGCCGCCTCGCGGTGCGCCCTGGCGCGGGGGCGAGCGTCGGCTTCGGTCCCGAAGCCGCTGGCGCCGCCGGCACCACCGCGGCCCCCCGGCTCTTCACCAGACCCAGGCTCGCCGCCAGCACCGCGGCCCCCAGGAGCTGCCCTGCGCGGGTAAAGTTCAAGGCCCCTCCAGCCGGAAGGTCTCGCTGGCCGGCGCCCGCTCGGCGGCGACCCCCCGGGGGATCAGGTGCTCGCCCCGGAGCTCCAGCATGGGGTCTTGAAGGACCCACTGGAGCAGCGTGGATTTGAGGCGAGCGCTGGTTTCAGGCTCCAGCTCGGAGAGGTCGCGGAGGTTGGCCGGGTCGGCGATGGGGTCGAAGAGCAAGGTGCGGAGCCCCTGGCGCGTGGGGGCCAGGATGAGCTTGCGATCGCGGGAGTAGACGGCGCGGTGCTTGGCGAGGACGGTGGTGGGGAAGTAAGCCTGCTGGAGCACCACGTCATCGCCGGCGTCGCGGACGATCTCGCCCATGCGCGAGATATCAGGGTAGGGGAGCCGGAGGTCGTGGGGGACGCCGGGGGTCTCCTCGGTGAACCAGAGGCCGGTCTCGGCGAAGGCGTGCTCGGTGGTGAGCGGGGCTCCGCGGAGGGCAGGGGCGAGGGAGACGCCGTCGAGGTCCCCTGGTGGGGCGACGCCGGTGAGCTCGTAGAGGGTAGGGGCGAGGTCGACGTCGCGAGCGAGGCCCCAGACGCGCCGGGGTTCGGGCCGGCGGCCATCGCGGAAGAGCAGGGGGACGGCGAGGGCCTCCTCGCCAAAGAGGTGATCGCCGTGGCCATGCCCTCGTCCTTGCTCGAACAGGGTCTCGCCGTGATCGGCGGTGACGACGACGACGGTGCGGCCCGAGAGCCCCCGGGCGGCGAGGCCGTCCAGCACGGCGCCCATGGCCTCGTCCACCACCGAGACCGCGCCGTCGTAGAGGCCGCGGATCTGCCTCTCATCGTGCTCATCCGGCGGCGCCTCGCGCCCCAGCGTGTTGACCTTCTGGTACTTGAAGCGGCCCCGGTAGCCCGCATCGGTGAAGCGTCGGTAGCCCGGGTCCGGGCTGGCATAAGGGAAGTGCGCCGTGGAGAAGAAGGTGACCAGGAAGAAGGGCTTGCCCCTGGCCTCATCGATGGCCTGGAGCGCCCGCCGCGCGACCCCTTCCGCGTCCGGCGCCCGGTTGTGCCCCAGCATCGACGGCACGAGGGCACGACCCGCCCGCGTGTCCAGGAAGGGGAGGAGCCCGATCTGGGCCTCGATGGCCCGCTGACGCACCAGCTCTCCCAGGTGAAACGTCGGGGTGTCCACGCGGGAGAAGCCCAGGCGAATCCTCGGGAAGATGTCGCCCGCGTAGTCGCTCACCACCGCCGTGTGGTAGCCCGCCTGCTGCAGACGCCCCGGCAGCGCGTCGAAGTCCCGGGCCCGGGCCGCGCGGGACGGGAACATGTTCCGGATCCCGTGGTGGTGCGGGTACTTCCCCGTGAGCAGCGTCACCCAGGAAGGGAAGGTCCGCGGCAGCGAGACCCGCGCCTCCTCGAACCCCACCGCTCCCTGCGAAAAGGCCGCCAGGCGCGGCGCGATCCCGGGCCGCAAGCGATCGGCCCGGAGGGAATCCGCGGCCAGGATCAGCACGTTCACCCTCGGATCCTCCGCTCTTGCCTCCGGCGACGTGGGCCAGACCGCCAGCAGCGCCCCCGCCAGCAGCGCCCCCGCGCCCCCGCGCCGCAGCACCCGCCAGCGCTCCCGCAGTCGCCCCCAGCGCCCGGGCCCCCCCACCAGCGCCGCCACCAGCGCCAGCATCAGCAGCAACGCCAGCCCCCGCTGCCCCAGCACGTCCGTGCACAGGACCTGCAGCAGCCGTCGCGCCCCGCCCGCGCCGTAAAAGAACTCCTCGTAGAGCTGCGGACGACGCGCCAGCGCCAGCAGCAGCGCCCCTCCCTGGAGCCCCGCGATCCACCCCAGCGCCTCCAGGTGGAGCCTGGGCCATGTGGGTCTTTCATTACCCACAAGCCAGGCACGCAGCCAGATCAGCCCCGAGGCGGCCGCGCCCAGCATCCAACCGACCCCCAGCGCGCAGCCCACGAGCAGCCAGCTGGTGTCCTGGATGTGATGCGCGAAGTGCTTCTGGATCGCATCGGTGACCTGCGATGCCTCGACCCCGCCCACCCTTGAATCGGACGATGCTCGCCGCGCCAGCCAGGCCGTCTGGCCCAGCATCCACAGCGCGCCCAGCACCGGAGGCCTGAGGGCCTCCAGCAGCCTTGCCCCGCGCAAGCGTCAGCCCCCTGCGCTCGTTCGCGTGAGCCGGGCCTCGCGCTCGAAGCGCTCCTCGCCCGTGCGGCGGAAGAGGGCCTCGTAGAGCTGCGCCCCCTCCTCCCGGTCGCCCCGCTCCTTCAGCTCCCCCGCGAACCACGCCAGGGCGCTCACATCGCCGCGGAGCTCGAGGGTCCTGGCGAGCTCCAGCGCCTGGGGGAGCTGCTCCGTCGCCACCAGACCGCGAAGCAAGGCTTCCAGCGCCGGGCCGGCGGGGTTGCTCTCGACGCTGCTCCGGAGCAGCGCAAAGCCGGCCTCCCGGTCGCCGGATACATCGAGGGCCTGGGCGCGCAGCACATCGTCATCGGGGGAGGCGGCTTCGAGGTGGGTGAGGATCTCGAGGGCGCGCTGGCCGTTGTTCTCGCCGATGGCGGCGGCGGCGGCGATCCTCCGGGCATCGTCGCGGATCGCGGGCTCGACGGTGAGCATCATCGCCTCCCCGGCGCGGAGCACCGCGTCCGCGAGGCGCCCAAGATCGAGGGAGCGACGGGCCATCTCGATGCGCTGCCGGGCCATCTCCTCGCGCGCCTTCCGCTCGGCCTCGAACTCGCCGTAGGACATGGCGCCGCGGGCGGACTGGTAGGTCGAGATGCCGAAGAGGATGCCCACGAAGAGCAGGTTCAGCTTGAGGAAGAAGACCGTGAGGACCGCGCCAAAGAAGGCGGAGAGGATGAGCACCAGGCGGCCGTGGCGAGGGCCCAGGGCGTCGCGGAGCACGAGGCCGCCGTCGAGCGGGAGCACCGGCATCAGGTTCAGGATGCCCCAGCCGAAGGTGCAGAATTCAAGCTGCTTGACGATCTCCTTGGCGAGACCGGCGGGCGGGTACGTTCGCTCGTAAGCGAGGACCAGGAGACCCAGCAGGAAGCCCGCCCCGGGGCCTGCCAGCGTCATCAGGATGCTCTTGCCTCGGGAGAGCGGCTTCCCCTCGGCGATGGTGCGACCCCCGAAGCCATGGAGCACGATGCTCGGTTCGGTCCCGAACGCGCGCCCCACGAGCGCGTGGCCCAGCTCGTGGACCAGCACGGCCACGAAGATGACCGCCACCGACGCAAAGATTCCGGGCAGGGTGGGGGAGCGCTGCAGGAAGGCAAAAAGCAGCGCCGTGATCAGGAACCCACCCTGAACCTCGACAGGGATACCCAGCAATCGGAAGCTCACCCTCCGAGCTTACTCATCCCAATTGCTGGCGACCACACCCGATGGTGAAGATTTTCTTGACGGGTGGGTTGCCGGCGCGTTAATAGTCCAACCCTCTTCTGCGGGAGTAACTCAGTGGTAGAGTGCCACCTTGCCAAGGTGGACGTCGAGGGTTCGAATCCCTTCTCCCGCTCCGGAATCAACTCGTGTCCCTGGTGGTTTGACCCCAGGTGAACCAGCGCGCACGAGACCTCCTGTTCACCGCCACCCTCTTCGGTGTGCTCTCCTTGACCCGCTCTTCCCTGGCGGATCATTACCATGTCCCCAGTGGCTCCATGCAGCCAACGGTCGAACCCGGCGATCATATCTTCGTCCAGAAATTCGCCTATGGCCTCCGGTTGCCGGGCGCCCACGATTACCTGCTCCGAAGCTCCCCCCCCCAGCCAGGGGAGGTGATCGTGCTCGACTCTCCCGAGGGAGAACACGTGCTCTTGAAGCGGGTGGTGGCGGGGCCCGGTGAGGTCATCGAGGTCCGCGCCGGGCTGCTCTTGCGCGAGGGGGTCCCGGTGAAGCTGCGCCTTGAACAGGGGCAATTCCTCGAGCTGCTGGGTCACCACGAGCATCCGATCCGCCTCGATAGCGGCGGTGGGCCCGATTTTGGTCCGGTGCGCGTCCCCGCGGATCGCTTCCTGGTGATGGGCGATCATCGAGGCAACAGCCACGACGGCCGCGCCTTTGGCTTCGTCGAGCGCGGTCGGATCCTGGGGCGAGCGGTGGGGCTCTATCGCCCTCGTCAGGGCTTCGCGCCGCTCTGAGCCAGCGCCGCGAGCCGGGCTCGATCGCGCTCATGGATCGCCGCGGCCCCCTGGTGACCCACGGACCTCAGCGTCCCCTCGGGCGAAAGGTACGTGACGCTGCTGGAAGCCCGGTTCCCCTGGAGCATCCGGAGCGCCTGCTCCAGCAACGATCGGGGCAACCCGGCCGGTGCCGCCGCGCTCCAGGGCACGCCCAGCGCACGGGCCGCGTCGGAGAGCAGGCCGGGCGCTCGCTCCGCGAGAAAGGCCTCGATCTCGCGGGTCCGTGGGGGGTCGTGGGGTAGCAGCGCCAGGTTGAGCCAGGCGCCGATGCGACCTGGATGGAGCCCCACGGCTCGCTCCAGATCGACGCGGGCCTCCTCGGTGCGCCCGAGCAGGCGGAGGGCCTCGCCGCGGTGCACGTACACCGCAGGCCCTTCCGTGTGATTCATGATCCGAACCCCCTCGGCGCTGATCCCGAGGGCCCCCGAGGGATCCCCCTCCAGGATCGCCACCATCGTCAGGCCGATGTAGGCCCAGCGGGTGCCTTGCACCCGGGAGATTGCCCGCTCCAGGGCCTGACGAGCCTCCGGGACGCGGCCCACCCACAAGAACAACTCGCCCCGGTGTGCGTCTGGCAGGCTGGACTCCGGGAAGGATCGGGCGAGCGCCTCCAGCTCCCCCTGGACCTGCGCCACCGGAGCGATCCGGATGCGATCCAGCGCGCGGCGCGAGGCGGAGCGGGGCTCCTGGTGCGCCGGGAGAGCGGTCAGGATGCCGGCTTCCCGGCGGGTGGTCGGGGTCGAGCGGTTGGCCCCCATGCACGCCAGCGCGGCCCGGATCCCCTGCTTCCACGCCTCGCTGTCCCCGGTCTCCAGCGGCGTGATCCCGTGGCCCAGGAGCAGGCGCAGCGGCGGGATCAGGTGCGCCCACTGGGCGCGATCCAGGGACGGCACCGGTCGCTCCTCCAGGGCTGCCCAGAGCCTCAGGAGCTGTGCCGCCAGCGACGGCTCCCTGGCGGCGCGGGCAGCCTCATCCAGGGCCTGGTGCGCCTCGCCGTGCGCTCCACGGTGCAAGGCGATCTCGGCAAGCCACAGCCGCGCCTCGATCTCGTCGGGAGAGCGACGGGCGAGATCCAGGTGATGCTGCGCGCGAGCGGGTTCCCCGGAGAGCCATGCGATCACCCCCAGGATCCGGTGTGCCTCGGCGGGGGTCTCCTCCAGCAGCCGGGCGGCGAGGGCCTCGGCCCCGGGAAGGTCGTCGTTCCACAGGCACCACTCGGCCTCCAGGCAGCGCGCCATGGCAGGTGCGTCGGTGGTCGCCGTGACGCTCTGGAGCAGCTCGATGCTGCGAGGGAGGCACCCCGTCGCCCGCAGCAGCCGCGCCGCTTCCAGCAGCGCCGGCGTCGGCGGCGAGCCCGCGAGGGCCTGCTCGACGCAGCGCCGCGCGTCTTCCCGGGAGCCCCGCGCCACATGCTGGTTGGCCATCTCCAGCAGGACCTTCGGGTTCCCCGGGGTCAGCGCGAGCAGGCGCTCTCCGTGCTCCAGGGCCGCGTCATGATCCTGGTAACGACCGTGGAGCGAGAGCCCCGCAGCATGCCAGAACGGCCACGATGGCAGCAACGAGCGACCCCGAGCCAGGATCTCCCGGGCGTCGTGATCCCACCCGAGGCGAACCGCCAGCTCGAAGCTCTGCGCGAGCACCCGGGGCGACCCCCCCAGGCGCACGGCTCGATCGCGGGCCATCAGGCTCTCGTGGTAGTCGCGGGTCACCAGGAACAGCTGCGCCAGCGCGAGCTGCGTCGACACGTCGGCCCGTTGCTTCAGCCGTTGCCCTCCCTCTCGTGCGACGGCGAGGTGGCCCTGCGCAGCTGCGCGTACGGCTCGTTGTAGGGAATCTCCGGATGGTACCCCGCTCACGACGCGGCAGCGTAAGCCGGAGGAGGGGCGCTGACCAGCGGGGTCAGCCCTGCTTCTTGAGGGCCGCGACCCAGCTCTTCCAGGTGTCTTCGGCGGGGCCCACGGTGGCCTGGGCCCCGTTGCGCACGACCGGAGTGCGGAAGAGGAGCGGATCCTCGAGGAGCAGCTCGATCAGGCGAGCCTCGGAGGGGCCAAGGTGCTGGAGCCCGCGCTCCCGGGCCCGGGGGCCTGCGGCGTCGTAGAGCGCGGCGACCCCCCCCACTGCCCGCATCACCGACTGCAGCTCCCCCCTGGACATGTTTTTCTGGGAGAGATCGATCGCCTGCACCTTGACGCCGCGCTCGGCAAAGAAGCGCTGCGCCGCGCGGGTCGCCTTGCATCTGGATTGTCCAAAGATCTGCACCATCAGTCGTCCTGAGCCCAGTCGATGAATTTGAGGTAATGAGGTTCGCCGAGGGGGCTCCAGGCGGCGAGCCGTCCGTCCGGCAGGAAGCGGCACCCGACCACCGGGCCAGCCAGATCGTACTGCGTGAGCAGGCGTCCGGTGGAGCGCTTCCAGAGCCGGAGCCGGTGGTCCTCGCCGCCGGTGGCGATCAGCTCGCCCTCTTCATCGAGCGCCAGCGCGTGGATCTGGCCAGGGTGAGCCCGCCAGCCCTTGGTGCGGCGCCCGCCTTCGACCTCCCAGCGACCCACCTCGCCGCCCCCGCCCGCCATGATCAGCTCGTGGTCCCCCGCGGCAATCATCGAGGTCAGCGCCTGCTCCGGGGCGTACTGGGGCTGGACGCGCCGCAGCAGCTTGCCGCTCCGGGTCGACCAGGCGCACACCTCGTTGCCCGCGTAGAGCGCGTAGAGCTCGATCCCCTCCGGCTCGAAGGCGAGGGCCAGCACCGGCGCGCTGCTGGCGCGGAGCGTGAGCAGGCTGGCTCCTGTATGGAAATCCCATAGTTTTACCTCGCCATCGAGGGTGGCGGTGGCGAGCCACCGGCTCCTGGGATCGACGATGGCGACGCGGGCCGGGAGGAGGTGGCCTTCGAGGGTATGGAGGGGCTGCCACTGCTCGGTCTCGACGACCCGGATGGTATGGAGCCTCTGGGAGAGCGGGGCGCTGCCGAAGAGGGGGAGGGGAGGGGGCGAGGTGTCGAGGAGGATGCGCTGATGGGCGAGGAGGGGGAGCGCGGTGGTGCCGGGCTCGACGTGGATCTTCCGGAGGCGGCGGCCCTCGGCAAAGTCGAACAGCTCGACCTCGTGGTGGCCGGCGATGCACAGGGCGCGGAGCCCGTCTTCATCGAGGCCCAGGACCGCGCGGGGGAGGGGTGCCGCCGGGGCCGGCAGCAACCAGAGCCTGGCGACGCGGTCGAGGCCAAAGGAGAGGAGCGCGTTCTCGTCGACAGGGGCGAGGGCGCCCACCGGGCCCTCGTGGTGACCGACGACGGACGGGGAACCGGCGGTCAGGTCGAGGGTGAACACGGCGCCGTCGGCGGCCCCCAGGGCGAGCGCCCCGGAGGGGAGCAGGCAGGCCGCCATGACCCCGCCGTGTGGGGTCGCGCACTGGAGCAGACGCTCGCCGGTCTCGAGGGACCAGAGGCAGAGCTGGCCGTCGCTGCTGCTGGAGAGCAGCCGCTGGTTTGCCTCATCCACCCACAGAAAACCCACCGGCGCTCGGTGCCCCAGGAGCTCGCGCTGGAGCTCTCCGGACGGCATGGCCCAGCAACGCACGGCCCCCCGGTTGTCGCTGCTGATCAGCATGCCCTTCCGGGAGACCAGGCGCTCGATCGGCGCCTCGTGCCCGAGGAGCACCTTGTGCTTGCCCTTGTCGCCGGTTGGCAGCAGCTCGACGCGCCCGTCGGCGAACCCGGCGATGGCGTAGCCCCCCCCGGACGAGAGCTCGATCACCCGGGGCGGGCGCCCCGCAACAGGCAGCGCTTGCAGCTTCTTGAGCGGGGTCGTGGACCAGAACAGCAGGTCGCCATCGGCCCCCAGGGTGAGCGCGTGGAGCCCGTCGGCGCTGGTGCGGAGCGAGGTGATCGCGCTGCTGTGGCCGTGGACCCGGCCTCGCTGCTGCAGCGGCTCGGACCCCCAGTGCTGCAGGGCGCCATCGTCCCCGGCCACCAGCAGCGTGCGGTCGGGCAGCAGGACGATGGCCTCGACCCCGCGGCGCTCGGGGGCGCTGTCGTGCAGCTGTCCATGCTGGAGCGCATGCTGTACCCGCAACCCACCGCCGGGCCCGGGCCCCAGGAACCGACCGTTGTCCAGCGGCACCCAGGCCGCCGCCCGGTGCCCGTGGAGCTCGAAGGTCCGGAGCTGGTGCCCCGGCGACCAGTCGCGCGGTCGCTGGGTGCGTCGCAGCCAGTTCACCTTCCAGGAACGCCCCAGCGCCCACTCCTCGGCGGCCAGCGTCACCAGCGATGCGCTCGCCAGCCCCACCGCGAGCTGGAGCAACGCGAGGGCCCCGCCCCGCGCGATCCTCGGGCCGTGGGCGTCGAGGAACGCCGCCCACTCGCTCAGCTCGACGGAACCTCGCACCGTCTCGGCCGCGCGACCCACCTCTGCCCGCATCGCGGCCTCGTCGTCGTCGGGCACCGCCCTCAGCCTGGTCAACAGGCGATCGATCTCGGCGGCGATGAGCTTGATTCTCTTGTGCGCTTCGGCGTGGGTACGCGACATGGTAGAGCGGGGAGCAAGCAGGGGCGCCAGCATACTTGCAAAGATTGGGGGCCCAGCGCCACCGGTCAACGCAGGCCAGGACATTTTTTGTCCGGCGACAAGGGGCCGCTTGTTCAGGAGCAGCGGTTCTGGCAGCCTCTGAGGGGTGAGAGCGCGGTGGCTGATCGTCGGGGTGGTGGTCGGGTGCGGTGGGTCGACGCAGGCGGTGCCGGCCGAGCCGGTGGCGCAGCGAGCGGGGCCGGGTCTTCAGGCGGCCCCGACCGCCTCGACAGCCCCAACCAGCTCGGCCACCTCGGCCCCCGGGGGCGCGGCACCGGCGGCCTCCTCGGCGGTGCCTTCAGGCCCACCGGTGGCGTCCGCCGGGCCGGTGGCGAGCGCCGCGCCTACGACGGTGTTGCTGGACACCAAGCTGCCGCCCAAGGTGGTCTCGGTGGGGGGGAGCTACAGCGTGGCGGTGGCAGAGCCTCGGGGGGTCGAGCGGGCCGACGCGGTGAGCGCCCTCGACCGGGGGAGCAAGCTGGTGGATGGCTGCCTGGGGGATCTCTTCAAGGTCGGGGGCAAGCGGGGCAAGGTGGCCTTTGCGCTGACGCTGGATGAGAAGGGGAAACCCCGGGTGGTGAAGAACCAGCTCGATGAGCTCCAGGACCGGAAGCTCCTCAAGTGCCTGGAGGGAGCGATCCGGAAGATCGAGTGGCCGAAGCCCCCTGGCAAGGACGCGGCGTTCACGGTCGAGTGGCGGATCGAGAGCTAGGGTTCAGCGGACGCGGAGCGCGACGGCAAGCAGGCCGCCGAGGATCAGCACCGCGAGGAGGACCCAGGGGAGCGGGGAGCGCGTCGGGGCGGCCGGAGGCGGGGCGCTCGGGCGCGTGGTCGTGCTGTCGGCAGGGGGGGACATGTACACCCAGGCTGCGGCCGGGTCTTCGACGAGCAGACGGAGCGTATCGGCCAGCTCACGGACGCTCTGGAAGCGCTCTTCAGGGCGCTTGGCGAGGCACCGGCCGAGGAAGGGATCGAACTCGGCAGGGAGGGCGGGGTTGATGCTGGTCGCAGGCGGGGGCATCTCGTGGAGGACGCGCTGGATCATCTCCTGCGGTGTGCCCTTGCCGAAGGCGACGCGGCCGGTGGCGCAGCGGTAGATGATGGCGCCCACGGCGAAGACGTCGGCCCGGTGGTCGATGGATGCCTTGGGGGTGAGCTGCTCCGGGCTCATGTAGTTGGGGGTCCCGATCAGCTGGCCCTGCAGCGTCGTCTCGCCGGCCTCGGCGAGGACCTTGACCACGCCAAAATCGAGGAGCTTGACGAAGGTCTTGGTCGGGTCGGAAGGATCGGGGCAGAGGAAGACGTTGGGGGGCTTGATGTCCCGGTGGATGATGCCCTCGGCGTGGGTCACGGCGAGGGCCTTGCAGAGCTGCCCCACGATGTCGACGATGCGAGGGAGGGGCAGGACTTTTTCCCGCTTGAGGAGCACATCAAGGCCCTCGCCGTTGAGGCGCTCCATGATGAGGTACGGGACGCCATCGCTGAGGACCCCGTACTCGAGGACCCGGGTGATGTGGCGCGACATGTCCCCGAGGGATTCCATGACGCGGGCCTCGCGGACGAAGCGCACCCGGGCGTCTTCCTCGCGGAGCACGTTCTCGTGGAGCACCTTGATGGCCACGTTCTGCCTGGTCGTGACGTGGGTGGCGGACCACACCTGCCCCATGCCCCCGTAGCCGATCACCTCCTCGAGGAGGTACCGGTTGTCAAAGACGAGACCGGCGGTGAGACCTGCAGAGGATGCGGGGATGGGCTTCATCGCGGTAACGCGGGGGCAGCATGAAGGAAATCGATGCGCTTGGCTAGCCTGCGCTAGAGTGTGCATCGCATGGATCAGAACGAGGCGAAGCGGCTCGCAGCGAGGGCCGCCCTGGACTACCTTCCTGCGCAGGGCGTCGTCGGGCTGGGCACCGGCTCGACGTCCCGACTTTTCATCGAGGAGGTCGGCGCGCTTGTCCGGGCGGGCCGCGCGCTGCTGGGGGTGCCGACCTCCGCGGCCAGCCGCGCCCAGGCCGAGGCCCTCGGGGTCCCGCTGGCGAGCGACGACGGGCCCTGGTCCATCGATGTCTGCGTGGACGGAGCCGACGAGGTCGACGAGCGGTTGAACCTCATCAAGGGCGGCGGTGGCGCCCTCACCCGCGAGAAGATCGTCAACCACGCGGCCCGCAAGAACATCATCATCGTCGACGGTTCCAAGCTCTCGCAGCGCCTCGGAGAGCGGTGGGCGGTGCCGATCGAGGTGGTGCGTTTCGGCCACGCCTCCACCGCCGCTGCGCTCCGCGCCTTCGGCGAACCGACGCTGCGTTGCCACGACGGCAAACCCTTTGTGACCGACGCGGGGGGGCTCATCTACGACCTGCGCTGCGGCCCCATCGACGATCCGAGCGCCCTCGATCAGGCGCTCCGTGGCGTCCCCGGGGTGGTGGAGACGGGGCTCTTCCTCGGTCGTGCCTCGGTGGTGCTGGTCGCGGGGGCCGACGGAGTCGCCCGGCTCTCGCGGGGGTGAGCGTCGATGGGCTACGACTCCAGCTATCACCCGATCGCCATCGATTTCGTCCAGGAGCAGCTGCTCCCTTACCTGCTCGGCGAGGGAGACATCGAGCCCCTGCTCCGCGGCGCCCTGCTCCGCAACCGCATCCGGGCCCGCGCCAAGGCCTGGGCCCTCGCGGTGCACCGGCTCAACCCCGCGCCTCGCCGCTTTGACCCTCACCTGCACCTGTGGGGTCGCCCCTTCTTCATCGTCGTCGACGACACCGAGGGGGCCCTCGACACCTACGACCTTTACCTGACCGCGACCGACGAGCAGCAGGTCGATGCCATCGCCCTCGAGCAGCTCCACGCCATCGCTCCCGGGCTGACGGCGCCGGTCCAGTCCCAGTTTCAGGCCCCCCCGGCGCCCCCGCAAGAAGAGCAGCTGGGCGAGCTCCGGTGGCGCCTCGACATCCTGCGCTCCGCCGTCGCCGCGGTGCGCCAGGGGGTCGCCCAGATCGAGGCGCGCGGCCGCCTCCATGATCCCCGGGCCCTGCTGCGCCGCGAGGTCCCCTTCGCGGTCCTCTCCTTCACCGCCACCCTCACCCCCGGCTGGATGTCCCGCGGGGTCACCTGGCCCACCGCCCTCCTCGACGCCGTCCCCCTGCCGCTCCGACCCTTCTTCGAAAAACCTTCGGCCCTGCTCGGCCCCCTGCCCCAGGCGCTCCCGGGGCAGAGCTGGTTTCTCTACGACACCATCGTGGAGAACTACATGGTCGGCGGCCTGGTGGCGCCCTCCTATGTCGCCCCGCTCCGCCGGTTCCTCACCGATCAGCAGGGCGCCCTCCTCGCAGCCCAGCCCGAGGCCGAGCGCGCCGAGCTGCGCCGCGAGCTGCGCAAGATCGAGGAGGCCCTCGCCCTGGCCCAGCGCAAGGGGTGGGCCTTCGCCGAGGCGACCGAGGTCTACAGCGGGCTCCAGGGGTCGCTCAACTGATACCATGCTGACCAGCCTGTCCCTCGACGCTCCGCTCCGTTACCACCGCCACGAGATCCAGGATCGCATCCGCGCTTACCTGCGCCGCCGCGGCCCCAACGTGCTCCACATCGGTCCCCTGCCGGAGGCCGGCGAGCTGGCCCAGCAGCTGTGCTCCTTCGCCGGGCCCCCCTTCGAATTCGCACTCCTCGCCACCTCCGAGGGAGATGCCTTCGACAACGCGCTCAAGCTGGCTCGCGCCGCCACCGGGCGCCCTCGCCTCCTCGCTTGCCCCGGCCCGCGCCGCGCTCGCTCCCTCGGCGCCCTCTCGCTCCGCGGCGTGCCGCCCGCGCTGGGCGCCCTGCTGGGCGACTGCGAGCCCGTCTCCCTCGACCCCATCGCCGTCGAGCGCGCCCTCGAGGAGCGCCCCGTCGCCGCCCTCGTCCTCGAACCCGTCGACGATGAGCTACGACCCCTCGGCCCATCCATCTTCAAGCATATGGAAGTTCTCTGCAAGCAGGCGGGGGCGCTGCTGATCGTCGATGAGACGCTCACGGGGCTGGGGCGCTGCGGGCGGCGCTTCGCGTTCCAGGGGGCGGGGGTCGAGCCGGGGGCGGTGGTGGTGGGGCAAGGGCTGGGGGCCGGGGCGATGGCGCTGGCGGCGACGCTGGCGGCGGGGCCCGTGTACCGCAAGGCGTTCGGAGGGGGAGAGACCTTCGACCTGCACACGGCGACGATGGCCGGGAACGCGGCGGCCTGCGAGGCGGGGCTGGGGCTGCTGGACGTGCTGGAGCGGGAAGGGCTGCCGCAGCGCGCGGCGCGGCTGGGGGAGCGGCTACGGGCCGGGCTGAGGGCGGCGCTGGGCGAGGCGGGGCAGGTCGATGGAGTGGGGCTGCTGGTGGGGGTGACGCGGCCAGGGCGAGGGCGCGTCGCGGTGGCTCCGCCGCTGGACGCCACCGAGGAAGAGATCGACGAGCTGGTGTTGCGGCTGGTCTCCAGCTAGCCGACCATGCCTCTTCATGGGGCTCGTCGACCTGCGCAAGGACACGAAATTTGCCGCCGGGATCCTGCAAAAAAGGCCATTTCAGTGCCTGCTGCAGCTGACCAACCGGTGCAACATGCGGTGCCCCTTCTGTGATTTCTGGCCCAACGGAGCCCCGAGGCGCGAGGAGCTCAGCGCCGAGGAGTACGGCCGGATCTCGGAGGAGCTGGCCGCCATGGGCACGTTCCTGGTCTCCGTGGAGGGGGGAGAGCCCACGCTCAGGCCCGACCTCCCCCGGATCCTCCAGGCGCTGGCGCGCCACCACCTGCCCACCCTGTTCACCAACGGCTGGTACATCACCCGGGAGAGCGCGAAGCAGCTCTTCGACACCGGGCTCACCCACGCCTGCGTGTCGATCGACTACCCGGAGGCAGGACGCCACGACCGGAAGCGGGGGCTCCCGGGGGCCTTTGATCGGGCCGTCCGGGCCCTGGAGCACTTCCTGGCGGCGGCCCCGCGGCCCCATCGCCAGGTCCACATCATGAGCATCCTGATGGAGGACAACTGGCGGGATTTCCCCGCGCTCCTCGAGCTCTCCGGCAGGCTCGGGGTGGGACATCAGGTGACACTGGTGTCTGCCACCGGATACCGGCGAGGTCACTCCGACGGGCTACCACCGCCGGAGGCCGCCAGCCTGCTCCTGGAGCTCTGGCAGCGGCACCCTCACCTGCGCTTCTTCGGTGAGTACTTCAGGAAGATGCGAGGGTTTCTGGCCGGAGAGCGTGAGGCACTCCCGACCTGTCATGCCGGGGAGCAGAGCTTCAACATCGACCACGTGGGCAACGTGTCCCCCTGCATCGAGAAGATCGACCAGCCCCTGGGCAACGTGCGAAACGAGCCTCTTTCCCTGATCCTGGCCCGCCTGAAGGGGCACCGCCCGGCGCTGGAGGGTTGCCAGGACTGCTGGACCGCCTGCCGGGGCCTGGTGCAATCCCTGGGGCAGGGGGGGAGCCCCGGGGCGTGGGTCGATCTGGTGACGCGCATGCGTTCTTCGTGAAACGTACCGAGGATATGGCAATGCACAGGGGAGTCGGGCTATCCTTGCACCCTGTATGGAGCTTTCGCCGCAGGCAGTTGTAGCTGGACGCTACCGCGCGGAGCAACGCCTAGGGGCCGGCGCCATGGGGGAGGTCTGGGCCGGGACCAACCTCATGGTCGGGGTGCGTGTCGCCATCAAGCGCTTGCTCCCAGCCGGGACGCACAACCACGAATCCCTCGCCCGCTTCAAGCGGGAGGCGCAGCTCCTCGGGCGCGTCAACAGCGAGTACGTGGCCCGGGTCGTCGACTTCGTGGAGGACCCTCAGTACGGCCTCGTCCTCATCATGGAGCTGGTCGAGGGCCCCTCCCTCTACAACGTGCTCAACCAGCGAAAGTTCTCCATCGAGGAGGCCATCGACCTCGGCTGCGACATCCTCTCGGGCCTGTCCGACCTGCACGATACGCAGATCGTTCACCGCGACCTCAAGCCCGGGAACATCATCATCGAGCAGCGCACCCGGGGCCGCCAGCGCGCGCGCATCGTCGACTTCGGCATGAGCCGCATCATCCAGAGCGGGGGCGACGACGAGGAAGAGATGACCGGGATCACCCGGGCGGACGTGGCCCTCGGCACCCTCGAGTACATGGCTCCCGAGCAGATGCTCAACTCCCGCGGGGTCACCGGCGCCGCCGATATCTACGCCGCAGGCGTGATCCTTTACCGCGCCGTCGCAGGCCACCACGCCTACCGCGCGGACTCGGACGGCGGGCTCGTTCGCTCCAAGCTCACCATGGATGCCCCTCCGCTCCCCTCCGGGCGCGACGACGGCATCGCTCGCGCCTTCGAGGCCGTGGTCGCCAAGGCGCTCCAGCGGAAACCCCAGGACCGGTACGCCTCCGCCAGCGAGATGCTCCGCGATCTGGAGCAGCTCCGCAGCCCCAGCTCCCGGGCCCCTGGCGCCCCGAAAGAACCCTCCATCAGCGTCGAATTCAGCCGGTCCATGGTCATCCCCGAAGAGGGGACCCCGGCCGGAAGCGCGGTGTTCTCCCCCATCCCCCAGAGCCCCCGGCGCCCCGCGCAGCCCGAAGATTTCTCCGACGAGAGCCAGCTCATGCCCATCCCGCTGGCCCGTCCTCCCTCTCGCTCCCTCTTCCCGACCACCCCCGCCCCTCCTCCTCCTTCCCCGGCCAGCGAGACCTCCCGTTCCCTCGCCCTCGTCCTCGCCGCGGTCGTCGGCGGCATCCTGGTGGGGGCTCTGGCCATGTACGCCAGCAAGTACATCCTCGCGGCTCCCAACCCCCAGGCCCCCACTTCCTTCAGCACCCCCGCCGCTTCTCCCTGAGCGAATAGCAGCATCCCCCGGCGTTCACGCCGGGGTCCACCACGCTTCGGGTCGGACATAGAAAGACCGATCCTGGTTCTTTTGTGCTGGCCTCGA
>JALOQB010000346.1 GCA_025453595.1 Polyangiaceae bacterium
ACCGCGCAGGACGGCGGCGGCCAGGACGTGACCTGCGACGGGATCATCGCCAAGTGTGATGCCGACCAGACCTGCCAGGATTTCATCGCCTCCGCCAAGGATGCCGGCGAGCAGGGCGCGGACACCGATCCGAACTGCTGGATCGAGGCCGCTGGCGTCGCCCTCAACGGCGGCAACACGATCACCAACGAGCTGACCGCCTGCGCCGTCGCCAAGTGCAGCGACAAGTGCGGCAACCTCAGCTTCACCGCCCCCTCCGGCTGCGACTGAGCGACGCTGCCTCACGGCGACGACGCGAGCGACGGGCCGCCCTTCCGGGCGGTCTCGCCGTTTTTGGGCCGCCGATGTGCTCAGGGGCTGCGGAGCTCGCGCAGGTGGCGCACCGCCGCGTTGTGCTCGGCGAGGGTCTCGGAGAAGGTGTGGCGGCCGCCTCCCTTCCCGACGAAGTACAGGAATTTGGTGGTCGCGGGGTCGATGGCGGCGCGCAGGGAGCGCTCCCCCGGGTTGGCGATGGCGCCCGGCGGCAGGCCCGCGTGCGAGTAGGTGCTGTAGGGGTTGGCCGGGTCCGCGTTCATCTCCGGGGTCACGCGGTTCTGGTAGGCGGCGCAGGAGGGGATACGATCGCGGAGGATCTGGCACCCGTAGGCGGTGGTGGCGTCGGACTGGAGACGGGGAGGCTTGGGGGTGAAGGAGGGGTCGGTGAAGCGATTGTAGAAGGCGCTCGCGACGAGGGGCCGCTCCTCGTCGACGGCGGCCTCGCGCTCGATCACCGACGCCAGGATCACGACCTGATGCAGCCCCCAGCCGAGCTGCTGCGCGGGGCCGCCATCGGGGCGAAGGGCCCGCAGCTTGGCCACCCGGCGGTCGAATTCAGCCTTGAATTGCCGGACAAGTTGCCGCGGATCGCTGTCGATGGCGAGCGGGTAGGTCGCCGGGAACAGGTACCCCTCGGCGCTCTCCGCGGGGATCTGGAGCTCCTTGAGCAGCGCCGGGTCCGCCGCGGCTTCCAGGAACGACTGGGCGGTGCACACCTGCTTCTCGTGGAGGCGCCGGGCGATCTGCACGCGGTTCCAGCCCTCGGGGATCGTGACCTGGCTCTTCTCGCGCTCGGGATCGCGCGCGAGCCGCAGGGCGAGCTGCCGCGGGTTCAGGCTGTCGGTGAGCAGGTGAGGCCCGGCCTGGATCGCGTCGGCGCCCCAGAAGACCGTGAGGTACACCCCGAAGAGGCGCTTGCGGCGGACCGCCCCCTTTTCTTCGAGCAGCTCGGCCACCGCGAAGGCCCCGGCCCCCGGCGGGATGGTCACCGCCACCTCGGCCCCGCGGCCCCCTCCTCCGGAGCCCCAGAGCAGGGAGAAGAGGGCCAGCGACAGCAAGGTCACGGCCACCACACCGACCGAGATCAGGGTCCCGGTGGGGGGGCGCTCCCGGGGGGATTTCTTCGCCGGTGCCCGGGGAGGTGGGCGCCGCGAGGGGCCGGCCGTTGCCTTGCCGTTGCGGGGCCTGGAGGCCCCGGTGGCCCGGGGGGTCATCGGGGCTTCCTGCGGTCAGGGGCGTCGAGCCAGGCCTGGAGCAGCACGGCGGCGGCGGCGCTGTCGATGCGCGATCGCTGCTGCTTGCTCGAGAGCCCCCCGTCCCGCAGGGCCCGGGACGCCTGGACCGTCGAGAGCCGCTCGTCGATCAGCTCGACCTCGCAGCCGGTGTGGTCGCACACCTCCTGGGCGAAGCGGATCACCTCGTCCGCCGTCGACCCCGCCTCGCCCCCCAGCCGGAGCGGCAGCCCCACCAGGAAGCACGTGATCCCTTCCTCTTCCCGCAGGCGCCGGAGCGATTCCAGGACCGCCCTGCGGTTCTTCCCCGGCAGGAACGGCCTCGGGTGAGCCAGCAGCCCCAGCTCGTCCGAGACCGCCACGCCGATCCTAGCTTTTCCAAAATCAAGGGCTGCGACGCGCATCGGCACCCTTCTTAGCACCACAGCTCCCTTGACCCGAGAGGAGCCTGCGACCATAAGCGGCCACCCTCTTTCTTACCACGGGACCCATGGAGCTACGCGCAGTCAAGGGGATGAACGACATCCTCCCGGATGAGATCGGGCGCTGGCAGCGCCTGGAGGCGATCTTTCGCCGCACGGTCGAGCTGTACGGCTACCGCGAGGTGCGCACCCCGATCGTCGAGCCCACCCAGCTCTTCGTCCGATCCATCGGCGAGGCCACCGATGTCGTCGAGAAGGAGATGTACTCCTTCCAGCGTCATGACAACGAGCTGACCCTCCGCCCCGAGGGCACCGCCGGCGCCGCCCGCGCTTACCTCGAGCACAAGATCCACGCCCGAGAGCCCGTCTCCCGCTGGTATTACCTCGGCCCCATGTTCCGCGGCGAGCGCCCCGCCAAGGGCCGCTACCGCCAGTTCTACCAGGCCGGCGCCGAGCTCTACGGCGAGGCCGGGCCCCTCTGCGATGCCGAGATGATCGACATGCTGGCGCGCTTCCTCCAGCAGCTCGGGATCGAGCAGGTCGAGGTCCTGGTCAACTCCCTCGGCGGGCCCGCCACGCGCCTCCGTTATCGCCAGGCGCTCCTCGATTTCTTCACCCCCCGCAGCGCCCAGCTCTCCGAGGACTCCCAGCGGCGCCTCGAGAAGAACCCGCTCCGGATCCTCGACTCCAAGAGCCCCCACGACCAGGCCCTCTGCGCCGAGGCCCCCTCCATCCTCGATGTCCTCGACGACGAGGACCGGGCCCACTTCGACGGCCTCCTCGCCCACCTCGACGCCCTCAAGACCCCCTACCGCGTCGACCCCCGCCTGGTCCGCGGCCTCGATTACTACACCCGCACCCTCTTCGAGCTGCGGGGCACCGGCGGCGAGCTCGGCGCCCAGAACGCCCTCGGCGGCGGCGGCCGCTACGACCGCATGATCGGCGAGCTCCACGGCCCCGAGACCCCCTGCATCGGCTTCGCCCTCGGCCTCGAGCGTCTGCTCCTCGCCATGGCCCCTGCTCCAGAAACAAGCCCCGGGTGGGTCTACGTAGCCCCCCTCGGGGCCGAGGCCCAGCGCGAGGCGCTGCGGCTGGCCAGCGAGCTCCGCTCCGCCGGGATCGAGGCGCGGGTCGATGGTCGGGGCCAGAAGCTCAACCGGATGCTGCCGCGAGCCAGCAACTCGGGGGCGCGCTTCTGCGTGATCGTGGGCGAAGGAGAGCTGGCCCGGGGGGTCGTGGCGCTCAAGGACCTGCAGGCCCACGCCCAGGAAGAGCCGCCGCGTGCGCAGCTCGTGCAGCGGCTCCGAGAGATCCTGGGCGGCGAGGCGACCCGTTGAAACAAGCGCTCGGGTGCTCTCTCTGGCTGGCGTTGCTCCTGGCTGCTCCCGGCGCGCAGGCGCAGTTTGGCGCCCCCGGCATGGGCCCGCCGCCTTCTGCCCAGGGGAAGCCCCGCAAGGATCCCAACGCCCCGGAGACCCACGCGGCCCCGGGCGCTGACAACGACGCGATCCCGAAGAACACGACCTCCGAGCCGTCGCTGCCGGACGACCCGCTGGCGCTGCCCAAGGGGCTGGGCGAGCGCATCGGCAGCAACTACGACGCCGACGGTGCCCGCGAGCAGACCGGGAAGCGCACCTACCTGCTCGCCCCCCCGTACTTCGAGGAGAAGGCGGAGAAGTACCGCTTTCGCACCCTCTTCCCGCTCTGGATCGACCGGGAGAAACCCGGCGATCAGTCGAGCCTCTACGGCCTGCTCTACCACCGGCGCCGCAGCGAGCGCTTCGACGCGGACGTGCTCTTCCCCTTCTTCTGGAACCTCCGCGAGGACCAGGACCGGACCACGATCGTCGGCCCGCTGGGCTGGCACCGGGGGCCCAAGAGCTCCGACACCTTCCTGGCGCCTCTCTTCTTCCACGGCACGCGCCCCGACGGCCATTACCTCAACATCCCCCCGCTGCTGACCTTCCTCAAGACCGACCAGTACGGAGGCCGCTCGATCATCGGCCCGATGTACTGCTTCTGGCGCGGCGGTCAGACCTGCAACCCCGAGACCGCCGACTCGATTTCCTACGGCGTCTTCCCCTTCTATTTCGCCCGCAAGGAGGAGCGTAGCCGCTACGAGATCGCGCCGCCGCTCCTGCATTACTACCGCTACGACGAGATCGATCAGAGCTGGATCAACGTGTGGGGGCCGGTCATCCGGGCCCACTCGCCGGAGCGCGAGGCCTTCCACGTCGCCCCCTTCTTCTTCCGCCTCTGGGGCCCCAACGAGGAGCACATCACCGTGCCGCCCCTCGGGTTCCACTACGGCTACAAGGGCAACGAGCGCCTGCTGGTCACGCCCCTCTTCGTCGACCACCGGAGCGAGAAGGGCGACCGCACCTTCGTCACCTGGGGCTACGCCCGCCACCGGGGCCGTACCAGGCTCGACATGATCACCCCGTTCTACTGGGATTACGAGGATCCTGACGAGAATTACAGGCAAAAACTCCTGTTCCCGTTCCTCTATTCGGCCCAGAGCCCGCGGGAATCCAGCGTCGCGTTCTTCCCCTTCTATGCGCACTTCAAGCGCCAGGGCCTCAGCGAATCCACCTGGATCACCCCCTTCTTCCAGCACACCCGCTCCGTCACCGGCTGGGAGACCAACCTCCACCCGCTGGTCTACATCGGCCGCGACCGCGACCACTCCCACACCGTCGTCGCCCCCTTCTTCTGGGATTTCGTCACCCCCACCAGCCGCGCCACCGTCGGCTTCCCCGTCTACTGGCGCTTCGCCGAGAACAACACGGTCACCCAGGTCGCCCTCAACACCTACTACCGCGAGAAGAAGCTCCGCTCCGGCCTCGACTGGGAATTCCACTTCTTCCCCTTCTTCTCCTACGGCGAGACCCCCAACGGCCACTGGTGGAACGTCCTCTACGGCCTTGCCGGCTACAACCGCAGCGGCGCCGCCTCCAGGATGAAGCTCCTCTGGGTCCCCATCCAGCTCTCCGAAGACTCCCCCAACCCCTGATCCGGGTGTAGAGAGGTTCTCTATGTTCATCAAGGCCACGATGTCGATCTGGAACCGCAACCACGAGGATGGCAGCTACGAGGCCGAGCACGAGGGGTGGAAGCTCGTGGTCACCTACACCCCCGAGCCCCCGCTCCCGCAGAAGGGCGACTACGGCTTCGCCTGGGTGGTCACCTCCCCCGAGGGCAAGGAGCAGAAGTCGACCGAGCTCCTCGAAGAGCCCGAGATGGCCATGATGCAGGCCGAGCAGGTCGTGGGCCTCCGCGACAAGGACGGCGAGCCCGTGCCCCCGAAGGCCAGCGGCGAGGGCGAAGAGGCCGCCTTAGCGGGCGCCAGAAGAGCACGAGGGCGCCCACCGTCCTCGCGGCCCGCTGCTGACCTTCCCGCCCCCGGTGTCGTCGGCGGGAAGGCCAGGAGGGAAGGGGGGCGTCGGGCAGGGACGCCTGTGGTAAACCGTCGGTCCTCACGCCATGACCCAACGGTTCTACGTCACGACCCCGATCTACTACCTGAACGCCGCGCCTCACGTGGGCCACGCCTACTCGACCATCGTGGCCGACGCGCTCGCCAGGTACCACCGCATGCGGGGCCATGACACCCGGTTCTTGACCGGGACCGACGAGCACGGGCAGAAGATCCAGCAGGCCGCCGAGAAGCAGGGGCGAAGCCCCCAGGCCCACGTCGACGCCCTGGCCGAGGAGTTCCGCCAGCTGTGGCCCCGCCTCAACGTGGAGCCCGACGATTTCATCCGGACCACGGACGCGAGGCACGTGGCGCGGGTGCAAGAGCTGTGGCGCCGGGTCGCCGCCAGCGGGGACATCTACCTCGGCCATTACGAGGGCTGGTACTGCGTCTCGGACGAGGCTTTTTACACGGAGAAAGAGCTGATCGACGGCACCGACGAGGCGGGCAAGCCGGTGAAGCTCTCGCCCTCGAAGCGCCCCGTCGAGTGGGTGCGCGAGGAGGGCTATTTCTTCCGGCTCTCGAGGTACCAGGAGCGCCTGCTCAAGTTCTACGAGGAGAACCCGTCCTTCGTGCAGCCCGAGGGGCGCTTCAACGAGGTCAAGCGCTTCGTCGAGGCGGGCCTGACCGACCTGAGCGTGTCGCGCTCGTCCTTCTCCTGGGGGATCCCGGTGCCCGGGGACCCGAAGCACGTCGTGTACGTCTGGTTCGACGCCCTCACCAACTACTGGAGCGCCCTCGGCGGCGACGACGACCCGCGGCAGCGCTTCTGGCCCTGCGACGTGCACATCGTCGGAAAAGAGATCTCCCGCTTTCACGCGGTCTACTGGCCGGCCTTCCTGATGGCGGCGGGGCTGCCCCTGCCCAGGCAGGTCTACGCCCACGGGTGGCTCACCGTGAACGGCGAGAAGATGTCGAAGTCCGCCAACAATTTCCTGCCCCCGCTCCCCATCGCGGAGACCGAGGGGGTCGGCGCCGATGCGCTTCGCTACTACCTGCTCCGGGCCGTGGCCCTGGGGCAAGACGGCGACTTCAGCCACAAGGACCTGCTGGCCCGCATCAACTCCGAGCTCGGCAACGACCTCGGCAACCTCCTCAACCGCACCCTGGGCCTCTGCTCCAAGGCGGGCCTGACCGAGGTGCCGCCCTTCGCCCCCGGCGGCGAGCTCGAGGCCGCCCTCCGCGGCGACGCCGAGGCCGCCGCCCGCAAGGCCGCCGAGGCCATGGATGCGGTGGCCCCCCACCGCGCCCTGGAGGCCATCTGGGCCTTCTGCCGCGCCGCCAACGTCTACGTCGACAAGGCCGCCCCCTGGAAGGCCCAGAAGGACGGCGACACCGGGCGCCTCGCGGTGATCCTGGGCACCCTGCTCTCCGCCTGCCGCGCCCTCGCGCTGCTGATCGGGCCCTTCCTGCCGCAGAAGGCCGCCGAGATGCGCGTCCAGCTCGGCATGGCCCCGCTCCAGCCCCAGCTTGACCTCGACCAGTGGCCTCTCGCCTGGTCCCACCTCCAGGGCACCCTCGGCGAGGCCAGGCCCCTGTTCCCCCGGCTCGACGAGCCTCGCCAGAAGCAGATCCTCGAATCCCTCATCCCCCGACCCATCCAGGAGACTCCCCCCGTGGAAGAGCAGAAGACCGAAGCCCCCAGGACCGAGACCCCCCCCGCGCTCCCCCCCATCGATTACGAAAAATTCAGCGAGGTCGATCTCCGCGTGGGCCTCGTCGTCTCCGCCGAGCGTGTCCCCCGCAAGGACAAGCTCCTCGACCTCCGCGTCGATGTCGGCGA
>JALOQB010000061.1 GCA_025453595.1 Polyangiaceae bacterium
ACCCGGACGGCAGGCTGGTGGGCGGGGCGGCGGACGCGGTGGCGGCCGGGATGCTGGAGCAGCACCGGGAGATCCGGGAGTTGAACGAGGCGGTGGTCGAGCTGAGCCGCCGGGTCGAGGAAGGGACCACGCTGGTGCAGGGGCTGAAGGGCCGCATCGAGGGCCTGCAAACCTCGCTGGAGCGGGCCCGTCAGCAGGCGTACCAGGCCGAGCTGGCCCACGCGACGACCGAGAAAGATCTGCGGCGGACGGAGGAGCAAACGCTGGTGTCCTCGCGGCGCCTGGCGTCCCACGAGACCGAGCTGCGGGACGTGGAGGACAAGCTGGCGGAGGCGTCCGAGGAGGAGGCGGACGTGAAGGCGCAGCTCGACGATGTGCGCGACGAGCTGATGACCAGCAAGGAAGGGCTGGACGTGGCCGAGGCGGCGGTGTCCTCCTGCCTGGAGCGGGTCGCGGCGCAGCAGGCGCTGGTGACCGAGCAGAAGGTGCGCGCCGCCCGGGCGAGGGAGCAGGCGTCGGGCCTGAGGACGACGGTGGCGCGGCTGGCCCGCAGCGTCGATGAGCTGGCGGTGCGGATCCGGCGCCTGCAGGACGAGCTGCTGGAGGGGGCCCGGGCCGCGGGGCAATCCGGGGGCGTGCTGTTCGCGGCCCGGGATCGGCTCTCCACCGCGGTGGCCTACGCCCGCCAGCGCGAGCAAGAGATGACCGAGGCGCGCCGCCGCTTCGAGGAGGCGCGGTCCGCCCTCGGGGAGCGGGAGGCGCGGCTGCGCGAGCTGCGGGCCCGGGTGAGCAAGCTGAGCGAGGGGCGAACCCAGCGGGAGATCCAGGTGCAGAAGCTGAAGCTGGCCCTGGAGCACCTGCTGGAAGGGGTGCGCGAGAAGTTCCGGGGCCTCGACCTGCGGCGGGTCATCGGCGATTACCACGCGCTCCCTGCGGTCGATGAGGCCCACCGGGCCCGGGCCAGCGAGCTGCAAGGGCTGCTCGACCGGATGGGCCCTGTCAACCTCGACGCGGTGAAGGAGTACGAGGAGACCGAGAAGCGCTTCACCTTCTACGCCACCCAGCGCGCCGACCTGGAGGCCGCGCTGGCCGATCTGGCCAAGGCCATCGAGCAGATGGACCGCCAGTCCCGCAAGCTGTTCAAGGAGACCTTCGAGAGCGTCAACGTGAAGTTCCAGGCCATCTTCCCCCGGATGTTCCGGGGCGGCGAGGCGCGGCTCCAGCTCACCAACCCGGACGACCTGCTCGAGACCGGCGTCGAGATCCTGGCCCAGCCCCCCGGCAAGAAGCTGGGCAACATCGAGCTGATGAGCGGCGGCGAGAAGGCCCTCACCGCGGTCTCCCTCATCTTCGCGATGTTCCAGCACCGCCCCTCCCCCTTCTGCGTCCTCGACGAGGTCGACGCCCCCCTCGATGAGGCCAACGTCGCCCGCTACAACGAGGCCATCCGGTCCATGACCGACAAGTCTCAGTTCATCCTCATCACCCACATCAAGCGCACCATGCAGAGCGTCGATGTGCTGTATGGAGTCACCATGCAAGAACCGGGCGTCTCCAAGCTGGTGTCCGTGAAGATCAACGACGCGGCGCCGCGGGGCGCGTCGGCGGTCGCCTGAGCGAGCTCAGCCTGTCTGGCAGGCCAGGCAGGCGTAGAGGGTGCGGTTGGCGGAGGTCAGCTTGCTCACGGGCCCCCCGCAGCGCAGGCAGGTCCGGCGGCCGTACACGTAGACCGCCTCCTTGCGCCGGATCTTCGAGCGCGGCCCCGGGAGCTCCTCCGGGGCGACCGTGATGATGCGGCGATCACGCACGCCATCCTGGAGCATGCGGCCGAGGGTGGCCCAGAGGGCGTCGACCTGGTCGTCGGAGAGATCCTTGCAGGGTCGCTCCGGGTGGATGCCGGTGACCAGCAGGGCCTCGGCGCGGTACACGTTGCCGACCCCCGCGATCACCGACTGGTCCAGCAAGACCTGACCGATCGGGGTTTTTCGACGGGCCAGCGCGGCGCGCACCACGTCCAGGTCGGCGTCGGGGCGCAGGGGGTCCGGGCCGAGGCGCGCCAGGAGCTCGCGGCGGCGGGTCGGGGAGAGCAGCTCGCAGGCGGTGGGCCCCACCAGCGCGAAGGAGCGCTCGGCCCCCTCCAGGAGCAGGCGGGTGGTCGGTCGCACCCGGGTCGCCGGGGACTTTGCAGCAAAGTAACGGCCAAAGAGGCCAAGATGAACATGGAGCACGCGGCTCTTCTCGAAGACGTAGAACAGGTGCTTCCCGTGGGCCTCCGTGCGTACCAGGCGCAGGCCGTCGAGGCGCGCCGCGTCCTCGAAGCGCCCCTGCGGGGAGGAGACCCGTAGCACCTGACCCGCCAGCGCCTTCCCGTGGTCGAGGGCCAGCCGGTGGATCGTGTGACCTTCAGGCATACCCCCTGGGATTCCAGGAGGTCCGGGGCCGTTGTGCCGCCGTTCAGGGCTGGCAGACCCCCAGGGTACCCAGGCCCAGCGTGTCCTGGCATACCCCCTCGGCGCCACACTCGCCGCCGGCCAGGGCGCAGAGGCGGCGGCACACCATGCCGCCGCTCTCCTGGACGCAGGCCCCCTGGTAGCGCTTCCCGGCCTCCGGAGCGCAGGGGATCCCGCTCTTGACCTTGCTCCCGCAGGGCTCCCCCAGCCCCACCATCTCCTCGTCCTCGTGCTCGGCGATGCAGGCGCCGGTCAGGCCGCCCAGCAGGTACCCGGCCGTGCAGATCCGGCTGGCAGGGCAGCCCGGGTCCGCCGCCAGCGGGTCGCAGATCTGGCGGCAGGTCGGGTGCGCGTGGTTGCCGTGGGGCTCCTCGGCGCACACCAGCCCCTCGACGCAGCCCGTGTGCACCAGCTGCGTCGGGCACGATGACCCGAGGGCCTTGGTCCCCACCTTCTTGCAGACCCCGGCGCTGCCGTCGTGGCTCTCGCTCAGGCACGTGAACCCGGGCTCGCAGGGCGCCGTGTCGTCGTAGGGAGAGCACCCCCTGCCCCGCCCGCCGGGCCCCCCGCGGCCCCCGAACCGCCGCCTTCGCCGGCCTGTCCGGAGCTCCCTGACTGTCCGGAAGTTCCAGACTCGCCGCCGGCCCCGGCGTCTCCCCCCGCGCCGGCCCCCGCGGCCCCACTCTGTCCGGAACCTCCGGACTCACCGGCCCCGCTCCCACCGGCCCCCGCCTCGCCCGGGCCGCTTGCCCCCGCATCCCCCCCGGCCCCGGCGACGCCTGCGCCGCCAGCCCCGGCGCCCGCGTTCCCGCTGGAACCAGCCTCACCGACGCCGGCTGCCCCCCCCTCGCCGGCGGCGCCAGCAGGGGCAGGGTCGTCACTGCAATGAACCAGGAAGAGCGCGAGGACAGGGAAGAAGGTTCGGAGGCGCATGGAACCTTCTCTTTCGCAATCACGTTCCAATTGCAATACAATTGCAAAGCGACCGTTGACCACGCGCCGGGATGCCAAAAACACCGGCGGGAGGGAGCACCGGGACCCGGGGGCGAGGAGCCAGGGAACGAGGGTGCGACCTCCCGCAAGGGGGTCAGGTGAGGCGAAGGGGCCTCACCCGTGGAGAGCGAAGCTCAGGGGGTGGTGCAGAGGACGAGCTTCCAGTTCTGGAGGGTACCGGTGAACGCGGAGGCATCATCGCGAACGTTGAGGGTCCAGTTGCCAGAAGCAGAAGAACCCAGGACGGAGGCGAAGGAGCCCTCGGGGGCGAAGCAGTTGGAGAAGGGCGGCGAGGTACCGCTGGCGCCGATCACCGGGGTGCAGGTGTTGTGGAGGAGGGTGTTGGTGAAGTTGTCACCGGAGCCACCGACGTCGGAGGCGAGGTCGATGGCGGCCTGGCCAGGGGGGGTGAGGGTGACATCGACGTCCTCGATCCAGCCGTGGGCCACGTTAAGGAGCACGCCCACCTTGGCGATGGTGCCAACGTTGTTGGTGGACAAGATCGCGTTGATACCTGTGAGGTTGTTGTCGGTGATCGTGGTGTTGACCGGCCCCGAAGAGAAGATGTAAAGCTGCTGGCCAGCGTCGCAGGCAGGTGCGTATGCGGGGAGCACGCAGTCGGTGTCTGCGTTGTCGGTCTGACCGTCACCGTCGTTGTCGATCCCATCGTTGCAAAGGGTCTCGACGGCCGTGCAGACGCTGGCTCCGTTCGCAGGCTTGGTGCAGGAGAATCCGGGTTCAACGGTGCAGGAGGCAGAGCAGCCGTCGCCTGCATCCTTGTCACCGTCGTCGCAGGCTTCGCCTGCATTGACGGTACCGTTACCGCATGTGGACACGCAAACGCTGGGGGTGCCGGTGCAGTTGAAGTTGGGCTCGGTGGTGCAGGTGGCGGAGCAACCGTCGCCGGCGGTCTTGTTGCCGTCGTCGCAGGTCTCGCCAAGCTCGAGCTTGCCGTCGCCGCAGGTGGCCTTGTCAATACGGATGTCGAAGGCCGCGGAGGCGGCGGGGTTGGCGTAGCTCTCGACGGCGAGGAAGACGGGGCCATCGGCGGGGGCCGTGTAGGTCACGCCAGTCTCGGGCTCGTCAAAGCTCTGGGCGCAGGCGACGCCGGCGCCGCAGGTGTTCTGGGTGAAGATGTGGCCGATGACATCCATCGAGGAGAGCTCGCGGAGACGGATGCGGTCGCCGGCGAGGGCATCGACGCGGAAGACGATGTCGAAGCCGCTGGGGCTCGCGGCAACGTCGATGCAGTTGGCGCCAGCATTGTAGTTCTCATCATTCCCGAAGCTGGCGATGTTGGTGCCGGCGAACTGGAAGGTGCTGCCAGTGACGACGATGGGGTCGGCGCAGGTGGCGGCGGGTAGCGCGGTGCAGACGCTGGGGGTGCCGGTGCAGGTGAACCCGGGCTCGGTGGTGCAGGTGGCGGAGCAGCCGTCGTTCGCGTCCTTGTCGCCATCGTCGCAGGTCTCGTTGGGATCGATGACGCCGTTGCCGCAGGTGGCGACGCAGACGCTGGGGGTGCCGGTGCAGTTGAAGCCACCTTCGAGGGTGCAGGTGGCGGAGCAGCCGTCGCCGGCGGTCTTGTTGCCGTCGTCGCAGGTCTCGCCAAGCTCGAGCTTGCCGTCGCCGCAGATGGCCTTGTCAATACGGACGTCGTAAGCCGCGGTAGCCGCCGGGTTGCCCCAGCTCTCGACGGCGAGGAAGACGGGGCCATCGGCGGGGGCCGTGTAGGTCACGCCGGTGTCTTCGCTGAAGTCAAAGCTCTGGGCGCAGGTCGCGGTGGCGCTGCAGGTGTTCTGGGTGAAGATGTGGCCGACGACATCCATCGAAGAGAGCTCGCGGAGACGGATGCGGTCGCCGGCGAGGGCATCGACGCGGAAGACGAGGTCGTAACCGCTCGGGTTAGAGGAGGAGACCGTCTCGCAGCTCGCGCTGGTGAAGTCGGTGTCGTCCTTGAACTTGACGATGTCGGTTCCAGCGAACTGGAAGGCGTTGGAGTTCACGATGATGGGGTCATCGCAGGTGGCAGCGGGGATCTTGGTGCAGACGCTGGGGGTGCCGGCGCAGAGGAAGTTGGGCTCGATCTGGCAGGTGGCAGAGCAGCCGTCGCCGCTGACCTCGTTGCCATCGTCGCAGGCCTGGCCGCCGGCAAGAGAGCCGTCACCGCAGGTGAAGATGCTGAAGGTGAGGTCGATGTTGTCGGTCGCGAGCGGCGGCTCGTAGTGATCGATGGAGACGATGAAGTTGCCGGTGGAGGGGGCGACGAACTCGAGGCCCGGGACGTTCTCGGCGTTGCCGATGCCGTCGAAGGAGCCGAGGCACTTGGAGGCGCTGCTGCAGGTCTCGAGCACGTGCATGAGCACGTCGGCCGAACCCTTCTCGGAGATCTGGAGCTTGTCGCCGAGCTTGAGGGCAACCTGGAAGATTGCCTCGGGCTTGCCGGTGGCGGCGCTGTTGTCGGCGGCGCAGGTCGCGTCCTCGTTGTCGAGGTCGTCGCCGTAGGGGAGGAGGCTCGCGGCCTTCCAGGTGAAGCCGTTGCCGGTCACCAGGATCGGGTTGTCGCAGGTGCCAGGGAGCCCGCAGACGCTGGGCTCGCCGGAGCAGGAGTACCCGTCTTCGACGGTGCAGGTGGCGGAGCAGCCGTCGTTCGCGTCCTGGTCGCCGTCGTCGCAGGTCTCGGTACCGGCGATGAGGCCGTCGCCGCAGCTCGTGGCGCAGACGCTGGGGGTGCCGTCGCAGAGGTAACCCTTCTCGACCTCGCAGGTGGCGGAGCAGCCGTCGTTCGCATCCTGGTCACCGTCGTCGCAGTCCTCGGTGCCGGCGATGATGCCGTCGCCGCAGGTGGCGACGCAGGCGCTGGGGGTACCGTTGCAGGTGAACCCGGGCTCGATGGCGCAAGCGGCGGAGCAGCCATCGTTGGCCGTCTCGTTGCCATCGTCGCAGGTCTCGGTGCCAGCGACGATGCCGTCGCCGCAGTCGGTGGCGCAGACGCTGGGGGAGCCAGCGCAGAGGAAGCCCGCCTCGATGGCGCAGGTGGCGGAGCAGCCGTCGCCAGCGTTCAGGTTGTTGTCGTCGCAGGCCTCGGCGCCGGCCTCGACGCCATCGCCGCAGCTGGGGGTGCAGACGCTGGGCTGACCCACGCAGGCGTAACCAGCCTCGATCTGGCAGGCATCGTTGCAGCCGTCGCCGTTGGCAGTCGCGCCGTCGTCGCAGCCCTCGCCCTCCTCGGAAACACCGTTGCCGCAGACCGCCGGGGCGCCGCCCACACCGGCCGAGCCGCCGTCGCCAGCGGAGCCCGCATCGCCAGCGGAGCCCGCATCGCCAGCGGAGCCCGCGTCACCCGCGGAGCCACCGTCACCAGCGGAGCCGCCATCGCCGGCCGAACCGCCGTCACCAGCGGAGCCCGCGTCACCCGCGGACCCACCGTCGCCCGCAGCCCCCGCATCGCCAGCGGAACCGCCGTCACCAGCAGAGCCCGCGTCACCCGCGGACCCACCGTCGCCCGCAGCCCCCGCATCACCCGCAGCCCCCGCGGTGCCGGCGGTACCGGCGGTACCACCACCACCGGCCGTGCCGGCGGTACCGGCGGTGCCGCCCGTCCCCCCGCCGCTCTTGCCTGCAGTACCGCCCGTCCCCGCCACCCCGGCCACGCCAGCACCCCCGCCCGTGATAACCGGATCGGAACCGGGGTCGCTGTCATCCCCACCGCAGCCCACGAACATCGCGGCCACGAGAAGCGCGTAGCCAATAGAAGAACATCGCCGAATCGTCATCGTTACAATTAGGGAACGATGCGCGCCGAAGGCAAGAGAAAAGAGGGGCAGCCAATGGCGACCAGAGGCCTCGCGAAGCCCCGGTCAAGGTCACCGAAAGATGGCTTTATTTCACCGGAGTTTCAGGGAGATTCGGAGAGAAAAAGGTTCGCGCAAAGGGGAGATTGTTTCGACCCTGCGCTTGCCTGCGGGCTCGACCGCCGACCGCCGTCATCGTTGCTCAATCGTCGGACTCTTGCTCCGTGGCCAGCATGCACCGCGAGAATGCGTCAAACCAGGAAGGGTTGACCCGCCCCGGGCCGCCGAGCACAGGCCCTGGATGCTTGAACCAGAGGGCAGTTTCTCCGTCCCTGTTGCTGGCAGCGACACGGAATTCTCCGTTCACAACGGAGATATCCTCAAAAGACCAGGGGCCAAGCTCGCCCTCATCGAAGGTATCCGGGGCAATCTCGTTCAGGTGCTCCAGGACCACCTTGCGCTCTGCCCGGGTGAGGCCCGGGGTCTTCTTCGCGCTCGATACCCCCGCGGCGCCGGAGGTGGAACCCGTCGGTTTCTTCGCAGGGGCCTTCTTCGCAGGGGCCTTCTTCACGGTTTTTTTCTCGGCAGGAAGCTTTGACTTCGCGGAGTTCTTGCTGGTCGCCATGGCGCTATGTCGGGAGGATTTTTCGGTGGGGTGTTGCCACGGAGGCGATCACATGGCCCAGTATTTCTCGTCATCCAGGCCCTCTTCGCGCTCGGGGAGGCCCCGGGTGAGGCGAGGGGAAGCCTGGACCAGGACCTCGTAGCTCACGCGGTTGGCGTAGCGACAGACCTGGCTCATCGAGGAGTAGGTGAGAAAATCGCGGACATGCTTGGCGGAATTGGGGACCGTCGCCCGGTGGTAGCGGTTGGCCGACATGTCGTGGAGCAGGGCCGAGAGGGCCGCGTCGCCGGCGCCGTTGGTGCTGGTGATCTTGGTGGGACCGCCGTGGTAAGGGGCGATATGCGCATAGACCCGGACCGGGTTCTGGCACCTGGAACGAAGAATCGGGCGGCTGAATTCGTGACGGTTGAACTCGGGAATGGCCCCCGGGAGCAGCGGGTACCGGGTGGCGCGCTTCACCTCGTCGTCGGTGAAGCCTGCGAGGTAGAGGCCCACCGGGCCCGCGGTGCACAGGACCAGGCTCGTGAATTCAAGGGCTCGATCGCAGGCGATCAGAGGCTCGGAGGCGCCGGTGAGCGCCTCGCCCTCCTCCTCGTTCATGGCCAGAACGTCCACGTGGCGTGAGATGAACTCGCGCCAGAACGCGGGCCGCTCCTCGATCACAAAGCGCGTCCCGAGGGTGAGCACGACGGGCACGCCGTGCTCCTTGGCGAGCTCGATGGCGCGCAGGGTGGCGTCTGGCATGGGCTCGCCGGGTTTGCACCGGAGCAGGTAGGCCGATAGCACCAGCGCCGAGGCGTTGTCGAAGACCTGGGGCGGGATGCTCTCGGGGCGCAGCTGGTTCATCGAGCCCGCGCTGATGGCGAAGCTCCGCTCCCCGTCCGGGGTGACGAGGGCGAAGCAGCGCCCGATGGGCCCGTCCACCGGCTGCAGGTGATCGAGGTTCACGCGGCTCGACGTGTTGGAGAGGTAGCGGTACCCCGAGGTGCCGAGGCGGATGTTCTCGCTCATGACCCCCAGCAAGATCGAGGGGTCGTCGGCCAGGAGCGAGTAGTTGTGCAGCGTGTTCCCGACGGTGCCTCCGGCGAATTCGTACGAGATCAGCCGCTCGGCCAGCAGCTCGGCGTAGAGCTCGGCCGCCACATCACTCTCGATGATCGTCGACCCCCCCTTGGGAAGACCGTAACGAACCAGGAGCTCTTCCGGGACACGGGCGTCGATGTCGACGAGGGTCTGGTCGATGCCCACCACATGCATCTTCTCTCTCGGGGGCTCGATCCCGGCGTGCTGGAGCAGCGGATCACGGGCATGAACGGGGAAATAATGCTTGTGTTTGCGACGTCCGGGGAAACGCACGGGGCGCACCTTATCACCCTTCGACCACCGGCGCGCAGTGCTCCCGAGAACGTCACGATCCTGCAACCAAACGGGCCCGCTCAGGTCCGGGGTCGCCCCCGTAGCACCGCCAGGTCAAAGGTGCGCTCCCCTCCCCCGTCCAGGTCCAGGCACCGCAGCCGCCCTGCCTCCGCTGCGGTGATCTTGAGCCGCAGGCCCCGGTGCTCGACCACCAGCCCCAGGCATCGCCCGGGGAACCCGGGGAGCTCCAGGGCCGCGAGGAGGCTCAGCGCGGGTCTGGTCGCCGCGTGGCGCTCGACGGAGGCGACGCGCTCCAGGAGCGGGTTGGAGGCGCGATCGCGGCGCGACAGGAACAGCACCAGCCTGGCCTGGGCCCTGCTGAGGGCCACGTTGAGCAGCCGCTCGGCCTCTTCTCCCTGGAGAAAAGGCGAGGCGCCGTCCGCGGGATCGTACAGCACCGTGTGGCGCTCGCGGCCCTGGGCGCGGTGCACCGTGGACACCTGCACCCCGCCCAGCCCCCTCGCCGCCAGGATCGACGAGATCAGGGCGCGCTGGGCGCGGAAGGGGGTAAGCACCAGGAACTCGGAGGGGTCCTGGCCGGTCGCCAGCAGCCGCTGGACCCAGGTCACCAGCTGCACCGCGGAGCCTTCCCGGGAGGCCGAGCCCCTGCCCTCGGCCGGCCGCGACGGGCCCTCCTCGACCGGGACCACGACGAAGGGCCTGGCCAGCTCGCCCTCGCCCCGGAGCGCCCGCTGCTCGTGCCACCGCGGTGCCCCCTGCGCGTCGGCCGCGACCCGGAGTTTGCCGTGGTAAAACACGTTGCTCACCAGGGCACAGATCGGCGGCGCCATCCGGGATTGCTCGTCGAGGAAGACCGAACGCGGCCCCTCCTCGGCCCAGCGAAACATCGATCCTCGCAGCCACCGCTGCGCCATCGGGTGCTCGCTCTGGACCACCGGCCCGAGCTGCCTCGGATCCCCGGCGTAGAGCGAGCGCCCGGCCAGCGGCGCCAGCCCCAGGGCGTGGGCCTGGCTCACCTGGCTCGCCTCGTCGAGCACCAGCAGGTCGTGGCGCCCGGCCTCCCGCAGCGCGTCCAGCACCAGCGCCGCGTGGGTCGTCGTCATCGCCAGCAGCCGCGCCTCCCGCGCGATGCGGATCAGGTGCTGGCGCAGCCCTCGCCGCACGTCCTCCATCGCCAGCTTCCAGGCCGCATAGGCCCCCGCGTCCTCGCTCGGCGGCCTGCTCCGCTCCAGCTCCGCGCGGCGCCGCAGCAGCCCTCGATCGACCGGGGGCAGCAGGTGCGGGCTCTTCAGGTAGCGCTCTCCCTCGAAGCGCAGACCGATCCGCTGGCACCCGCGGTCGCGCTCCGCCACCCCCAGGTGCCCCAGCCCTCGATCCACGCTGAACAGGGCCTCGTCCACCGCCATGTTGGTCGTCGATAGCAGCAAGATCCGTGCGTCAGGGTGCTGCTTCAGCGCCGCCGCCACCACCGCCCCCAGCGTCGTGGTCTTCCCGGTCCCCGGGGGGCCATGCAGGAAGGAGGCGACGTACCCGGGGAGCGAAAACGCCTCCCGCTGCCTCGCTCGCAGCTTCGAGAACGCCCCGCCGTCGAGCTCCAGCGGACGCGCCTGCCCCATCGCCCCCACGAACCCCTCGATCTCGCGCACCCAGGCCGGGTCCTGCCAGGCACGACGCAGCCCCTCGAGGTACAGCGGCGGGTACAGAAAGAGCACCGATCCCGCCGCAGGCAGCGGCGCGCTGGGCTGCCAGAGATCGATCTGCTCCCGCTCCGCGCTCACGCTCAGCACCTCGGCGCTGCCCCCGCGCTGGCCCGGGCGAGGCCACCAGGCCCGGGCCCCCTCCAGCCCCTCGTCCAGCGGCCTGGGCGCCTCCACGCTCACCCGGAGCACCCCCGAGCCCTCCCTCGTGGACCCCACGATCGTCACCCCCACCGGCTTCTTCGCCAGCTCGAGCTCGGCCTCGATGCCGTCGATCACCTCACCGCTTCGTAGCTCCGGCATCGCGCCGGGACCCTGCAGGAGAAGCGACGAACGTCACATGGGTATCAGATGACACCGAGCCCCTGGGCGAGGTGGCGCAGGTGCTCGGGCATGAAGGAGGAGACGAACCAGTAGGAGTGGTCGTAACCCGGGTGCTTCCGCAGGAGGAGCGGCTGCTTGACGGCCTCGGCGGCGCGCTCGAAGGCCTCGCTGGAGAGCTCGCGTTCGAGGAATTTATCGGAGAGGCCCTGGTCGATGAGGATGGTGCCGGGGAAAGGCCCCTGGGCAAGGAGGGCGGAGGCGTCGTAGCCGGCCCAGGCGCGGGGATCCTGGCCCAGGTAACGGGAGAAGGCCTTCTGCCCCCAGGGGACGGCGGAGGGGTTGGTGATGGGAGCGAAGGCCGAGACGGCGCGGTAGCGGGAGGGGAGCCGGAGAGCACAGACGAGAGCGCCGTGGCCGCCCATGGAGTGGCCGGTGATGGCCTGGCGGGCGGTGTCGATGGAGAAGGAGGCGAGCCAGTCCGGGAGCTCGGCGGTGACATGGGTGAACATGCGGTAAGCGCCGGCCCAGGGGTCTTCGGTGGCGTCGACGTAGAAGCCAGCGCCGAGGCCGAAATCCCAGGAGGCGTCGTCCCCCGGGAAGCGGGGCTCGCGGGGGCTGGTGTCGGGGGTGAGGAGCGCCAGTCCATGCTCGGCGCAGAGGCGCTGGGCGCCGGCCTTGATGGCGCCGGTCTCCTCGTTGCAGGTCAGGCCCGCGAGGTAGACGACCAGGGGAACGCGAGCGCCGCGGAGGGAGGCCTCGGGGCGGAAGAGCCCGAAGCGCATGGGCCCCCGGGTCGCCGCGGAGGCACCGCGATAGAACCCCTGGACGCCGCCAAAACAGGAGGACTCGGAGAGCGTTTCGAGGGCAGTCATGGTGCCGTTCAGCCGTAGACCACGACGCCACGGATGGACTCACCGCGGCGCATCAGCTCGAAGCCCTCGTTGATCCGATCGAGAGGGAGCTGGTGGGTGACAAGCTCATCGATGCGGATCTTCTTCTCCATGTACCAGTCGACGATCCGGGGGACATCGGTGCGCCCGCGGGCGCCGCCGAAGGCCGTGCCCTTCCAGACGCGGCCGGTGACGAGCTGGAAGGGGCGCGTGCTGATCTCCTGGCCAGCGCCGGCCACGCCGACGATGACGCTGACGCCCCAGCCCCGGTGGCAGCACTCGAGGGCCTGGCGCATCACCTTGACGTTGCCGACGCACTCGAAGGTGTAGTCGGCGCCGCCGTCGGTGAGGCTCACCAGGTAAGGCACCAGGTCGGCCTCGGGCATGTCCCGCGGGTTGACGAAGTGCGTCGCGCCGAACTCGCGGGCCATCGCCTCCCGGTTCGGGTTGATGTCGACGGCGATGATCCTGTCGGCGCCGACCATCTTCGCCGCCTGGATGACGTTGAGCCCGATGCCGCCGATGCCGAAGACCACGACGTTCGCGCCGGCCTCGACCTTGGCCGTGTAGATGACCGCGCCGACGCCGGTGGTGACGCCGCAGCCGATGTAACAGACCTTGTCGAAGGGCGCGTCGGGGCGGATCTTCGCCAGGGCGATCTCGGGCAGGACCGTGTGGTTCGAGAAGGTCGAGCAGCCCATGTAGTGATGGATGGGCTTCCCGTCGAGGGAGAAGCGGCTGGTCCCGTCCGGCATCATCCCCTTGCCCTGGGTGGCCCGGATCGCCGTGCACAGGTTGGTCTTGCGGCTCAGGCACGATTTGCAGCCGCGGCACTCGGGTGTGTACAGCGGGATCACGTGATCCCCCTTCTTCACCGAGGTGACCCCGGGCCCCACGTCCACCACCACACCGGCCCCCTCGTGGCCCAGGATCGCAGGGAAGAGCCCCTCTGGGTCGGAGCCGGACAGCGTGAAATCATCGGTGTGGCAGATCCCCGTCGCCCTGAGCTCGACCAGCACCTCCCCGGCCTTCGGCCCCTCCAGCTCCACGTCGACCACCTCCAGAGGAGCCCCTGCCTTCACCGCGATCGCTGCTCGTGTCTTCATCGAAATCTCCCTCTCGCATGGCCGTTGCTCGCGCCCTTCGGCGCCGCGCCACGGTCGCCCATTCTGGGAGCCCCGGATCCCCCTCGTCCAGCGCTTTCCCGGGATCCTGTCACATGCAATCGGGTCTCATTTCCCTCCGTGACGAGCGACAAAAATATCCAGATCTCGATCCACCTCGGAGTGGCGCCAGTGGTGCGGGGGTAGGCGTGAGAACCCGGCACGGCGGAGCGCCTGCTCCCAGGACGCTCGGGAGAACAGGCCTTCGAGGTGGCGCTCCTGGTGGACCTGCGGAGGCTGGTCGCCGGCCCTGGTGATGTAGACGTAATCGACGCTGTAGCCCTCGTCATCGGCCGGGTTGACCCAGGCATGGTAGCGAAAGGAGCGCTCTCCCTCGTCGACGCTGTCTTCCTCGTACTCGGGGGCGAAGGTCTCGGCCACGTAGTCGGGCGCGACCACCAGCACCCCCCCCGGCCGCAGGTGCGCGGCGGCCGTCGCGAGCATGGCGTCCAGCTCCTCGGGGCGCCGCAGGTACGAGACCGCATCGTGGACGAAGACGGCGTCGAAGGTTGTTTCAAGGCGAAGAGAGCGCATGTCCCCCTGAACCAGCCGGGCGTCAGGGCAGCTCTGGGCCGCGAGCCGGAGCATCTCTGGCGAGAGGTCCGTGAGGACGAGGGCAAAATCTTCCTGGAAGAAGTGGGTATTGTGGCCGGCCCCGGCGCCCAGTTCCAGCAGGGACCAGCGGTGCCCCTGGGGTCGCTCCCCCAGCGCATCGAGGAAGATCTTGCGGAAGGTCGCGGCTTCCTCCTCGTAATTTTCGAGGGGCGTCAGCAGCGGGTACCAGGAGGCGAGGGTCGTGTAGAGCAGCATGGCCCCTCGATGAGATCCGTGGCCGGCGAGGAACTCAACCACGAACAGATCGAGGGAGCCGCCGTCAGGTACCCTGGAGCATCGCGCCGTACCCCTCGCGGTAGGTGGGGAACAGGAGGCGGTAGCCGCTGGCCTTGAGGCGGGCGTTGAGGCACCGCTTGAAGGCCCCTCGGCCGCGGGCGTCGGGCTCGGACGAGAGAGGCGGGGGCGGCACGCCGAGGCGCTCGGCAAGCCACTCGTAGACCTCGGAGAGCGGCACGGGGGCGTCGTCGACGCCCAGGTAGCATCGCGCGGGATCTGGCAGATGGAGCAGGTGCTCGATCATCGCCGCGGCGTCGTCGCGGTGGATGCGGTTGCCGATGGGGGACGGGGTGGAGCGCCGGGCGGCCCCCTCGCGCACCATGCGGATCATCCGCTCGCGCCCGGGGCCGTAGATGCCCGAGAGGCGGGCGATGATGCCCCCCGGGTGGGCGAGGGTGAGCCTCTCGGCTTCGAGCAAGAGGGCGCTCTTGACGTCGGTCGCGGTGGGCGAGTCTTCGTCCACGTCCCCCCCGGACTGCTCGGCGAAGACGCTGGTGCTCGAGACGAAGACGACCCGCTCCAAGGGGGCCCCTGCCGCGCGCAGGGCGCCGAGGACGTGGGTGAGACCTTCGAGGTAGATGCGGCGGTACGCCTCTTCCGAGCCCTCATCGGGGGCCGCGGCGAACACCAGGTGGGTGGCGTCCGGGGGGACCGGAAGTTCTCTATGGGTGAGGTCGAGGGGCCAGGGGGTGACGCCGGGCGGCAGGCCCTCGGGACGCCGTCGCCCGGCCCAGACCTGGTGGCCCGCGGCGGCGAGGCGCCCCGCGAGGTTCATGCCGACGTAGCCGCAGCCTGCGATGAGGACGCGCATCACGGGCCGCAATGATCCTCGTGCTCGCCGCTGTCGATGACGAAGGACATCGGATCGGGGAGGAGCTTGGCGACGGCGCCGGTGGCGGGCCCGGCCTTGCCGGTGTCCATGTGGAAGTGGTTGCGGTGAGCCGCGTTGTGGTTCGGGGTCAAGATGGTGCTGAAGACCTTCTTCTTGTGGGCCTCGCAGGCGATCCGGTAGAGCGAGAGGCTCACGCCGCTCTGCTTGGCGATGCCTGCGCCGCAGGTGTCCGAGCCGCCGTAGGCGACGAAGTGGGCGGGGTTGTTGATGTCGAAGGTGGTGCCATCGGGTCGAGCCAGGTAGCGCACGTCGACGGCTCGACCCCAGGAGTGGTTCGAGTACCCGTTGGCGCTGCAGTCTGGCTCGGGGTCGTCGGGGCCGCGGCAGTAGTTGGTCTCGCTCCAGGAGCAGCAGCAGCGGTAGCAGTAGGAGCCCAGGGTCCCGACCCGGTTGAACCCCTCGGCCTTGACGATCTCGGCGAAGGCCCAGAGGGTCTTGACGAACTCGCAGGCCATCGGGTCCCCGGAGGGTGTCTCCTTGAGGCCGCTGGTGAACGAGACGCCGTTGATGGGCCCCTGGATCCGCACGGCATCGACGACCCCCTTGGCCTTGGTGGTGACGAAGGGCACGCCCAGGCTGGTCAGCTCATCGAGGCACCCCCCGAGGCTGGGGGCCTTGACCGTGAACGACACCTTGGTCGAAGTGAGCTGCGCCCCATCGCTCCCGAAGCCAAGAGCCTCGACCCAGCGCTCCCCGGCGATCTTGAAGGAGTGCGTGTGGGCAAAGCTAGGACCATTGGTCTTGCTGGCCATCAGGTCGCCGTTCTCAATCCGATACTCGACCCGGGTGATGTCCGGGGATCCCTCGACAGAAAAGGGGATCAGCGCCTCCGCGGGGGAGCCCGCTTGCTGGAAGGTCTGACCCTCTTGTGGGGAAACAAACACGAGGGAAGCCGAGGGGTTGCCTGCGTTTCCGCCGGGCTCGTTGCCGGCCTGACCGGCGGGAGAACCGGCGCTACCGCCGGGGTCCTGTCCTCCACCGCCGGAGCCAGCGGGGGCACCACCTGCAGAAACGCCGCCCTGCCCGGCGGGCTCGCCCCCCTGCCCGGCGGGTCCGTTGCCACCGCCGGAGACGCCACCCTGCTCACCTCCCCCGCCGGAGGCCCCGCCCTCCGCGGTCGAGCCCCCCTCACCCGTGGGGCCAGGACGCACAATCACCGAGGAAGAAGGGGTTTCACTCTCGGTGGCGCAGGATGCAACAACGAGCAGAACCGCCCAGGAGGCAAGACCAAGGGCAGAAAGGCGGGGGGCCCAGGTGCGCATGATTCCCCACGTTATCACGTATCGATGGCCATGTTCAGCCTGCCTTGACGGAGGGAGGCGGGTTCTCTTTACTTGAAGAGAATGTGTCCGCGGAACGAAGACGAAGCGACCATCGTCGGGGATCTAAACATACCCGCCGCCCTCCGGGAGAGGTTCCAGATGAGCCCCACCTTCCTGGTGGTGAGCGGCCAGTCCTCGGCGGGGAAGATGTTCAAGCTCCGGGGCGAGATGATCATCGGGCGGACAACCACCGCGGATATTTACCTCGACGACGATGGGGTCTCGCGGCGCCATGCGCAGGTGCGGGTGCTGCAGGATGGCGCGGTGGAGGTGGTCGATCTGGGGTCGACCAACGGCACCTACCACAACGGGATGCGCATCCGGACCCACCTGCTGCGGGACGGGGACACGATCCAGATCGGCAGCACGACCATCCTGAAGTTTTCGTACCGGGATGCCCTCGAGGAAGAACTACAGAAGAACCTCTACGACTCGGCCACGAGAGACGCGCTGACGAAGGCTTACAACAAGAAGTACTTCAGCGAGGCCATCAAGAGGGAGTTCGCGCACGCCACGCGCCAGCACACGCCGCTCACGCTGGTCATGTTCGACATCGATCACTTCAAGCACATCAACGATCGGTTCGGGCACCCGGTCGGCGACTACGTGCTCTCCAAGCTGGCGACGATCGTGAACGACTGCATCCGGGCCGAAGACGCCCTCACCCGCTACGGCGGCGAAGAGTTCGCCTTGCTCCTCCGGGACACCTCGGAGAGCCAGGGCGTCGCCTGCGCCGAGCGCATCCGTCACATGATCCAGGTGGCCGAGTTCGCGACCGCCGGGCAGCGCATCCCGGTCACCTCCAGCTTCGGCGTCGCCACCTTCACCGGCACCGAGTTCCACAGCACCGAAGAGCTGATCGAGGCCGCTGACCAGTTCCTCTACAAGGCCAAGCGCGGGGGGAGAAACCGCGTCGAGTCCCGGCTCCAGGAGGGGCGGCGCTGAACCCCTCAGGGGAAGGTGTAGGCCGGGGGTTTGATGCCGTGGCGCTCCTGCAGCCACCCCTCCAGCGATAGCCCCTTCCGGTGCAGCTCGTCGGCCACCTCGACCCCGACGAAGCGCAGATGCCAGGGCTCCCACACGTACTGGGTGACGTCCCGGGCCTCGCGCTCGTAGGAGACCACCAGACCGAAGCGGTGCGCGTTCCGGTGGACCCAGCGCATGGGCGCGCTCCGGGCGATGCGCTCCGCGTCCCACCCCTCGTAGAACAGACCGTCGGGCTCGCGGTACACCAGGTCGACGGTGGTGCCGAGCTGGTGCTCCGAGTGGCCGGGGTGAGCCGAGGATGCCTCGGCCCGTCGCTCGGCCTCGCGCTCGGGGTAGCCCAGGGCCCGCTGCTGCTGCACCCACGACCGGAAGATCGCCGCCTGGCTCGCGTGAGGCCGGAACCCGCTGCGCACACGCAGCTCGTGCCCTTGCCCCTGCGCCGCGTCGATCAGCGCCTTGACGCCGACGCGACCGCGGTGCCCCACCGGGAGCCCGTCATGCGTCCGCGGCAGCGGGGGCGCGGCGGCGTCCCAGGCGACCTCGCGCAGGGCCTCGGCGGTCCGCAGGCTGTACGACCGGGGCAGGCAGACAAAGCCGTCGACCCGCGGCGCCACCCCCCGCGGGAGAGGCCCCAGGCAAGGGGTCCAGGAGGAGCGGGCATCGAGGGGGAAATCGCCGGGGATCGAGCGCCAGCGGTTGACGTAAAAGAGCAGGTCCCGCGGGTCCGAGGGGGGCGGCAAGGGGCCGCTGGAGGACGAGAGCGGTGGCGGTGGCGGCAAGGCCAGCGGCCCCCCGGAAGGCTCGAGCACCGGCGCCGCGCTCGCCCCAGGCACCAGCGGCCTGCCGGGGGCGCTCCCGGTCGCCCGGGCCAGCGCCAGCACGCCGACCAGCAGCGGGCCGGCGAGGAGCGCGGGGGGGACGAGGGCGCGGGACATCCGGGCCCTTTCCTAGCACACAAACCCGTCGAGATCCCAGGGGGGATGGCGTCGTGGGAGGGGGCGCCAGGAGTAGAGAAGTTATCTACAATCGAGGGGTCATCAAGGGCGCTGGAAGCGCTTGCAGTAGACCATCTCCTCGAAGGAGCGGGAGGCGACCATGCAGTCGTACTGCTCCTGGGTCCATTTGCTCATGCACTCCTGCATGAGGTTGGGCTTGATCTCGACGGCGGCGCCGCGAAGATGAGGCTTGGCCTGGGTCATGAAGGTGATCTGGCGATCGACGACGAAGTTGCACTTCTGGAGGCCGACGGTGGGTGCATCCTGGCGGCCCTGAGGGGCCGGGATCTGGACGGAAGGGGGCAGGTTGATGATGATGGAACCTGCCTGGTACTGGTTGGAGGGGGGGGCCTGCTTCTTCTTCTCGCAGGCGCCGGCGGCGAGGGCGGCGGAGGCAAGCACCAGCAGGGCAGCGCGGCGGCTGCGGTGGCTCACGGGGAGCCTCGCCCGGCGGAGGCGGAGGCGGAGGCGGCGGGGCGGGGCTCCTCCCAGGGCTTCCAGCCCTCGGGTTTGTCGCGGGTCATCCAGGCCCAGAAGTGGTCAGCCCAGAGCTGACCGCCCTTGAGGGTGGGGTGAATCTTGTCGGCGAGCCGGGGGATCTGGGCGGCGATCTCCTCTGGATCGTGGACGCGGCAAGGCGGGGCCTCGCGCTCCATGATCTTGCGGAAGCCGGTCTCCTTGTCGGTCCAGCGCGGGGGGAGGGCCCAGATGCAGGGGGCCTGGGAGATGATGCGGGTGAGGTTCCTGGCGGCGTGGGCGTGATCCTCGGGGACCGGCATGGCCATCTCGTTGGCGCCGATGGTGAGGATGACCAGGGCGGGCTTGAGGTTCTTCATCTTCTCCTCGAGGCCGATCTGCCTGGGGAGCGTGGTGGTGTAGCCGCTGGTCTGGGAGATGGAGACGTAGCGCGCGCCGAGGGCCTCGAAGCGAGGCTTGAGGCCCTGCGCAAAGCCGGATCCAACGAAGGAGTCACCGACGTGGAGAACGACGGGTTTTTCCTGCTTTTCTCCCTTCTTTTCATCCCTGGATTTCTCGGCCAGGGCCGGCATGACCAGCAGCCCGAGGGCGCCCACGAGGAGCAGCGCGCTTCCGCCTTTTTGCATGAGCGCGGATGGTAGCGTACCCGGCTGCGGCTGTAATCTTTTGCGCCAGGGCCGGGCCGCGCTATGCCGGTGGCGCTTGGCCTCGCTCCCGACGCTTTTTGCCCTCGCGCTGCTCTTCACCCCGCTGCTCGGGGCGGCGCCGCCGCGTGTGACGTACGCGCCGCCAGCAGACCCGGGGCCGAGCCCCCGGTGCCCGGCGGACATGCGTCTGGTCGAGGGCCGTCACTTCGACGACGTGGAGCACATCTGCGTCGAGTGGAAGAAGGACATCAAGCGGTGCTGGGCCTACCAGCCGGGGGTGACGGTGGCGCACGGCGCGCCCACCCCGATGAGCTTCTGCATGGATGTGTACGAGGCGCCGAACCAGAAGGGCAAGAAGCCGCTGGTGATGCGCTCCTTCCCGGAGGCGACCCGGTGGTGCGAGGCCCGGGGCAAGCGGCTCTGCAGCGAGCACGAGTGGGAGACCGCCTGCGAGTCCGGCGACGAGCGCCCCTGGGTCTACGGGTGGCAGATCGACAGGACGGTGTGCAACAGCGACAAGGCGTGGCGCGCGTTCGACGAGAAGAAGCTGCAAGCCGGCGGCGAGGACGGGCGCAAGGAGGTCGAGCGGCTCTGGCAGGGGGCGACGTCCGGCGAATACGAGCGCTGCCGCTCGCCCCACGGGGTCCACGATCTCACGGGCAACGTCGAGGAGTGGGTCACGTCGAGCCGCCCCCGGAAGTTCCGGGGGGTGCTGATGGGCGGCTTCTGGGCGAAACCCTGGACCGGATGCCGCGGCACCAACGACGCCCACGAGCCCACCCAGTTTCGCTTCTATGAGGTAGGGTTTCGCTGCTGCCAGGACGCCTCCTCCGAGGCCACGAAAGAGTCTGCCCCTTGACCCGACCCCGCACGATCTTCTTTGGGACCCCTGACATCGCCGTCCCCGCGCTGCGCGCCCTCCACGCGTGCACCGAGGTGGTGGCCGTCGTCTGCCAGCCGGACAAACCCGCGGGCCGCGACCCGACGCCGCAGCCCCCTCCCACCAAGCGGGTCGCCGTCGAGCTGGGCCTCCCGGTGCACCAGCCCACCAAGGTCAAGACCCCCGACTTCGCGGCCTGGGTCCGGGAGCAGCGCGCCGACGCCGCGATCGTCCTCGCCTACGGCCGGATCCTCACCCGCGAGGTCCTCGACACCCCCCGCCTCGGGTGCCTCAACCTCCACGCCTCGCTGCTGCCCCGGTACCGCGGCGCCGCGCCGATCCAGTGGTGCATCGTCCGCGGGGAGACCGAGACAGGCATCTGCCTGATGCAGATGGATGAGGGCATCGACACCGGCCCGGTCCTCGCCACCCGGCGCATCCCCATCGGCCCCGACGAGACCGCCGACCTGCTCTCCGCGCGCATGGCCGAGCTGGCAGCAGAGGTGATCCGCACCGACGTGATGGACGCGCTCGACGGCAAGCTCACCCCCATCCCCCAGGATCACGCAGCCGCCTCCCACGCCCCCATCCTCACCAAGGAGCACGGGCGCGTCGACTGGTCCCTGAGCGCCCGCTCCATCCGGGATCAGATCCGGGGCTTCCACCCCTGGCCCGGCGCCTACACCACCGTCCGCGGCAAGACCCTCAAGCTCATCGAGGCCCAGGTGCTCGTGGAACCCGGGCTCACCGGGGCGCCGGGCCTCGTGCTCGAGGCCCCCCGGGGTCGCCTCTGGGTCGCCTGCGGCGAGGGCGTCCTCGATGTGGCGCGGGCGCAGCTCGAAGGGAAAAAAGCGCTCCCCGCGGACGAGCTGCTGCGGGGCCGCGCCGTGCAGCTCGGCGACCAGCTCGGCGCCTGAACCGGCGAGACCGGCGGGCGAACGGTGAGCTCAGCGGGGTTGCCGGTGGCACCGCTGCCCGACCCCCACCACCGCCGGCTCCGCGAGGGCAGGTCGCCCCCCTCCGCGCGTCAGCGCCGCGTTGGCGCGGAAAAAGAGCGACCTCCGGACCACCTGACCCGCGCCCCAGAGCGCATCGCCGGGCTGGACGATCCGGACAAAATCCAGCATCTGAGCCGCCACCAGCTCGGCATGAACAGGCGCCAGAAAGAGCCCCTGAAACGCGAAAAAAGCCAGGATCTCATCCACGAGCCAGACCGCCATCTCTCCCCGCGAAACCAGCTGCGCCCGGCGGGCAACGTCGAGCTCACACGGCAGCTCCGATGCGCCGTACCGCCCGGTGAAGCGCCCCCGGTAGGGAGGTTGCCGCAGCATCAGGAGGCTCTGCAGTTCGGGGAATCCTCCGGGGAATTCTCGCCCCACGGGGTGGAACACGCGGGAGGCGAACCGGTGCGCCCGAGACGCCACCGCGTCCGCGGCCCAGAGCCCGACCGCATCCCCTGGAGCCGGGGCCCCTCGCCTGCCCGGCCCTGCGCCGTGGCAGGCCACGCAGACGCCGCCCCGGGCCTCGCAGGTGAGGGGGGAGCGGATCCGGGCCCCTCGCCCTTCCCTCGGTTCCACGACCAGGGTGCGCCCTTCCAGGCGATCTTGCAGGGAGATCAGCTCGTTCCAGGGGTCGATCCGGAGGGCCTCGACGGCCATCGAACCGGGGCTCCCGCAGTCCTCCTCGACCACCTTCACCGGGCCCAGCGACCGGACCAGCGCCCCCCACAGGCTGCCGCGTCGCCACCTCCAGAGCAGCCTCGCGACCCGGGCGCAGCGGTTCTCGGCGCAGCTCTTCACGTAATCGTGTGGCCTCAAACCATCTGCCCACCCGCGCTCGCACCCGACCTCGATGATCTCTCCGCTCGGCTTCCCATGGAGGCCGACCATCGTATGGATCTTCTGTAGACTCGCGCGCTCGACCAGGCCGGCCCTGAGGAGCAGGGAGAGGGGCCGCGTGGTCCAGTCCGGGTGGGGGGCGGAGGTGCTGCAACGAGACTGGGCCTCGGACCACAGATCGATGATCTTGCAGTAGCGTTCTCCGTCGGTCGTGAGCCCCTCGCGGTGGATGTGCTCGACCTCCAGGATGCGAGCGAACAGCTCCCGGAAGATCTGCGGGCGTGCGGGGGGAGCCCGGAAGGAGTCGGAGCAGAGGCTGAAGCCGGCGCGGGTGACGGCGTCGAGGCCCAGGCGTTCCAGCCGCTCGGAGGCCGCGGTCCGGTCGATCCTCCGCGACGCCAGCGCGGCGGCCAGGGCGCGCAGGGGGCGCAAGGAGAACTCTCCGAGCGGCTCCAGCTCCGGGGCGGGGACACCGAGAGCCTGGGCCACCGAGAGCTGCCCCGGGGTTGTGGCGAACCAGGGGCCTCCGGAGCGAACGACAACAAGCGCATGGGGCGAGACCTCGCCACGTTGCAGGCTCTCCAGCGCCTCGGCGGCGGAAGGGTAGACACCACGCAGCCCATGCCCGCGGACCAGTTGCCACCGGAGCAGGCCCTGGATCACCTCGGGCCCCAGCGCGTTCCAGCGCCACGGGTACCAGGGGAGCGATGGATCTGGAGGAACGGGGAGGCCAAGGCCATGAGGCCAGGCGTCGGAGGGGTTCAGGGGGATTTCCAGGCCTCCGGGGGCCTGGGGCTCAAACCAGCAGAGGTGGGCGAGCCCGAGCCGCGCGTCCTCGGAGAGAAGCAGGGCGGGGCGTCCATCGACCGAGGAGAGCGCGGCCGGATCCGCGAGGAGCTGCCGGGCGTCCTGCGTCGCCCTGGAGGAAAAGGGCGCCCGGATGCGGACAAAGGCCCCGGGGGTGACCCGGATTCGCTGCATGGCGGCGGGGGCCAGGTGCAGCGCAGATCCCTCCCGGAGCCGGGGGAAAAAGGCCTGGATGGCGCGAAGATCGGGGGGGTTTCTCCGCGAGAGCAGCACCGGGGCGAGGGACGCATCGAGGGGAGCTGCAGAGGCCAGGCGGGGGGCAAAGAGCCTGGAGGCCAGCGAGCGAGGGAGGCCGCAGTGATCCAGGGGCAGCGAGGGGTCCGGGATGACCTTTGCCTGCACCTCCAGGCAAGCGAGGAGCGCGCGCGCAAGGCGCACCCCTCCGTGAGCGTCGATCGGGTCAGCCTTCATGGGTGCTCCTGCACGGGCCCGGGTAGAGATTCGCGGGCGCCGCGAGGAGAGCAACTAAGCAAAGAATCAAAGCATTGCTCAGCTTGTTTTCCCCGGGTGTGTGCTGATAAAAAAGCAGGTGAGTGGCGAGCTTCAGGGGGTAGAGGTGCCCTTGCCTTCGAGGAGCACGGTGGGGCGATCGACGGCGCTCATGACGTGGGCGATGCGGGCATCCTGGTCAGCCTGGCGCAGCAGCTCGGACATGGCGCGGCGGTAGGCGGCGAGGTCGAGGATGCCGCGGGCGAGCTGGGTCCGGAGGAAGAGGGCGGCGATCTGGATGACGTCAGAGAGGCAGTAGGCCTGGACCTCGGCGAGCCTGCCGGCGTGGACCAGCGGGCCCACGTCCTTGCCCTCGACGCCCATCTTGCCGGGGAGCCCGATCAGGCGCGAGGCGGTGTCCAGGCGGGCGGGGTGGGAGGCGCCGAAGTCGGAGAGGAAATCCATCAGGTCGAGGTGGCCGTCGGTGCTGTACCGGTAATGGAGGCTCCGCTCCTCGTAGTAATGGGCGAAGGGGATGCCGTACTTGAAGCAGCGCGCCGCGATGACCGGCATCTCGAAGGAGCGCCCGTTCCAGGAGACGACGACGGGCTTTTTGTGCTCAAAAAACCGGACAAAATCCAGGAGCGTCCCCTCTTCATCCTTGCCCTCTCCGACGATACCGAAGCGGATCACGGTGTGGGAGGCGTCGAACCAGCAGACCCCCATGGACACGATGCGATGGTAAGGCGCGGCGGGGAGCCGGTCGG
>JALOQB010000347.1 GCA_025453595.1 Polyangiaceae bacterium
GTTGAGGGCGGGCCTGAGGCGGTCTGCTGGGCTACACTCGGCAGACCATGATCGAGCTGGCCTTTCTTGTGATCCTGGTGCTGCTGCTGGTTATCCCGACGGTGCTCTACCAGACGTTGAGCGCCGAGGGTGAGCGCACCTTCCGAGTGGTTCGAGACATTGAGATGGGCGCAGGCCCTTACCGGGGCCACCAGGCCCAGGTCGCGGAGCCCTTCGAGCTCCCGGTGCATGCGCGGGGGGCGATCGCGCTGAGCTTCCTGTTCGCGGTGCTGGGGCTCCTGCTGACGATGCCGGTGATGCTGGGGGTGATGAGCCAGTGGGCGGGGGCCTGGGTGGTGGGGCTACCGAGCCTGGCGCTGGCGATGGCGGCGACGGTGGCGGGGATCCGGCTGCTGCGCCAGGGGCCCGGGGCCGCGCCGGTGGCCTGGGGGACGGGGCTGGCGCAGCTGCTCTTCGGCGGCTGGTTGCTGGCGGTGGTGATGACGGTGACGGACGCCCAGTTTGGCCCGGTTTCTGGCTGGGAAGAGGGGGTGGTGCAGGCGCTCCATGCGCTGGGGAGCCAGCCGCGAGGCGCCCACTGGACGCTGCCCTTCGCGGTCGACAGCGGCTTCGGCCTGCTGCCGGTGCTCTACGGGACCGCCTCGGTGCTCCACGGCGCGCTCCTGGTGGGCACGGCGCGCTCGTTCTCCGGGGTCCGGCTGGCCACGGCGGAGAGGGGGTAGCCGCGAGCGATGGGTGTGGTAGGTTCCCTGTTGGTGCCCAGCCGATCGGGGCCTACACGCGACCAACGTTTCGCCCAATGGTAGGGCGTTAGGTTTAGGACCTGATTGCTGCGGGTTCGACTCCCGCAACGTTATTCACGCCCCGATCTCTCGGGCACCTTTTTGTTTCAAACAGGCGCCCACAGCTCGGCCCCCAGCGGCCCCTCGACGCGCTGGCTGGGTTGCTCCAGGCCGAAGGTGTCGAGGTCGATGCCCGCCATGTGACCCAGGGTGTTGAACAGGTTGGACACCATGCGCTCGTTCTTGGCGCTCTTCCCGTGGCCCGGGTACACCACCGAGCGTCCGTCGGCCTTCAGCCCCATCGCCTTGCCGCCGACCAGCAGCATGGGCCACTCGCGGCCCGTCGAGTGGTGCTGCTCGCCGTTGTCGGGCAGGTACACGATGGCCGTGTGATCGAGGGCCGTGCCGTTGCCTTCCGGGGTCTGCTGGAGCGCCCGGGCCATGCGCGCGATCTGCTCGACGTGGTAACGCGTGGCGGCGGCGACCACCTCGGGGTATCCCTCGACGCCGTCCATCGCATGGTGGATCGCGTGGCGGCTCGCGCCCTTCAGCTTGGGGTCCGTCACCTTGTCGAAGAACGCGTCCGGGTAGGCGACGTCGAAGCCTCCGGTGGTCGTCGCCGAGGCGATCACCACCACCTGGGTCAGGCCCCCCAGCAGCGAGGCCGTGGCCAGGTCAAACTGCCAGGCAAGCCAGTCCATGGGCTCGGTGCTGGTCTGCGTCGCCGGGCTCACCGGTTGCACTTTCTTCAGCACGTCCTGCATCCCCAGGAGCATCTTCTGGCGGGTCTGGAGCTGCTCCAGGGCCTGCAGGTAGCTCTCCAGCTTCTGCCGCTCGCGGGAGGATCCGCCGAACGTCTTCAGCGCCTGCTGGGTCCGGCCCTGACCGAACGCGAGAAGCTCGCCCTGGCGAGCGAAGGCCGCCACGTCGCTGATCGAACCGAAGACCGACTCGAAGGCCGTGACCGGGCTGGTGATCACCGGCAGGCCGCGCCCCGGGCCCTCGGCGCAGGTCTGGTAGAGCAGCGGGTTGCCGTTGATCGCGGTGATGCCCACGCGGAGCGCGTCGAAGGGCATCTTGCCCTTGAGCTTCGCCGCCAGCACCGCGTCGATGGAGGGCCCCAGCGGCACCGTGCCCCCCCGGGCGCAGCTCAGCGCGCCGTTCTCCGACGAGTGGCCGCCGCCGGTCACCGTGCTGGAGAGACCCAGCACCACCGCCGCCTGATCGAGCAGCGAGGCCTGGCCGTTCTGGGCCGCGAGGGGCCCCAGGCAGGGGGCCTCCGCCAGCGTGTCGTCCTGCTCGATCAGCAGCGGGTCCGTGTGCCCGTAGAGTGTATGGAGGATCCGGGATGCACCGATGGTCTTCCCCTTCATCTGCGACTCGACGGCGGCGCGAGCCTTGGGAGAAAGGAAGGAGTAGGGGTAGATCCCGTTGCCCTCGACCACGAGGACGAAGCGGCGGGGGGGCGGGTCGTTGGCCCAGACCTGGCGGATCAGGGGGGAGAAGAGGGTGGCGCCAGCGCCAAGGCCCAGCGACTGGAGCAGACGACGGCGAGAGAAGGTCAGCATGGGTTGGCTCACGGGGCAGGGGTGTGGCGGAAGACGAAGGTGTCGCTGGCGACGAGGGCGCCCAGCAGCGCCTGGAAAGAGCCCTGGCTCTTGGTGTAAGCGTCCTCCATGGCCGTCAGGGTGCAGGCGTCCTCGAGGGTCTCGTCGCGGCCCATGAAGTAACGGAAGACCTGGCGGATGAAGCACCGCGTGACCTCGGGCGAATCGGCCAGCTTCTGGGAAAAATCGATGGCGCTGGTGACCGGACCGTCCAGCTTGGGATCGAGCATGTTCTCCAGCATGCTGCTGCCGTCCGGGGCCTTGCCGTGGTCCGTCACCCGGACAAAGCCCGCGTGGTTGTAGATCTCGAAGGGGAACCCCAGCGGGTTCATCTTCTTGTGGCAGTTCAGGCAGTACTCGTTGTGGGTCGCCTCGATCACCCGCTGGCGTGCGGTGAGCGAATTCTGTGCGTCTTGCGGGGGTACCATGGCAGCCACCGTCACCAGACGCAGCGGCGGGACAGCCCCGCAGAGCAGGTTCTCCTGGACCCACTTTCCCCGGTGAATCAGCGACGGATCATCCTCGAAGTTGTTGCCATGGGCCGCGAGCCAGGCCGGGTGCGTCAGCACGCCGGCGCGCTCCGTCGTGGGCAGCGTCCTCCATCGATCTTCCCGGGTGGGGGCCACGTCGCCCTCGATGTTGTACGCCCTCGGCAGGTGCAGCTTGGCCCCGTAAGAGCCGCTGCTGGGGCTGATCCCGGTCACGTCGTTGGACGGGACGTAGAACTGGGTGCTGGTCAGCAGGTTCTTCAGCACGTCCTGGTCGGCGGCCACGATGCGGGCGATGGTGTCGTCCATCTGCTCCACCAGCAGCGGTTCGACCAGGAACGCGTCCGCCTGCATGTTGTTGTACGCCCGCTGGTACCCGCTCTGGGCCCCGTCCTTCGGGTCGTCGAACTTCGACGTGGCCTGGGGCCGATCCTTGAAGACCGTGCTGGCCTTCTCGTAGCCCAGCCACTCCCGGAAGAAGCGTGCGATGCCGGTCGAGAGCCAGTACTCCCCCCGCCGGGAGCGCAGGTTGTCGCTCCGGTCCTGGTAGAGATCCATGCGCTGCGGGTCGAGCCCGCCGCTGTGGTTCTTGATGATCGTCCTTCGCTTCTCCGCATCCTGGATGCTGCCGTCCAGCGCCGCCTGGACGATCTCGAAGAGGTACCCGTCCGCCGAGGTCGAGTAGCCCCCGGTCGTCTTGTTCGACTCGCTGTAGGCTCCGCTCCCCGAATTGTGGCTCGCGGGGGCCCCCGGGGCCCGCTTCTCCAGCACGTACGCCAGCTGCCGCGCCAGCTCGTCGTCCGTCAACCGCTGCCTCCCCGCCTCGTCCGCGACCCCGTCCCCCATCTCGCTCCGGAACAGCGCCTGCGGCATCAGCCAGGCCGCCGACGTGATCTGGCGCATCGTCAGCGTGCGATCCTCCTTCGTGGGCGCCGCCGGCTCCGCGTCCAGCGCCGCCTGGGCCAGCGCCGCCAGCGGTGCCTTCTCCTCCCCGGTCGGCGCACGGAACAGCACCCCGTGGCGGAGGAATTCCCCCAGGTAATAGTCGATGCAGGCCGCGTCCGGCTTCACGCTCGTGCTGAACATGCACTGCAGCTTCTTGTCCTGCGAGACCTTGCGCACCCGGGTGTTCATCCCGCCCGCGCTGCTTGGGAGCACCGCCGTCCACCCCACCCCCGCCCCTGGCAGCACCCGCAGGTACAGATCCAGCGTCGTGGTGTCGATCGTGTTGTTCTGATCGTAGCTGCTGTACGGGTTGTCCAGGCTCCCGCGGAACGGGTTGGAGGACGCGATCGAGGGCCCTCGACCCCCCGACTTTGTCAGCGGCTGCCCGATGTTGTGCGCCCACTCCTCCCGGTCCACGCGCCTCAGCCGCGACGGCGAGCTCGCCGGCTTCGAGCTCGCGCAGCTGAAGAGCTCCCCCTGCGGGATACGGTTCACCGCCGGCTCCGCGTTCGCCTCCAGGCAGGCCCCGAACTGCTCGTACGGCACCTCGTCGCAGTTCGTGTCCAGCGCCGGTTGCCCCGCCTGTTCGGAAGTTCCGGACATACCCCCGCCTCCTGTCCCTGCCCCCCCGCCGGCCCCGCCCCCCGCTGCACCGCTGGCTGCCCCGCCGGCCGCCTCGCCGCCCGCCCCCGCGCCGCTGGACCCGCCGGCCCCGGATTGTCCGGAACTTCCGGATAGTCCCGTGCCAGCGGCGCCGCCGGAGCCCCCGCTCCCGGAGGCCGTGGTCCCTGCCGTCGACCCGTTGCCGGGGCCCCCTTCTTCGCCGTCGGAACAGGCGATCACCGCCGACGCTGCCAGCAACCCTGCCAGCGTCCATCCGCACCAGGCTCTACCGTGCATGAAGCGAATGTACCGGGCCTTGTGGGGAATCCAACACCCTCAATGTTTCTGTAGTTCTTGCGAGCCTGTCGGCCCTGGCTGACTCTCCAGCCGAGGGATCTGCCCCGCCGCCACGTCGGAGAAGAAGCGCCGGATCAGGGCTGCGGCGCCGGGTTCCCGGTAGATGACGAAGTGACCGTCCTCGCCGCGGGTCGGGGCAAGCTGGAGGAGGGCGAGGGTCGCCTGACCGCCGCGGGCGTTGCCCTGGACGACCGGCGAGGCCCGGAGCCCCAGCAGCTCGAAGCTATGCGCCTTGCGGAGCACCGGGGCGAGGGGGGTCGCCCGGAGCGCGGCGGCCAGGGCCTCCGCGGAGACGTTGGGGGTGTAGCTATCTCCGATGCCCTCGACGTGCAGCACGCTCCTGGGGGCGACCGTGGTCGCGTGGAACAGGTGGGCGTAGGACTGGGGATCGATGGGGTCGCTGAGGGCCTGGACCAGGGCAAGGAAGGGGTGAAACTCGTCGAGCTCGCCAGGGGCCAGACCCAGCAGCGCCTCAGCCAGGGGCCGGAACCGTGCGAATTCCTTGTTGGAGAGCACGCCGTAGCGCGTGTCCCCGCCGCAGCCGGAGAGCAGCACGCCGCGCACGCGGGGGTCGAGGGCGCCGAGCACCGCCAGCGACTGGCTCCCCTGGGAGTGACCTGCAAGCAGGATGCGATCCGGGCGGAAGCGCACCGCGGCGGGGGCCCCGTCGGCGCCCTTGAGCTGGGCCACGGACCCGAGATCCAGCCCAGCGAACAGCCGCAGCAGCATGGCCGCGTCGACGGTCGCCTGGCGCAGGTTGCCCCGCGAGGCGGCGGGGTTGAGCGGGTTGTAGAACAGCATGGCGGGGTCAAGCTCGATGGGGAGCGATAGCCCCAGCAGCGTCGGCGCCTTCAGGTCCCGCGCGTTGCTGCCAGGCCGCGGGGCCTCCCCCCGGGCGCCATGGAGCGGTTGATCGGTGGAGACCACGGCGAGGCCCTCCCGCGATGCCCAGCCGGCGAAATCCTCCTCGCCCAGGAAGGTGAGCGCGTCGCCGCCGGTCCCGTGGGCCGTGACCACCAGCGGGTACCCCTCGGGGGGCGGCGGCGTCACCGGGATGGTGACCACGAACCTCGCAGGCAGCAGCGCCCCGCACTCCGGCCGGAACGAGGGGTGACCCGGGCCCAGGGGGGCGAGCACCGGCGCCCCCTGCGGGTCTGACAGTATGGAACCTCCGGAGGATAGATAGGGGGCCCGCTCGGTCTGCTGCTGGTAGTTGGGGGTGCAGTAAACGCCGCGGAGGGTGTGGTAAGCGGCGGGGCCTGCGGGCCGGGACGAGGCGGCGTCCCAGCCGGCCCACAGCACCCTCGGGGCCAGCGGAGCCTGGAGCGAGGCCGCGTGCTCGAGGAGCCGCCGGGTGAAGGCCGCGGGGTCGTGGGTACGGAACGAGGTGAGGGCGGCGATCGCCCCCCGCGGGATCCCCTGGCCCTGGAGCTCCTGGTACACCGGCGCCAGGGCCTGGCGAGGGCCTTCTTCCCGGGGGTCCGGTCGAGGTACGGTGGCCTTGGTCGCCTCGAAGGCCAGGGGCGTCCCCAGCGCGGGGGTCGCCCCCGAGCGCAGCAGCACCAGCGCGTAGCGCGTCGCAGGGCGGAGCACGAACCCCGGATGCACACGAACCTGGAGCGTGAACGGCGGGATCCGGCGCCCTTCGTCCCTGGATACCCGGGTCACGATGGGCCACGACCGCCCTCGCTCCGGGCTCGCCGGATCGATGTCCAGAAGACGCAGGGCGCCCTCGGTCAGCGCCGGCGGAGGGCCCGAGAAGCGCAGGTACAGGGTGGGGGACACGGAGGCCCCCTGGAGCGTCTGCTCCGCGAGGGCGCGGTAGCGCTCGAAGAACGTTCCTTCCCCCGGAAACCCCTCGAGCCTGGGCCGTCCATCGCCCTGCTGGCGCAGCTCGGAGGGCCAGGGGCTATCAAAAAAGGTCGCCCCGGGCGCGGCAGGATCCAGCTGGAAGAGCACCTGCGTGGCGCCCGGTAGCCCCTCCTTCGGGTCGTAAGGTTGCTCCCGGATCGTCGCCACCGCGCCCCGGGGCCCGCATCCCTGCAGCAAGAGGCCCGCACTGATGGCCATCACCGCCTTTTTCATGCGGGTGAGGTGGTACGCCGCACAAGCATTTGCAGCAAGGAAACCCCGCGGGCAAAGCTGACGGTGGCGAAGCCGTGGGAGAGCACCGCCAGCGGGGGAGGGGTCTCGCCGGACCAGTACGTCCAGCAGGCCCGCGAGGTGCCCCAGTACTCGAGGGGGATACCGACCAGCGCCCCGGCGGCAAAGCGCACAAGATCCGCTCTACGGTTCGAGGGGTCCCCGGCCCATGCGGTCACCGCCACGCACCCCCAGGCCACCCAGGTCAGCGGGTGTCCCCAGCCGGGCCTTGTCCACCAGGCCAGGCCCAGGGCGAACAGGAGAATGGATATTCCATAC
>JALOQB010000062.1 GCA_025453595.1 Polyangiaceae bacterium
GTCCGCGAGCGCATGTTCCTCCGCGCCGCCGCCGTCGTCCTTGGCTCCCTCCTCTACGCCCTCTGCGCCTGGGACGCCTTCCGCCTCCAGTGACCTCCCCCCTTGACGCGCCTCCCCCCTCGCCACTATCAGAATGCGAACTCTTGTTCTTGTTCGATAACGAGGTAACGAAGCCATGCAAGAGAGCGCGACGATCTCCGGGGCAAGTCAGGCAAACGAGGCGAAGCACCCGGGGGAGCTCCGGGCGAACCGGGCGCTGAAGATGCCCGACTTCCGGCTGGAAGAGCGGTTGACGGCGGAGCACCTGGATTTCTTCGAGACCTACGGGTTCATCCGCTTCAAGCGGTTCTTGCCGAGGGAGCGGGCGAAGGCGCTCCACGAGGCGCTGGGCGAGATCACGGCCGAGCTGGTGAAGCGGGGGGTGAACGAGATCAACGGGGTGCCGCTGATCGGGGGCAAGCGGGACGACGGGACGCCGTATTTCGGCCGGATCCCCTTCGCCTCGCTGCAGCACGAGGAGTTCCGGCGGTACCTGCGCGACCCGCGCTTTGACGAGATCATCCGGGTGCTGGCCCCGGGCTACCGCATCGGGGAAGAAGAGCGGGACGGCCTGGTGGTCAACCGGTTCCGCAACGAGCCCGGCGCCAAGTACAAGAACCTGGGCTGGCACACGGACAGCCTGCGCGATCTCTTCTACCTGGAGCGTCCCCGGCGCTACCTGAACGTGGGCTTCTCGATCACCGACTCGCCGATGGCCGTGGGGGGCCTGCGGGTGCTGCCGTGCACCCACAACCAGTGCATCCCTTCCATGCTGTTCCACAAGACCCACTTCCTCGACATGAACCCGGACGAGAACGAGTTCGCGGTCGAGACCGAGGCCGGCGACCTCACCATCCATGACGGTCGGCTCTGGCACCGCACCGCGCTGGCCCAGGGCCACGGCGACGCCAGCGAGCGCTGCGTGATGTACCTGCCGCTGATGACCGGCCCTGTCGTCAAGAAGCACGAGGGCAGCCGCACGCCCTTCTACTTCCACCTGAAGAAGCTGGTGGGCTACTGACCCCGACCATGGACAAGGTCGATGTCCCCCTGAACTGGGTCCACACGCCCCAGCAGGCGCGCAGCCAGAAGACCCTGGAGCGCCTGCTGGACGCGGCCGAGGCGCTCCTCCTCGAAGGCGGCCTGGACGCGGTGACGGTCCCCGCGGTGGTGCATCGGGCGCGCTCCTCGGTGGGGGCCTTCTACGCGCGCTTCCCGGACAAGCAGGCGCTGCTGGTCACGCTCCACGAGCGGGCCTGCCGGCAGAGCGTCGCCGCCGCGGATCAGCTCCTGGCGCCGCCCCTGTGGCGAGGGCGCTCGCTGGACGAGATCCTCCAGGCCGCGGTCGCCTTCGCGATCCAGACCTTCGGCACCCGCCGCTCGGTCATGGCGGCCTTCCAGCAGGCCCTCGGCGGGGACCCGAGCTACGCCCTGCGCCGCGCCCACAACGGCATTGCCCTGACCCAGCGGGTGCTCACGCTGCTCGCCCCGCACCTGCCCCAGATCCGGCACCCCTCGCCCGAGCGCGCCGTCGCCATGGCGGTGCGCGTGCTCACGGCCACCCTCGAGCAGCGCATCGCGCTCCAGGCCTCCGGGGTCCCGGAGGTGCAGATCGACGACGATACCCTGGCCTCCGAGCTCCTCACGCTGCTCCGGTCTTACCTCGGCGTCGAGCGCTCGGTCAGTCGCTCACGCGGCTGACCAGCCTGCGGATCGGCTCCTCCAGTGCCTCCCCCACGACGGTGCGCACGTAGGTCGCCCCCTGGCGTCGGGCAAAGACCCGGAGCTCCTCGCAGAGCCCGGCGAAGCGCCGGGCGTAGGCCTCCAGGGCGTCCGCGTCCGCGGTGAGCTCGATGGTCTCGCCGGTCTCCGCGTCCTCCAGCAAGAGATCTCCCTCCAGCGAGGGGGATTCTTCCTCGGGCAGCACCACCTGGACCATGGCCAGATCGTGGCCCGCGGCCCGCGCCCGGCCCAGCGCGCCGAGCACGGGCCCCGCGTCGAAGAAATCGCTGAGCACCACCAGCAAGCCGGGGCGCATGCTCTGGCGCACCGCGCTGTCGATGGCGCGGGCCAGATCGACCGCCCCCTCCGCCTCGAGAGCCACCAGCGGCCGCAGCAGCTCGGGCAGCGACGCGCGCCCCCGCACCGGAGGGCGTAGCAGCGTGCGCTCGGGCCCCGCGTCGATGAGCTGGGCCCGCTCGAGCCGCGCCAGCGAGAGGTAGCCGATCGCCGCCGCCAGCCGCCGGGCCACCTGGAGCTTGCTGGGCTCCCCGAACCCCATCGACGCGCTCCGATCGACCAGCAGGCGCGCCACCACGTCCTCTTCGGCGCGGAAGAGCTTGATCATCGGCTCGCCGGAGCGAGCGTAGGCCATCCAGTCGATGCGCCGCGGGTCGTCCCCCGGGGCGTAAGGTCGGTGCTCCTGGAACTCGACGGAGCTGCCCTTGCGGCTGGCGAGCCGCTCCCCTGCGGCGCCGCTGCGGGCCCGGATCTCCATGCGGCGGCGGAGCGCCTCGAGCTCCCTCAGGAACGCCGGATCCAGCAGCTCTTCTGCCACGCTCAGGCCCGGGCCTTGACCTCGATGTCGAGGTTCTCCCGGTCCGCCAGCGCCACCAGCCGCTCCTTCACCTCGCGGAGCTTCTTGCCCGGAGGCACGTCGACCACCGCCGTCATGCGGAACAGCGTCCCCCCCGAGAAGGGCGCGGCGAACGAGCTGGTGTCGAGGGAGACGATGTTGAGCTCCAGGCGCCGCAGCTCCTCGGAGAAGGCGTGGACGATCCCCTCCCGATCCAGCGCCTCCACCGTCACCTCGTAAGGGATCGCCGCCGCCGGGCGCTGCAACCGCGGGTCCCGCGTCGCCTTCGCCAGCACCTGGAGCCCCAGCGCTTCCCCCAGCGACGCCGCCTCGGCTCGCACGCGATCGCAGGCCGCAGCGGGGCCCGCGATCAGCATCATCACGCCAAACTCGGCCCCCAGCGTCACCATCCGGCTCTCTTGCACGCTGACCCCTCGCTCCACCAGGAAGCGCGTCAGCTCGGCAACCAGCCCAGGTCGATCGGTCCCCAGCGCGGACAAGACTGCAAACTGTTCCATCCGCCCCATCCTAGGAGCAGCCCTCCAAAAGCGGGAGGCCCAAACCCGACCACCCTGCCCCCTTCACCGCCCCCTCAGGCCGGCGCCACCATCGGCAGATGCACGTGCTCGTGCTCCTCCCCGTGCTCCTCGAGCAGGTCACGCAGCACGCCGCGGCAGGCGCCACAGTCGGTGCCGGCCCCGCACGCCATGCCCACCTGCTTCAGCGTCCTCGCCCCCTCGCGGATGCAGGACTTCACCGTGCGATCTGAAACCCCTTTGCACAGGCACACGTACATGACGGGTTGTTGAATATCGCTTTCACTATCACCACGCAAAGGGTATAATTTTACCCTGCACTCCGGTGTTCGTGGGGGTGATTTCAGGGAGATGGGGGGGGTTCGCCCGGGTCGGGTCCGCAGCGACCGAGGTGATGAGCTGCGGCGATGGCGGCGGCGAGGGAAGCGACGGAGATCCAGGGGGCGAGGAGGAGAGCGAGGTCCTGCCAGGGGGAAGCGATGGCGCCGCGGGTGGCGGTGAGGAGGATGCTCAGGAGGAGGCCCGCGGAGGCGGCGGCGGCCCAGCGCTTGGCGCGGAGCAGAGGTTGGGGGCCGACGCCCGGGGAGGGGCCGAGGGAGGGTTCAGGCCGGGAGCGTGGCACGGCTCACTCCCAGCCCTGGACGCCGGCCTGGACCAGGAAGTCGGTGACATCGCGCTCGATGGCGCTCTCGGCGGTGATGAGGGTCTGCTCGTGCTCGTCGCCGACCTGGTCATCGTAGAGGTAATCGCGCTCGAAGAGGACGAGGACCTTGCGGCCGCTGTCCTCCTTGTTGACGGCGTCGACGACGACGAGGGCGCTGGGGCGCTTGGGGTCCTTCTGAGGGAGGGGTTTGGCGCTCTCCTGGTCGAGATCGTTGGAGGTCAAAAAGGCGACGCCCCATTTGCGCTCCTGGACGATGACGTCGGCGCGCATCTTCCCGCCGAGCTGGGTGGAGATCTCGTTGCCCTCGACGGGGGTCATCTTCTTCTTGCGGATCGCCTTGCCGATGATCTCATGAGCGCGGCGTTCGGGGACCGGCTTGGTCGGGTTGGCGCTGCGAGCCGGGGGGGGCGAGCAACCCATGCCGGGGGCAAGGAGGGAGAGCCCGAGAGCGAGGAGGAGAAAGCGGGGCATGGCGAGAGCCTAGCGAAGAGGGGCAGCGGCGGGCAACGGCGGTGGTTCACGAGGATGACACGGTCCTCGTGGTTGGCGTGCTGGCGGGACGGCGCTAGGGTCGGCGCCGCCATGGCTCGTTTTGCCGCCATCGACATCGGCTCCAACGCGATGCGGCTTCGCATCGTCGAGGCGGAGCGCAGCAACCTGACCGCCCCGGCGGCCTCCCTGGGCTGGCGCGAGGTGCTCTCGATCCGGGCGCCGGTGCGCCTGGGCCGCGAGGTTTTTCTGACCGGTACCCTGGCAGGCCAGGCGATTTCTTCGGCGACCGAGGCGCTGCGCCAGTTCCGGGAGGCGATGGATGAGCACAAGGTCGAGCAATACCGGGCCGTGGCCACCAGCGCGGTGCGGGAGGCCGACAACGCGGACGTGCTGGTCGAGCGCGCGTACCGGGAGGCGGGGGTGCACGTCGAGGTGATCGAGGGGGTCGAGGAGGCGAGGCTGGTGCAGCTCGCGGTGCGGCGGCGCCTGCCTCCGGAGCACAGCAACGCGCTGCTCGTCGACATCGGCGGGGGCTCCACCGAGCTGACCCTGCTCGATCAGGGAGACCCCCGCGCCTCCCAGTCGCTACCCCTCGGCACGGTGCGGCTCCTGGAGGCCTTCCTCGAGTCGGACGCCCCGGTGGACGCGCGCCACGCCGAGCTGGTCAACGAGTACGTGGAGCGCGTGCTCGCCGAGCTCCAGCCGGAGCTGGCGCAGGGGCGCCCGGACGTGCTGGTGGCCACCGGCGGCACCACCGAGACCCTGCTGCAGCTCTGCCCGCTGCAGGGCGCGGCGGGGTACGTCTCCGTCGATGCGGTCCGGCAGCTCGCCGCCGAGCTGGCTGCGCTGCCGGTCCAGGAGCGCATCCAGCGCTACAGCCTGCGCACCGATCGGGCCGACACCATCGTCCCGGCGGCGCAGATCCTGCTGCACGTGGCGCAGCGCGCAGGCCAGGGCCGCATCCTGGTCCCGGGGGTCGGCCTGAAGGAGGGGGTGCTGGAGGATCTGATCGACCGCCGCTTCGCCCGGTGGAGCGCCCTGGCCGAGGAACACGCGATCACCCGGGCCTGCATCCGGCTGGGGCGCCGCTACCAGTTTGACGAGCGCCACGGCGTCCTTGTCGCCTCGCTGGCGACGCGCCTCTTCGATGACCTGAAGCTGCTCCACCGCCTCGGGGAGCGCCAGCGGCTGCTCCTCAAGGCGGCCGCCCTGCTGCACGACGTGGGCGACTTCATCCGCTACGAAGGCCACCACAAGCACAGCTTCTACATCATCGAGCACTCGGATCTCATGGGCATCAGCCCTGCCGAGCGCCGCGTGGTGGCCAACATCGCGCGCTACCACCGCAAGGGGTTTCCGGACCCGACGCACCCGAACTTCCGCGAGCTGTCCCGCGAGGAGCGCTCCGCGGTGCGCTCCCTCGCCTCGATCCTCAGGCTGGCGGACGCGCTGGATCGGGAGCATTTGAGCAAGGTGACCGACGTGCAGGCCACCGTCACCCGGGGCCGTCTCCGGCTGGATGTGCGGGCGGCCTCTGCCGATCATGAGCTGGAGCTGTGGACGCTCCAGCAGAAATCCGCCCTCTTCCGCGAGACCTACGCCCTGGACATCGAGGTCCGCGAGCCGGGCCCCGAGTCGATCCGCCGCCAGGCGCCGGCCCCCTGACGGCGCGGCGAACGCTGGCCCACAAAACACCGCGACCTCGCGCCTTTGCTGGCGCGAGGTCGGGTCATCCGGGCGGCGCACGCCGCGCCCTGGGGCGCCCGCGTGCTCGAAGGGTCAGGCCTTCTTGCCGCCGTTCTTCTTCTTCACCGCGCCGCGGATGGTCACGAACCCATCGCGGGAGCCCGGGATGCCGCCCTCGATGAGGAGCACGCCCTCGTCGCTCATGATGCGGGCGATCTTGAGGTTGAGCACGCTGACGGTCTCGTTGCCGTACTGCCCGGGCATCTTGAGGTTGGGCAGGGTGCGGCCGGGGGTCATGTTGGTACCGATCGAGCCGCCGTGGCGGCGGTACTCGTGGGTACCGTGGGTCTGGACGAAGCCAGCGAAGCTCCAGCGACGGACGACGCCGGTGAACCCACGACCCCGGGTCTGGCCCTGGACGTCGACGAACTGCCCTTCCTGGAAGATCTCGTTGAGGGGCAGCTTGGCGCCGAGCTCGAACTTCGCCGCGAACTCGGGAGCGCAGCGCAGCTCACGCACCTCTTTCTTGAGGGGCGCGCCCGCCTTCTGGAACGAGGTGATCACCGACTTGGTGAAGTGCTTCTCCTTCGCCTCACCGAAGCCGAGCACCAGCGCCGAGTAGCCGTCGCGCTCGATGGTGCGCTTGCCCACGACCACCGTGTTCACGTCGACAACGCTGCAGCGCGCCACCGAGCCGTCGGCGCGGAAGAACTGGGTCATGCCGATCTTCTTGCCGAAGATCCCGGGATTCGTGTTCATCAGAGACTCTCTTGATCGCCTGGAAAATGTCGCGTGTTTCTGCCTGCCGCAGGGTCACGTGAAGGCAGGTCGCAGGCGGTTCGACCGGGGCACACGCAGGTGCCTGACCCTCGCAGCAGGGGCGCGGCTCTTAGCCCGCTCGCCCCCCTCCGTCAAGACCCCCCTCCCCTGCCGTTCTCGACCACATCCCGGGCTCGCTCCGGCTATGTTCGCCCCATGAGCTACCTCGTCGATGCCTTCATGACCAGCAAGGTCCAGAAGGTCTCTCCTGACACCAGCTTGAACCAGGCGTACCAGATCCTGCGAGAGTACTCGTTCTCCAGCGTGCCGGTCGTGGAGGGGGAGCGCCCGGTCGGCATCCTGTCGCGCTCCGATCTGGTGCGCCTGGGCCAGCCGGAGCAGCGCTCCTCGCTGCGAGGGCCGCTCCTGACGCTGCCCGACCGCAAGGTCGGGGAGGTGATGCAGAAGCACCCGGTGAGCGTCACCTCGCAGACGCCGGTGGCGGCGGCGGCGGCGCTCATGGTCGCGCGCCGGATCCACCGGGTCCTGGTGACCCACAAGGACACCCTCACCGGCGTGTTCAGCACCCGCGACGTCATGGACGCGCTGCAGGCCGCGAGGAGCCGGGCACCGATCAGCGATTACATGTCGACGCCGGTGCTGGACGTGCCCACCACCGCCACGGTCAAGCAGGCGACCGAGCGCCTCTCCGAGAGCGGGGTGTCGGGCCTCGTGGTGGTCGAGGATGAGCTGCCGGTCGGCTTCTTCACCCAGGTCGAGGCGCTGCAGAGCGCCGCCGAACCAGGCTCGACTCCGGTCGAGGACGCGATGAACTACGCGCTGCTGTGCCTTGACCTGAAGACGCCCCTGCACCGCGCCGCCGCCCAGGCCCGCGCCACCCGCGCCCGGCGGATCCTCGCCGTCGAGCACCGGCGCGTCTGGGGCATCCTCACGGGCCTCGACTTTGCTCGCGCCGCCACCTCGCTTCCATGAGCGCCGCGCTCCCCCCGAACCTCCGGGTGCTGTCCTCGCTCTCCCCGGACCACGCCCGGTTTGACCTCTCCTCCGAGCGCTTTGTCGCCGCCCTGCACCGGGCCGAGGACGCCCACTTCTGGCACCGCGCCCGCAACGCCCTCATCGCGCGGCGCCTGCGCGCCCTGGGCGCCCCGCCCCCGGCCCGCCTGCTCGACCTCGGCTGCGGCTCCGGCTGCGTCTCCGCGCACCTCGCCGCCCTCGGCTACCAGGTCACCGGCGTCGACGGCCACCTCCCCCTGCTGCGCCAGGCCGCCGCCAGGGCCCCGGACGCCCGCTTCCTCCTCCACGACCTGGCCCAGGGTGTGGAAGCTCTGTCCACGGAACATCCGGATATTGTGGGCCTCTTCGACGTGATCGAGCACCTGGTCTCCCCGGGGGAAGCGCTGCAGCGCGCCCTGTCGCTGCTGCGCCCGGGGGGGTTGCTGGTGGGCACGGTGCCGGCGATGATGGCCCTCTGGAGCCCGGTCGACGAGCAGGCGGGTCATGTGCTGCGCTACGAGCGAGGCCAGCTCGCGGCGCTGCTCGAGGGGGTCGAGGGGGCGCGGGTGCTGGAGGTGGCGCCCTTCAACCGCCTGCTTGTGCCGATGATGTGGGTCCAGCGCCGGCTGGTGGTGAAGCAGGGGGACGCCGCGGCGACCTCCGAGCGAAACCTCGCGGTCCCCCCGGCGCCAGTGAACGAGGCGCTCCGGGGCGCGTTGCAGGCGGAGGACCGGCTCTCCCCGTGGCTTGACCGGCTCCCGGTGCCAGGCGCAAGCCTCTGGTTCGCGCTGGCCCGGGGCTGAAGCGCTCAGGGCGTGTCATAGGCGCAGCGGGCGCCGGTCACCGGCAGCGCCGGCGGCGCGCCCCCGTTCCAGCCTCGCAGCTCGGCCGCCAGGGACGAGCGGAACGAGCCCCCACGGGCCCTCACCTCCCCGCCTGGAAGCCGGACCCACTCGGCCACGTTGCCTGCGAGGTCCGCGAGCCCCTCCGGGGAATCCCCCGCCGGGTGCGCCCCCACGGTGTCGGGCCCCCGCGCCCCTCGCCCGCAGGGCCCCTCGACCAGGCCAAAAGCCCCTCGCCGGCACACCGCCCCGGTGTCGCCCCAGGGGTAGCGGCGCCCGGCCAGGCCCATCGCCGCGAACGTCCACTCATCGTCCGTCGGCAAGCGCCCGCCTGCCCACCGGCACAGCGCCTCTGCTTGCGCTGGCGACAGCAACGCGGCCCTCCCGGCGTCGCCGCGCGCCGGCCCCGCGGCGCAGGCGCCTGCCTCCGCGCAGCGCTGCCAGCGACCTTCGCTGATCTCGTGACGATCCAGCCAGAAGCCACCGACCGACAGCACCCGGGGCTCGACCACCCCCTGCGCTTCCCAGTCGCTTGGCCCCACACGCAGCCGCCCGCCCGCGAGGAAGATCCGCTCGTCCTCGGGCTCGCAGGTCCCTCCCCGGGGTGCCCTCGCTCCGCAACGCGCCGCCACGCCGACGCACCGCTGCTCCGGATCCAGCGACTGGCCTTCTCCGCAGCATCTGGGTCCGATTTGAACCATGTGGACACCGCAGCGCTCGGGAGGCTCGGCGTTCCCGCAGGAGCCAAGCAGCGCGAGCGCCCACAAGGCGGCCCCGAAGCGCCTCAATCGCCTTGCAGCACCGGGTTGGAGAGGACACCCAGGCCGGGGATCTCGACCTCGACCACATCCCCGGGGCTCAGGGGGCTCACGCCTTCCGGGGTGCCGGTCACCAGCAGATCGCCGGGCTCCAGGGTGAAGATGTGGCTGATGAAGGAGATCAACCGGGCGACCGGGAAGATCATGGCGCTCGAGTGGCCATGCTGGCGGAGCTCGCCGTTGAGCCGGCAGCAGACCTCGAAGTCAAGGGAGGCGGGGTTGGCCACCACCACGGGGCCGACAGGGCAGAAGGAGTCAAAGCCCTTGGCCCGGGCCCACTGGCCGTCGCGCTTCTGGAGATCCCGCGAGGTGACGTCGTTGACGCAGGTGTAACCGGCGACAAAGGAGAGGGCCTCCAGCTCGGAGACGCGGCGGCAGCGGCGGCCCAGGACCACGCCCAGCTCGGCCTCGTGGTCGACGCGACCGCTGCCAGGAGGGAGCCGGATCGGCGCCCCTGGGCCGACGATGGCCGAAGGGGGCTTGAAGAACAGCAGAGGCTCGGCAGGGAGCTCGTTGCCCAGCTCCGCGGCATGAGCGCGATAGTTGCGGCCCACGCAGATGATCTTGGAGGGCTCCACCGGCGCGAGCAAGGAGGCCTCCGGCCCGGGGATACGGTCTCCGGTCGCCACACCACCGGCCCAGGGAGCAGCGGAGAGGATGTCCCAGTCCGTGCCGTGAAGCTTCGCAAAACGAGACCCGTGAGCGGTCTCAAGACGAGCCCATGTTGCCATGCGGATGGGCCGTAAGCGCCCCCTCACGTAGCGTCAACCTGAGGCCAGGGAGGGGGGGAAATCCAGGGGAGGGCACGGGAGTGCTGAGGACCGATGTCATCAGGTGAACGGCCCACCGGTGCGGGCTCCTGTCCTCATGGAAGGAGCTCTTTCGGCGGGGGCGACGGGGATTCTGATGGGAAACGGGAGCTGGTACGGAACCTGAAGAGAGAGGAGGCATGGACACCAAGCACACCACCGACAGCAAAGGCCAGAGCAAGAACTCCCCCGAGGCGACCCCGGGCACGCCTAGCCGCCGCGGGTTTGCCAGCATGGACGACGACCTGCAGCGCAAGATCTCGAGCAAGGGCGGCAAGGCGGCCCACGCCAAGGGCAAGGCCCACGAGTTCACCGCGGACGAGGCCCGGGAGGCGGGGCGCAAGGGTGGCCGGAGCATCAGCCAGAACCGCGAGCACATGGCGCGGATCGGCCGCGAGGGAGGCAAGGCCCGTGGTCGCTCGCAGCGGGCCAAGAAAGAGACGGCCCTCGCCGCCGAGTGAGACGGGCTAAGCGCTCGATGACCACGGCAACGGCCTCACCGCCGCCGATGCAGAGCGTGGCCAGGCCGCGGCGCGCGTTGCGCTGCTTGAGCGAGTGCACCAGGGTGGTGAGGATGCGGGCGCCAGAGGCGCCGATGGGGTGGCCGAGGGCGACGGCGCCGCCGTTGACGTTGACCCGGGCCAGATCGATGTCGCACTTCCTGGCGCAGGCCTGGGTGACCACGGCAAACGCCTCGTTGATCTCGTAGAGGTCGATGTCTGCCTTGGCGATGCCGAGGCGCCTGGTGGTCTCGTCGATGGCGAGGGCGGGCGCGGTGGTGAACCACTCGGGGGCCTGCGCCGCGGCGCCGTGGCCGACGATCCGGGCCAGCGGGGTCAGGTTGTGGGCCTTGACCGCGCGCTCGCTGGCGAGCACCAGCGCGCTGGCGCCGTCGTTGATCTTCGAGGCGTTGGCCGCGGTGATCGTCCCGTCCTTGGTGAAGGCAGGGCGCAGCGAGCCCATCTTGGAGGGGTTCCCCCGGCCAGGCTCCTCGTCCTCGTTGATCACGAGCGGGTCACCCTTCTTCTGGGGGACCTCGACCGCGACCAGCTCGTCGGCAAAGCGCCCCTCCTTCTGGGCCGCGATCGCGCGCCGGTAGCTCTCCCTGGCGAACTCATCCTGAGATTCGCGAGAAAACTGCATTTCACGGGCGCAGAGTTCGCCGGCGTTGCCCATGTGGAAGTTGTTGTACGGGTCCCAGAGGCCGTCGAAGATCATGCCGTCGACGAGGGTATCGTTGCCCATGCGGTAGCCGCCGCGAGCCTTCTTCAGGTAGTAGGGCACGTTGGACATGGACTCCATGCCGCCGGCCACCACCAGGTCGGCCTCGCCCAGCGCCACGGTCTTGAAGCCAAAGATCACGGCCTGGAGGCCGGAGCCGCACACCTTGCTCACGGTGGTGCACGGGACCTTGTTCGGGATGCCCGCGAAGAGGCTCGCCTGGCGCGCGGGGGCCTGGCCGATGCCCGCGGACAGGACGTTGCCCATGAAGACCTCGTTGACCGCGTCCGGGGCCACATTGGCCCGGGCCAGGGCGGCCTTGATGGCCGTGGCCCCGAGCTGCGGCGCCGCGATCTCGGCGAAGGCGCCGAGGAAGGATCCGATGGGGGTACGGGTCGCGCTGACGATGTAGACCGGCTGGATGCTCATGCCCCCGTTGTTGACCCGTTCGCCCCTCGGGTCAACCCGGTCTCGATGACCCGGTTTCCTCGGCGGATCAGGGCCTGGATTTCTGCGTCGATGCTGGCTCCAGCTCCACCCGTACCTTGCCCTGCAGCTGCACCTCCCCGATCAGCCCGCCCTCGCCCACCCACGAGCGCCCGATCTGCGCGGACCCCAGCTGCACCTGCACCCGGTAGCGCGCCTCGCCGACGACCCCCACCTCGGGGACCAGCCGCTTGACCAGATCTTCCATACGAAGATGCATCCCCTTCATCTCGGCGGGCAAGGGGAGCCGGAGCCGGCCCTCGATGGCGCGCCCCAGGGCCGCGAGGTCCACCGACGCGCCCACCCGCGACGCCTCCCCGGGCGCTGGCTGGATCTCCCTCAAGAAGAGCTCTCCCGGGCGCAGGGCGACCTCCGCGTCCAGGGCGACGGCGCCGCACCAGCGTCCCGCCAGCGTCAGCACCAGGCGGACCTTGCGGGCCCCCTCGTCCGCGGGGCCAGCGCGCACGCCGGTGACATGCACCAGCTCCCGCCCGGCCGAGGGCTCCAGGGGCGCGAGGGACCGGGTCAGGATCGCGTCGACCTCGCTCCACCGGATCTCCTGCGGGAGCGCGAGCAGCAACCGGGGATCGGTCTCGATGCGCTCCAGGGGGGGCAGCGAGGTGGGCGGAGGGGCCTCGTCCAGGGGCTCGCAGGGGGCGTGAACGCTCACCTCCCCCTCGACCCCAAAACCAAACGAGATCCACCCTCCCTGCTCGCTCGCGCGGCTCTGCACCAGGCGCCGCGGGCGCAGGCGGGCGCAGGCAGCCCCCCCCAGCGGGATCGACGTGTGCATCGCTCTCCAGGCCCCCTCGACGAGGGGCCCCGGGGCCGGCATCGACGCCTCGATGCGCCGCCGGATCTCGTCGGCCTGCCGGTTCGCCTGCCCCTGCGCCTCGTCGGTCAGGTCGAGCCCCAGGGCCGAGAGCTTGCACGGCTCCGTGACCGGGATCTGGACCCTGGGCAAAGGCAAACCCAGATCCTCCCTCAGTTCGAGGGGAAACTGGACGGTCGCCTGCCCGATCAAGGCGCAGCTCCCGTAGGCCACGCAGCCCAGCAAGGCCACCGGCTTGCACACCTCCGCCCGGCCTGCCAGCCGGACCCCGATCGACAGACTGCCATCCTCCAGCCGGACCCCGAAGCGCTGGCGACTCAACGAGAACAGCAACCACCCTGCATCCCCCAGATCGACCCGCTCTCGCTCGACCAGCCGCTCCGGCAAGCCTTGCTCCAGCGCCTGCTCCAGCTTGCCGGCCTGCACCCCCACCTCGACCAGCAGGCGCGAGGGCGGGAGCTCCTGGTTGCCCCCGGCACCAAAGGGAGGGGGGCTGCTCTCGAAGCGACCCTCGCAGAGCGCCCCGGGCCAGCCCGGTGCCACAGGTGTCGATTTGCACCCTACCATCAACCCCCACGCGACCAGAACACGGCGGGACCAAGGGGCCATCGGCGGCGCATGGTGCCAGAACGGGAGGAGGAAACGAAGCCTTGCCCGAGGAGGCCCCGGGTACGCAGGCGGAGCCGTCTGGGCTACCCTCTGCAGCCTCATGGCACAACCCCACCCCTCATCGCCCCCGGGGGACCTCGCGTCCTTGCTCTCGCGCGGCGCCCGCCACGACGAGATCGCGGCTCACCTCGACGCGCTCCCGGCCACGGAGCGGCTCGCCCAGGTGCTCGCCATCACCGGTTCCTCGGTGGGCAAGCTGTACGACGCGGTCGCCGGGGCTCCGCCGATCTCGGTCGCCGAGTTTTGCCCCCCCGAGCTGGCCGAGCGAAAGACGCTCATCTACGAGGGACGCAACTCGCTCCCGGCGTTCTCCCGTTTCCAGAAACGCTTCCAGCGGCGTGGCGATCAGGTGGTCGGCTACAACCACCAGACGATGTCGTTCGCCACGGGCCCTGGCTACTTTATCACCGTGGATGGCGACGATTTCCGCCGGGAGCTCCTCTTTGATTACACGCAGGAGCCGCCGTTCGTACCGGAGGGCTGGCCCCCTTATGCCCCCAACAGCAGCCTCCGCTCGCGGCTGGTCTACTTCAACATGAAGGATTACTGCCGGCGCGTGGCCCGGGGCGTCATCGTGGGGGCGGCGTTCAAGAAGGGGGTCGCCCAGGGCGCCTATTTCACCCTCACCCTCGCCGGCTAGCTCACGAGGGGACCCAGCAGGTATGGAACCCCAGGGGGATCCGCTGGGGTAGCTCGATGGAGGCGATGGGGCCCAGGGTCAGGTCGCGAGCGTCGAAGATCACCCCGCGAGAGCGCTGCTCGGCGGCGCTGGTGAGGCAGGTCACCAGCCAGCCGTCGTCTTCCTCGGTGGCCCCGGGCCTGGGCACGAAGACCGCCTCGCCGCCGTACCAGCCCGCCTCGTACTCGTGGCGCGTCGACCCTCCGGTGTGCAGGTCGTACTTGATCAGGCCGTCAAACGAGAGGGCCGAGCGAGGCGCGATGCGCGGGTTGTACGAGTAGCGCGCGGGGGCCCCCTGGGTCCGGTCGTTGGCCCTCGGAAACTCGGTCGCCACGTCGTCGAGCTGCTCCTCGCGCACGGCCCCGGTCTTCAGGTTGAAGCGCCACCGGTAGAGGTGCGGCACCAGCTCGATGAACTCGAGCCTCGCCACCGTGCCGTCGGTCCGCTGATCCTTCGGGATAGGATCCCCCACCCGGCAGCCCACCAGCACCACCTCGTCCCCTTCCTCGTAGGCGTTGATCGTGTGGTACATGTAGCAGCTCTCCGCCTCGAACCAGCGGATGTCGCCGTTGCCGCCGAGGCGAGGCAGGATGCCAAAACGAGCCGGCAAGCTCCGGTCAAAGCCGATGCGTCGCTTGCCCTGGGCCAGCATCGCCCGGTCCCACCCCAGCGGGAGATCGATGAGGATCGTGTACCGCTCGGTCAGCGCCAGGTCATGCTGGATATGGGGCACCGGGATCTCGATCACCTCGTCGCGAAGCAGCTCGCCCGATGCGCTCACGACCCCGTAGCGCATCCAGGGCTTCTGCACGATCGAGTAGTCAAAGAAGACCAGCTCCCCGGTGCGGGGGTCCACCTTGGCGTGGGCCGAGACGCTGCGCACCAGCTTGCCGCCAAAGCGCTCGGGGCCCACCGTCGCCAGCGTCCGGGGGTCGAGCTGGTACGGGGTGCCGCACATCCACCACAGCGCCAGCAGCTTCCCGTTGTGGACGACCAGATCGGTGTTCGCCGTATCCTTCAGCCCGTTGGCCTTCACCGGCTCCATGATGCCGGTCCAGAGCGGGGCCCCCTCGGCCTTCTCGGCCTCGAAACCGCTCGTCCGGATCCAGCGGTTCACGTAGCTCGCCTTGCCGTCCTCCAGCCGGAGGCCATGCACCATGCCGTCCCCGTCGAACCAGTGGTAGCGCCCCTGCGGCGGGAACTGCGGGTTGGGCGTGTTGCGCGCGAACATCCCGTTCAGCTCCGCCGGGATCACCCCGGTGACGCGCAGCCCCTCGACGCTCATCTCGGCGGCGACGGGCTCATGCTCCTGGAGAAGGTACGGATTGGGCCTGTGGGTGGCGTTCATGGCCCGCCAAGGTAGCAGCTCCCGCGCCGGGGCTGCGCCCTCGAAATCAGCCCGCGGCCCCTGGCGCCTCGCGTCATCGCCCCTTGCGGCGAGGGGCCTCCTGCAGCGGCGGAAACACAAACTGCGCCGAGATCGCCACCCGCGGCGAGGGGTCCCGCTGGTACCCCTCCAGCCGCCCCCGCAGCTCCGGCGTCCACCCCTGCCGCTGCGCCAGGGCCAGCAGCGCCTGGAGCCCCGCCAGCCGCAGCGCGTGGTGCCCCTTCGAGGCCAGCGCCCGCTCCAGCTCCTCCAGGCCCCCGGGCTCCACCTCCGGCACCGGCGCCTGCGCTGCCGCCGGGAACTCATCGAACCAGCCCCGCTTCGCGATCCGATCCAGGTCCGCCAGCAGCTCCTCCCTGGTGAACACCCGCGCCGCCACCTGCCCCCGGAGCCCTACCAGCAGCGGATCCTCCGCCATCAGCCCCACCGCCTGCCGCGCCGCCTCCCGCGCCACGGAGCTCCCCCGCAGCTGCCCCGAGGTCAGCGCGAACAGCACCCGCTGCAGCACCTTCCGGTGCAGGCTCACCTCTTGAATCTGAGCCACCAGGGCCGGTATATCCCGCTCCGTCGCCCGGGCCACCGCGGCGCCCACCGCGGCGTCGATCTCGTCATCGTAGGGAGATTCCATACGAGCGAGGCATCGGCGGAAGAAGGCCCGGTCGTGGTCGCGGATCGGCAGCGTGGCGGCGGCTCGCAGCAGGTCGATGCGGGCCTCCGGCTCCGGGCGATCGAGGACCCGGGCCAGCAGCTCGGACAGCCGGCGCTCGGAGCGATCGGAGAGGCGATCGGGGGGGATGTTGCCCACCCGGGACGCCAGGATCCAGTCCTCCCCCAGGGCGGCCTGCTCGAAGATCCCCCAGGTCTCCTCCCGCTCCAGGTGATCCCAGAGGGCCCGGAGCAGGGCGATGCGCGCGTCCCGGTGGAGCTTGCGCTGGCTCATCCTGAGCATCAGCAGGTACGCCTCCTCGCACCGTAGCTCCCCGAGGAGCCGCAGGACCTCCTTGGCGACGGTCACCTTGCGCGTGGGGATCTCGGCCAGAATCTTCACGCCGGAGGCCGCCGGCATGGAGAGGATCGCGCGCCGCAGCGCGTAGATCGCGATGCGAGCGCGATCGTCCTCCATGCAGCCGAGGAGGGTCTGCACCCCCTGCCCCGCGTCCAGCCGGGACATGGCCCGGAGCGCCAGGTCGCGGATCGCGATCCGGTCGTCGTCCGCGAACGAGAGCAGGCGGCTGCCGTCGCAGAAGTTGAGCTTCTCCATCCGGTCCAGCATCCGGCGGATGGAGGGCGTATCCTGCTGCCGATCGGCGCAGATTCCGCCGAGCAGCCCGGCGAAGAGCTCGTGCTGCGAGGGCATCCACCGCTCGAACCCCCGGTCGAGCGGCAGCACCCACCCGGTCTTGCCCGTGGCAAAACGCCCGCGCACCGGGCCGCCCTCCAGGTACGGGGTCAGCAGATCCTGGCGGCGCAGGTGCGCGAACTGGAGCAGCGACGGGGCGAGGATGTAGCTCCGATCGCGCTCCAGGAGCGCCGGGGCCTCGCGCCAGAAGCGGGCCCGATCGCGCTCCAGGAGCAGCCGCATCGAGCGCTCCACGACCCCGATCTCCGTGGCCTCCACGGCGATCCGTACGATCGCGTCGCCCAGCGGCGGCGGCAGCGGGGAGCAGGCGTTCGCCAGCGCCAGGACCCGCCCGTGGAGGGAAGCCCGCTCCAGCCATACCTGCGTCGCCTCGGGCAACCAGCGCTCGAACCTGCCCCGGTCATGGCGCCAGAAGAGGGCCAGGATCTGCACGCAGGAGGAGATGGCCGCGCCCAGGTGCAGGACCGACTCGAGCAGCTCGGGGAGCCCCGGGACCAGCGTCAGGTGGGCGCCCAGGCTCTCGCACAGGGCGAGCAGCTTGCCGTCGCGCTCGCGCTGGGCCCAGGCGGTCGCCAGCTCCAGCAAGGCCGGCGCGCTGGCCCTCACCTCGTCGGCGGAGAGCAACCCGCCGAGGCTCGGTGTGTGGATCTGCCCCCGCTCGCGCGCCAGGATCAGGAGCCACCGCACCCCCCACGCTCCGTCCCGGTGAAACGCCCGGAGCACCAGGTCCTCCAGGAGCCTCGCCGTCCCGTGGGAGAGGTCCGCCGCGTCCAGTCCATCGCGGACGATCTGCCCGAGGACCGGCAGGTGCTCCCCCTGCCAGCGCTCCCGGGGCCAGGTCAGCAGCGCCTGGAGCAGCATCCCGCGCACCGGGTCCTGCTCGTTCTTCCGATCCAGCACCATGCGCAGCGCCTCGGCATGCACCTCGGGGCGCCCGGTGCGGCCCGCGGCACGCAGCGCGGTCGCCACTGCAGGCCCGCGGATCTCGGCCTCCGGGTGCCCCATGTGCTCCCGCAGCGCCTCCAGCGCGTCCTCCCAGGGGAGCAGCTCGGCGTAAGGGAGCCGCGCCGCCGGCCGGGTCACCAGCTGCGTCACCTGCTCCAAATGCCTGCGCGCCTCCCGCGAGGCCAGATCTTCGGGGAGACGCCGCACCTCCCCCAGCCCGATCACCCCGTCCTTGTCCTGGGCGGCATGGCTCCACGCGGCGTAGACCTGCTCCCGCAGCTCCCCCTCCAGGAAGGGCAGGCAGCTCACCGTCATCCGCGGGGTCTTCCGCTCCAGCAGGCTCCGGGCCCACACCCGGGCGACCTCGGCGCGCTCCGCGGGGGGCAGCCGGTCCAGCGTGACCTGCGGGTCCCCTGCGCGCACGGCGCTGCGCCGGATCAGATCAAGCAACCGCGCCCGATCAAGCCTGTACGCGACGGGCTGGAAGGACGGCCCTGCCTCCGACCAGCCCCCCTCCACGAGCCGGTCAAAGAACTGCGCAGGCCGCGCGTGCAGCAGCTTCTCCTCGACACGCCACGGCACCGGGATGCCGCGGCGTCGCAGCAACGACCAGAGCGGGATCGTGGCGTCCGGGACCCGCACCGCAAGCTCTGCCAGCGAGGTATCGAGCAGCCACCGGAGCCTCCCATCCGGGTGCCCGGGGATCGCCTCCAGCTGCACGAGCAGCAGGCCCGCCAGCGAGGCCGGCGCCTGCCGCCGGAGCCGCGACCAGAACTGGAACCCATCTCGCTCCAGCGCCCGGCCGAGGTGCCGCTGGATGGCCTCGACCGACCCGTACGGGACCACGTCCGCGAAGCGCGTGTCCCCCGGCTGCTCCCGCAGCCAGTCGAGGAAGCGATCGATGGGCGCAAAGCGACGGCGGCGACGCAGCGCCGCCAGCACCCGCAGGTGCCCCCTCGTCTCGAAAGAAAGCCTCGCCGCCTCGAAGGCCCGCTCGTCGTCGCAGCACAGCGCGACCAGCTTGAGGGCCGCCTGCCGCACCTGCCTGGATGGATCCTGCATCGCCCGCAGCACGTGGGCCCCGTCCCGGCTCCCGTAGCAGCCCTTGAGGGCCATCCCGCGCGCAAAGGTATCCCCCTGCTCCAGCGACGCCAGCCCCCCCTCCCTCGCCCGACCGGCCTCGACCACGCGGCGCATCCGCTCCGGATGCACCATCCCCGCCAGCTCATCTCGCAAGTTCATCGGCGCTCCTCACGTGTTCCTGGCCAGATGCTGACAGCCACCGACTTCAGGACTGCAGCTAAAGGGTCAACTCCTACCCTGGTGCTGTACCCCCGCTCTCGCCAGACGTAGAACCCTTCGTCCAGCACCCGCACCTTCTGGAACCCTCGCGCGATCAGCGCGTCCACCGCCGCCCCGGAGGCCGCGTGGGGGCAGCCGCAGTAGGCGACGATCCAGGTGTCGCGGGGTAGCCGATCGGCGAAGGAGGCCACGTCGTAGAACGGCCCGCTCACCGCCCCCGCGATGTGCTCCAGCGCGTAGTCCGATGGCGCCCGTGCATCCAGGAGGACCATACGCTCCTTGCGGACGGTGAGCGACTCCCAGACCCGGTCGACGCCCACGAAGCGCTCGGTGTCATCGAAGGCAGGGTCCGGCCCCTGCGGGTTGAGGAGGAGCTGCTCGTCCTTCCACGGAGGGACCTCGCCCGGGGCCTCCCCCGGCGGCAGCTGCCAGCTCCGTAGCAGCACCACCAGGTCGTCGATGGTCTGCGGCGTGAGCTGGGCGCCGAAGGCCGGCATCGGTGTCCCCTCGCGCCCTTGCTCGATGGCTCGCTTGAGGAACCCGTCGGAGGCCGAGGCCAGGAATTCGGGGTTGGTGAGGCTCATGAACTCCCCCCCCTTGCCCCGCTCTCCGTGGCACCCCTGGCACCGCGCCTCGTAGAAGACCTCCCCGCGGGAGGCGACCCCGCTGACCTGGATCGCCCCCACGTCCTCCGCCGGTGTCGTCTGCCAGGAGCGCAGGTGCTTCAGCACCGCCTCGACCTCGGCGGCGTTCAGGGGCCCTCCGGCCTCCTTGCCCCACGCCGACATCGGCGTCCCTGGCCGCCCTCGCACGATGGCACGACGTAGCAGCTCGTCCGTGGCGGTCGCCAGGAACTGCGGGTGCGCCAGCGCGTTCGCGTTGTCCGCCGCGTACCCCTGGCCCCGGTCGCCATGGCACAGCGCGCAGTACTGGGCGTAGAGCGCAGCGCCGTCCTCGGCGACCGGCTGCGACTCCGCCGGGGGGGCCTCCGAGGAGCAGGCCCCCAGCAAGAGCAGGGAAAGCAGGGAGCGTGTGGCTCGCTTCACGGCAACGCCACGATCGCGGCCTTGAGCGCCGCGTACCCGTCCGGGGTCGAGAGGTTGGTGGGCGTCGAGCCCGTGGGCGGCAGGTACGAGACCAGCTTCCCCTTCGAGTCGTACAGGAAGAAATCGTCCTTCGCCCCGCCGTGGAGGCCCCACGCGTTGATCTGGTCGTTATCCTGGAAGATCGGGAACGTGCACCGGTCGATCAGCGCCTGCTGGTTGGTCACCGCGTTCGACGCGTTCACCACCGCGAAATGGATCTTCTTCCCCTCCGCTTCCAGCTCCAGCTGCATCTTCTGCAGCGCCACCGCCTGCGCCTGGCAGAACCCGCACCAGCCCGCCAGCAGCACCACCACCGTCGGCTGCCCCTCGAACCCATCCAGCCCGTAGGTCGCCTCGTAACCGCAGCTCTGCGGCTGCACGTCCGGCAGCCGCCACCGCGGCCACGACGCCCCCGCGCAGGTCGGACCCGCCGGGCACTCCCCGGCCGGCGGTGTCCCCTCCACCGAGGGCTTCGCCTGCCACGCCTCCTCCGCCGGCCTGACGCCGATGCAGGCCGCGGCCCCCGCCTGTCCGGAACCTCCGGACCCACCGGACCCTGCCTGTCCGGAACCTCCGGATGCCCCCGCGCTCCCCTGCCCGCCCCCGCCCTCGCTGGCGGCCGGGTCATCCTCGCTACAACCGGCCGCACCACAGAGCAGCCCCAGGGCCATCAACCAAGGAAGAATCTTTGCCATCACCCCCGGATACTACCCCGATTCCCCCCGAAGCGGTAACCCGGACGCGCCCCCCGGGGGTGCCCCCGGCGGCCCCTGCTGCAGGGGCGACTCCCCCTCGCTCCGGGCGATGATAACGGCCCCCACCGAGTCACTGAACATGTTGACGGAGGTCCGGCACATGTCGAGGGGTCGATCGAAGACGAAGAGCAGCCCCAGACCGGCGAGCAGGTTCGAGGTCCCGGGGGGGAGCTGGGCCTGGACCGCCTCCAGGATGATGATGATGGCCACCAGCGAGGCCGCGGGTACCCCGGCGACGCCGACGCTGGTGAGCAGGGCCAGCAACACCACGGTGAACTGCTGGGAGAAGTTCAGGTGAACGCCGAAGGCCTGGCAGATGAAGAGGGCGGCGACGCACTCGTAGAGGGCGGTCCCATCCATGTTGACCGTGGCGCCCAGCGGCAGCGTGAAGCTCGCCACCCGGGACGAGACGCCCGCGCGCCGCTCCACGCAGTCGATGGTGACCGGCAGCGTGGCCGAGCTGGAGGCCGAGGAGAAGGCCGTGAACAGCGCCGGCGCCATCGCCTGGAAGTGGCGCAGGGGGCTGACCCGACCCAGGACCGCCAGCAGCAGCGGCAGCACCACGAAGAGGTGGAGCGCCAGCCCCACCACGCTCACCACCGCGAAGAGGCCAATCCCCCGGGCAAACGCCTCGAATCGCTGGTCCGGTACCAGCCGCGCGTACTGCTCCGCCACGGTGGCCCCCAGCAGGCCCACCACCCCGATCGGGGCCAGCCGCAGCACCCCCTCCGACAGCCGCATGGTGATCGTGTAAATCCCCTCGACCCCGTGGAGCAACACCTGCTGCGGGGGGCCCTCCAGCCGCGAGAGCTGGTAGCCGGTCACCATCGCCACCACGATGATCCCCAGCAGCTGCGCCTCCGCCGCCGCCGCCACCACGTTGGTCGGGACCATCTGCCGCAGCAGGTGCACCAGCTGGTTCGACGAGCGCCCCTTCGCCGTCCCCGCCACCACCTTCTGCGCCTCCTCGAACAGCGACAGGTCGCGCCCCTCCAGGATCCCCCGGCCCGCCGCGTCGAACCCGGGCCCCGCCAAGTTGATCAGCACCAGACCGATCAGGATCGCGATCAGCGAGGTCGCCGCATAATACGCCAGCGTCTTCAGCCCCAGCCGCCGGAACCCCTCGGTCCCCCCCATCCGGGCGATCGCCAGCACGATCGAGCTCATCACCAGCGGCACGATCGTCAGCTTCAACGCCCTCAAGAATAGATCGCCCATCACCTGCAGCGCCGTGAACAGCGGGTGCTCACCCAGCAACCGGAACGCCTCCGCTCCCGCTCGCTCCGGCGCCACCCCTGCGGCCAGACCGCCCACCGCCCACCGCCCCAGCACCCCGCCCCCCACCGCGCCCACCACCAGCCCCCCCAGGATCTGCCCGTGCAACGGCCAGCGCCACGGCCTCGTCATCGTCATCCGCGCAACATACACGCCCCCCTCTCCCCTCGCTGCCCCCCGCGGCGCTCACCTCAACAGGAAGTGGCCACCCCGGGCCCTTGTGTCTATCCTGGGGCGCTCATGACCAAGCAACTTCTTCTTGCCCGACTCTTGCTCCTCTCCAGCTCCCTCCTCGCCGCCTGCGGCGATGAAGAGGTCGTCGACACCAGCAGCAACGGCACCGCGGGTGCCGCCGGGTCCGGAACTTCCGGACAGGCCGGCGCTGGCAACGGCGGGACCGCCGGATCCTCCGCCGGCACCGCGGGCACCGCCGGGTCCGGAACCTCCGGACAGGCTGGCACCGCGGGTGCCGGCGGTGAAGCCGGGGCCGCGGGTGAAGCAGGCACGGCAGGGGCTGCGGGCGAGGCGGGGGCTGCTGGCGAGGCCGGGGCTGCCGGAGAGGCCGGCGCCGCGGGCGAAGGGGGCCAGAGCGGTGCGGCCGGCGAAAGCGGCGCCGCAGGCGAGGCCGGCGCCGGGCCGGGTGGGGCGGCCGGCGAGGCGGGGGCTGGCGGAGCGGGCGAGGGCGGGTCATCCGGAACTTCCGGACAGGGCGGCGCAGGCGAAGGGGGCCAGGCCGGAGCGGGCGCCGGCGGCGAGGCGGGGGCGGCCGGAGCCGGAGCGGGCGGCGAGGCGGGGGCCGCGGGGCAGGCGGGCGCGGGCGGAGCACCGATGGGGGTGCCGTGCAAGGAGGGCGGCGCCTGCGTCGAAAATGCATGGTGCGGGAACGCCGACGAGAACAGCGTCCTCCACTGCCAGAAAGGGGTCTACGTGAGCGCCCAGCCCAGCTTCGATGGGGTGAAGGTGTGCATCGAGGCCGCCGCGGGCGAGAAGTGCCTGGACCTGGGGGACATCGAGCTGCAACCCGCGGTGGCGGCCGAGTACCAGACGAGCTGCCTGGGCATCCAGGAGGCCTCGAAGCCCCCGGTGCAGAAGGCCTCGAACGGCGTGGACCGGTGCTGCTACGAGGTGTTCCCGGTCTGCGTGGGGCGCCCCCTGTTCCTCGATCGCCTCCAGCGCCTGGCCTCGATCCAGGGCGACAGCGCCTGGTCCTGAGCGAACCCGGCGGTCTCTGGCCCCGGGGAGGGCGGCTCCGGGCTACCATGGTCCGGTGAAATCGATCACCACCCACGTCCTCGATACAGCCCTCGGTCGACCGGCCGAGGGGGTCCCGGTCTCCCTTGATCACCTCGACCCCACCAGCGGAGCCTGGTCCCGGCTCGGCCAGGGGGTCACCGACGCGGACGGACGGCTGCGCACCCTGGTCCCCGAGAACCACCCGCTGCAGGCGGGCCGCTACCGCATCACCTTCGCCGTCGAAGCCTACCACCAGCGGCTCGGACAGCAGGGGTTTTACCCCGAGGTGAGCGTCCAGTTCGAGCTGCGAGACCCTGCCCAGCACCACCACATCCCCCTGCTGCTCAGCCCCTATGGATTCTCCACCTACCGGGGGAGCTGAGCCCGGCTTCGACCGCCGCAGCCTCCGCGTGCTGCTGCTGTTCCTGCTCATCGGCACCACCGCCGGCGTGATCTGGAGCGAGCACGTCTCCTTTTCCCTGGAAGACCTCGATCCGCTGCTCGGCGCTTGCTGGATCGGCATGGCCGCCCTCGCCATCTACCGCGTGCACCCGCGCCGCGACGCCCCCCTGGCGGCCGTCGCCTTCGCCGGCGGCGCCCTCATCGAGGCCTGGGGCACCCGCTCCGGCCTCTGGACCTACTTCACCCGGGAACAGCCGCCCCTGTTCATCCTCCCCGCCTGGCCCGCCGCGGCCCTCGCCACCGAGCGCGTCGCCTGGCTCCTGGAACGCCGTCTCCCTCCGACCCTTCGCCTCCCCTGGCCGAAGCTGTATGGAATATCCA
>JALOQB010000348.1 GCA_025453595.1 Polyangiaceae bacterium
TGCCCCGCCTGTCCAGAACTTCCGGATGACCCCCCGGCCCCGGCCTGAGCGCCCGCGGCCCCGGCCTGACCGCTGGCGCCGGACTGTCCGGAACTTCCGGATAGACCGCCGCCCCCGGCCGCCCCGGAGGCACCGCCGGCGCTGACCCCACCGGGGTCATCGCCATCGTCTCCGCCACACGCCACCACCGAAGCCGCAAGCAACCCGAGCACCCAGAAGTAGGAACGACGCATGACCCCAGCTTAGAACGATTTCAGCGGGAGCGGTCAGGGCACGCCCGGGCCCCGGCTCACTTCTTCCGCGGGACGTGGCGCACGGGCGGGCGCTGAGGTTTCTTCGCGCTGGCGCTGGCGCTGGCAGAGGCTGTCGGCGGGGCCGACGCGGGCGGGGACGCAGACGAAGAGGGCGCGGACGAGGGAGGGGGGGGGGCGGAGGGGGCAACAGAGGCGCTGGTCGCGGGCGCTTCCGCTGGCTCCTGGCAGCCACGCACCGCCTGCACGCCGAGGAACAGCAGGAGCCACACCGGCAGCGAGGCCAGCGCCAGCAGCAGGGTACGTCGCCGATCCGACAGCCAGCGAGAAGGCGCTGGGGCGACGGCGACGTCCGCCGACGAGACCCGCGGCGCCTGCTCCGAGGCCGGCGCCGCGAGGGTGGGGGCGTCCAGGATCTCGCCGGCCAGAGGCGCCGAGGGCGGGGCAACCGGCGAGGTCGGGGGCACCGGCGGCGCAGCGGACACCGGCGGCGCAACCGGGACCGGTGGCGGACCGGGCACCGGTGGCGGACCGGACACCGGCGGAGGGGGCGGGGGCGGCGCTGCGGACGGCACCGGCGGCGCTGCGGACGGGACTGGCGGTGCGATGGCCGGGGTGGCCACGTCACCCAGGCCCGGCGGCAAGGCCCGGGTGACGTCGTCCTCCTCGAAGCGGACCCTGCTCAGCGAGCGCGTCTGGGCGAGGTCTTGCTCCCACGAGGGGGCCGGGGCGCCGGGCGCGGGCTCGACCTCGGGGGGGCGGATGGTGGTGGGGACTGGCTCGCCGCCCAGCTTGTTGTAGGCGTCCCGCACCGCCTCCTGCATCGAGTACGCATCGGACCAGCGCTCGTGAGGCGAGAACGCGAGGGCGCGATCGACCAGCGTCACGACCGGCGCGGGGAGCTCGGGGCGCAGCGTACGGATCGACCGCGCAGGGCGCGTGGCCACCGCCTTCAGCTGCCCCTCCAGCGAGGGCTCTTCGTGGACCGGATGCCCCGTGAGCAGCATGAACATCGAGGCGCCCACCGACCAGATATCCGACTGCGCGCCGACCCCGTCCCACTTGCCGCGGGCCTGCTCGGGCGGCATGAAATCGAGGGTCCCCATCAGCATGTTGGTGCGGGTGAGGCCCGTCGAGCTGCCGCGCACCCGCGCCAGCCCGAAGTCGAGCACCTTGAGCACCGCCGTGCGCGTGAGAAAGAGGTTCTCGGGCTTGATGTCCCGGTGCACGATCCCCTGCGCGTGGGCCGCCCCCAGCACGTCCAGCAGCTGGTCCACGATCCAGAGGACCTCCTGCAATTCCAGGCGGCCCCCCGCGGCGGCGCGGCGCTGCTCCAGGTTCTCCCCCTCCAGCAGCTCCATGACCAGGAAGACGCAGCCATCCTCCGAGGTGTCATCGTCGATGACCGACACCACCCCCGGGTGATTGACCTTGTTGGCCGCGTACCCTTCCCGCAAAAATCGGGTCTTGACCTGCCCCACCACCGACAGCTCCGGGTGGAGCATCTTCACCGCCACCCGCTTGCCGTTGTTCCGGTGGGTGGCCATGAAGACCGAGGCCATCCCCCCGACCCCGAGCAGCGCATCCAGGTGCCACTTGTCCTTGAGGACCCCCCCGATGCGTGTCTTGGCGCGCCTGGCGCGTTCTTCGAGGGGGTCTGCGGTCACGTTTTCTGACAATCCACCAATCACACAGCACCGTCAAGGTGGGGCGCCGACCCCCCAAGACGGCGGATGGCCTCGTTCACCACCCCCCTCCACCGCCCCGGAGGTCGCCTCAACGCCTCGATCGAGGCCCCGGCCGCCCAATCTGCGGCCTCACCTTGCTCGCGCTGACGCAGGTAGGCCACCAGCCCTCGCCGCAGCGCCTCCGGATCGCCAGGGTTCACCGGAACGCTCGGCCCCTGGCGGTACGGCCCCGCGGCCCCCCCGGGTTCCAGCTCCCACCGGCAGACCAGCGCCGCCAGGCTCTGCCCAGGGCGCCGCGCCAGCGCCCGCGCCAGCCCCGACTCCAGCGCGTCCCGCAGCGAGGGGTTCTGGTCGAGCTCCCCCAGCGCGCTCGCCTCCAGACCCAGCAGCACCCGGTGCCCCTGCACCGGCCCGTGGCTCCCCTCCCAGGTGAGCGCCCCCGGCTCCAACCGCAGCGCCGCAGACCCCAGGATCTCCCTCCCTCGCTCGCTCGTCAGCAACCCCAGCGCCTCCTCCCGGAACTCCTCCGGCGAGGGCATCCCCTTCAACGGCGCCCCCGCTGCTGCACCCCCCCGAGCGCCGCTTCCAGCGCGACCCCGTCCTCCTCGTCTTGCTCCGGGCCCGGCACCGCAGGCACCTGCACCCGACGCCCCGGCGGCGCCACACGGACGCCCGTCCCCGCATCGCTCATCGCCGCCCCCATCGCCGCCGCCTCGCCCCTCACATCCTGCGAAGCTGGCTTGGCAAGGTCAAAAATAACCTTGCTGTTGCCGGTACCGGTGATGTTCTGGAGGGCCTCCAGGCGACGGAGCTCCATGGCCCCGGGGGATTCGACCAGGATGCGGGCGGCCTCGGCGAAGTTGGAGGCGCTCTCCAGGTCGGCCTGGGACTTGATGATGACGGCCTGCTTCTCCCGCTCGGCGATGGCCTTCTTGGCGATGGCCTCCTGCATGTTCGCGGGGAGCTGGATATCCTGGAGGGCGATCAGCTCGATATGGAGACCCCATCGGGAGACGAACTGATCGACCATATCGCGGATCTTGGCGGCGATGTCGTCGCGATGGGTGAGCAGCTCGTCGAGGGTGGTCTCGCCCACGACATCGCGCAGCACGACCTTGGCCCGGTCGCGGACCGCGAGCTCGAAATTCTCGACGTTGAGGGTGGCCTTCTCCGGGTCGACGACCTTGAAATAGATGACGGCGTCGATCATCGCGGTGACGTTATCGCGGGTGATGACGGCCTGGCTGGGCAGGTCACGGTTGCGGATCCGGGTGTCGATCTTGATGTCGCTCTGGAACAGCGGCACCACGAAGTTCAGGCCGGGCTCCATGCGGCCCGAGTACTTGCCCAGGGTGAACTTGAGCCCCGCCTCCCACTGGTTCACCTGGCGAAGGGAGCGGGCAGCGAGGCCCGCGACGACCCCGAACACCGGGATCAGCACGGCGAAGGACGATGGATCCATGGTGGGCCGATGTTAATCACCCACCAGGTCAGGCAAGGGACAATCGGACCGTCTATGATGCCGATTTTTCCGGACCTACCAGGAGACCACCATGGCCAAGCTGAACCAGATCATCGCCGTCGAGAAGGGCATCAAGAGCAAGTCGCTGCAAGAGCTGACCGAGGCGCACCACGCGCTGCAGAAGCCGGCCCTGCTCTCCGGCATCAGCCGGACCTACCGCCCCCGAGATGAGGAGGGCGAGCAGCTCCCCTCCGAGGCCACCAAGGTCCAGATCAAGACCGAGGAGATCCTGCGGAAGACCAGCGACGTCCTGGTCAAGCTCTTCGACGTGGTGGCCTCCAAGGACTGGGCGAACACCAGGGCCCGGGCCGACGTGGTGGTGGACGGCCAGGTGCTGCTCCCCCAGGTGCCGGTGACGTACCTGATCTTCCTCGAGAAGCAGCTGGTGGACCTCCACACCTTCCTCAAGAAGCTGCCGGTGCTCGACGCCTCCGAGAACTGGGTTTTTGACGCCTCCGCTGACTGCTGGGCCACCGAGCCGATCCAGACCACCCGCACCAAGAAGATCCCGCGGAACCACGTGAAATCCGAGGCCACCGAGAAGCACCCGGCCCAGGTCGACGTCTATTACGAGGATGTGATCGTCGGCTACTGGAAGACCGTCAAGTTCTCCGGCGCCCTCCCCGCCAGCCGCATCAACCAGCTCCTCGAGCGCGTCGAGAAGCTCCAGCAGTCGGTGAAGTTTGCCCGCGAAGAGGCCAACGCCACCGAGGTCGAAGAGAAGCGCGTCGGCCACAAGGTGCTCGGCTTCCTCTTCGGCGCCTTAACCCCTTCTTGACGCGCCCACCGCCCCGATCCTGACAGCGATTTTTCCTTGCAAAGAAGCCCTTGACGGGCCCCCTCGCGGTGGTCAATCTTCTCCCCCGGAGTGCCAAGTTCACGCTGACACTCAAGCTCACGCCCACAACCGGCTCCAGTGCACGTTCGACCCGTGCCCCCGCCACCCTCACGGCGGGGTAGCCCAACTCGGTAGAGGCAACCGGGGGCTCAAGCTCAGGCTATCACTCCAACCTCATCATTCGTCACCGAACACCTCATCAAACGCACGGCAAACCCACTTGCAGAGATGCTGGTTCAACTCCGGCCCGGTCCACCATCTAGGGGCTGGTCGTACAACGGTAGTACGCTTGCGAGTTCAAACTCAGCGCCGTGTTTAAATGTCGGGGGTGTGTGCAAATGGGTGGCAAACCGAAACCCGGGGCTAGGTCAGCACTCTGGGTTTCACCTATTTTGTCCCTCGCGGTTCCGCTCCCGGGGGGCTTCGTTGTACAGACCCTCCATGGCCAACGAACCCTCCCCCCTGCTGCAGCGCCTGCTGCTCGCCGTCGGCGCCGGGGGGGTCTTTGTCGCGGGCTTCTCCCTGGGGCGCGCCACCGCGCCGTCCTCCGCGGCGGGCCCGGCGCCGGCCCCTTCCGCCAGCGGGGCGGGTTACGTCCGCGAACCCCCGGGGACACACCCTCCACCGCCCCTGCGCCTCAACGCCTGCTACGCCGCCGGGACCCGCACCGCGCCGCTCCCTTGCCTCGAGCTGGGCGACCCGCAGCTCCCCATGCTCCTCGGTCAGTGCGGCCACCCTGCCTCCCAGATCGCCGAGGGGCCGGTCCTCGCCCAGTACGCCGGCTCCCCCGCGGTGATCTGCTGCTACAAGGCCGAGATGCCCAGCTGCTCGGGCCGACCGCTGCTGGTCCAGCAGACCCCCCGCGTCGCCGCCCTGCACCGCTCGCTCCCCTGGGGCTGAGCGGCGGGGGTTTTGGCCCGCCCGGGGTTGCGCTATCCCGCGGGGCATCATGATCAGCAGAGCGCGGGCCAGGGTGCTGGGGTCGGGGGTGCTTCTCGTGGGGCTTCTGCAGGCAGAACAGGCGAGGGCCGAGGCCGGGTCCGTCCCCATCGATGTGGTCAACGCCGGGGCCATCAAGATGAACGGTGTGCTCTCCGAGTGGACCGGCGCCATGACCCCGCTGCAACGCGCCGTCTCCGGCTCCCCGGGCTCCGGCAAGGACCTGGCCGTCCGCGCCTCCCTCGCCATGGACAGCGACGCCCTCTACGTCGCCGCCGAGATCATCGACGACAAGCTCACCCGCACCGGATCCTATGGAAGTTCCGAGGACAAGCTCACGCTGATCCTGGGCTTCCCCTCGGACGGCGCGGCGCCGAGCTACACGGCCTTCGAGCTCGACATCTTCCACGGGAACCCGGGGCAGACCGCCGGGGCCGTGCAGCTCCGCGGGGTCAAGGTCGCCGGGGCCCAGGTGGTCGAGGCGCCCGGCAAGGGGGGCTTCACCGTCGAGGCCCGCATCCCCTGGGCCGCGCTGCCTCCGGCGGCCCGGGTCCGCTGCGGCCTCCGCGGCGCGCTCCGCTACCAGGACAACGACGGGGCCGTGAAGGGCGTCGTGGGCACCAGCGCCGAGCCCCAGATCGGCCGCATGCCTCGCCTGCCCACGGACGCGGAGCGCGGCGTCGAGGAGACCTTCGCCAAGGAAAAATCCCTGCAGGGCGCCCCCCAGCACGACATCATCGCGGACATCGCCGGAGACGACCAGCGCGAGCGCGTGCTGCTCTGGGATCAGTTCGTGCTGGTGATGGGCCCTCGCTTCCGGGACGGCAAGCAGTTCTACTTCAAGGACCTCGGGGTCGACCGGGCCCAGATCCCCTTCTTCGAGGTCCGCGACCTGGCCGGCGCGGGCAAGGCCCAGGTGCTGCTCCGCAAGCGCAAGGGCACCGCCGCCGCCTTCCGGGAGATCTTCGAGGTCCTCGCGCTGCAGAACGACGCCCTCACCCCGATCTTCCAGCACGACGTCGGCGTCACCGCCGAGAGCGGCTCCATCACCAGCAACGTCAAGCTGGAGCCTCGCCAGATCGAGATCAGCCTCGGCACCGGCGCAGGCCTGACCGCGGGCAGCTTCAGCCTGGCCCCGGAGCCTGGCGTCGAGCCGCTGTTGCTCCCCTGGGGCACGGTGAAGAGCCGCACCTTCCGCGCCGAGGGGCTGAAGTTTTCTCGCAGCAAGGAGGAGAGCAAGCCCGCCGGCGGCGACGGCGCCCCCTCGCCCGCGGCCCCGCCGCCGCCCCCCCCCGCGCACCCCCCGACCCCGGAGGAGATGCAGGAAAAAGTACTCGAGATGTACCGCAAGGATCGCAAGCTCGATCCGAAGAGCAAGCCTCGCTTCGACCTCGCCACCGACGTCGCAGAGGACCGGCAGAACGAGCGCATCCTGGTGTTTGGCAGGGAGCTTGTGGTCTTTGGCAAGGGCTTCCAGGGGGGCCAGGGCTACACCGCCCTCAGCCTGGGCTTCGCCGACCCCAAGGACGTGGCCGACGTCACCACCCGGGACCTCAACAACGACGGGAAGGCCGAGATCCTGGTGCGCGGCGTCCAGCACATCGAGGCCCCGAAGGACCTGGGGAAGGGCAAGATTTCCCGCGAGTTGATGCTCGTTTACTCCGTCCAGGGGGGCAAGCTCGCCCGCGTCGCCGCCATCGAGACCGGGATGAAGTTTGAGGACAAACGAATCAGCTCCACCATCGCGTTCCTCCCCTCCCCCCAGGGCCTCGACCTCCAGCTTGGCCCCGGGAGCGCCGTGGGCTGGGATCAGAAGACCTTCCCCTTTCGCCAGGAGAACGCCCCCATCAACGGCATCGAACCGCTGGTGCTCCCCTGGTCCCCCGCGGTCAAGCTCCGCTGGAGCGGCCCGGGTTACGCTCGCTGAGCAACCTCGCCCCAAAAAAGCCAGTCACCCGGGTTTGCAGGATGACTGGCTTTTTTGGCGACCCCAACGGGAATCGAACCCGTGTTACCGGCGTGAGAGGCCGATGTCCTAACCGCTAGACGATGGGGCCTGGGAGGCGATGATGCTGCTCAGACTTGGCTGGGGGACAAGGATTCGAACCTTGATATACGGAGCCAGAATCCGTAGTCCTGCCATTAGACGATCCCCCAAGAGATTCCGGAGGGTTCGAGGTTCTGGTCGTTCCCCGAAGCGATGAGCGAAGGATACTCAGGAACCCGGACCGGTCAACATTTTTTTTCGCCCCCCCGACAAAGAGGGTCAGGGTGGGGAAAAATGGCTGCATGATGGGGGGCAAGAAGGATGAGCCAACCGAAGACATGGTTCGCGCACCCGCACGTGCGTGTCGATCCGGAGGTACTGGGGGGGAGCCCGTACATTGACGGGTCGCGGGTGCCGGTGCGGCGGTTGTGGGCGTGGCACCAGGGGGGCGTGACGGTGGAGACCCTGCTGCGCCGCTACCCACAGCTCGGCCCTGCGAAGGTGCTGGACGGGCTGGCGTTTGCGTACGACAACCAGGAGCAGATCGAGGCGGATCTGGCGAGAGAGCGAGAGCTGCTCAAGCCCGGGATGGGGGGGCAGGGGCCGTCGGAGCAGCAACGGTTGTTCGCGGACGAACCGGGGGCCACGCCGGGGTCGAGCCGCCGGAGGCGCTAGGCAGGCTTCGCCGAAAAGGTGAAGAAGTGGGGGGACAGGCCGTACACTGGCGTTCCTTCATGTTTCCGCGGGCACCCATCCCAGAACGAATCGGCCCTTACACCGTCCTGCGGCGGCTGCCCTCGACCGGGGGTGCCGACCGCTACCTCGGGCGAGAGGATGGCCCGCGGGGGTTCACCCGCATGGTCGAGCTGAAGCTGGCGCCGGCGGAGGATGACCCGGAGGCCGCGTCGGAGCTGGCCCACGAGGCCTCGGTGGTCTCGAAGCTGAACCACCCGCACATCTCGCGGATGTACCACTTCTTCGAGCACGAGGGCCGCCTGGTGCTGGTGCTGGAGCGGCTCGACGGGACGACGCTGGCGCGGGTGCTTTCCTCGTCGCGGCGGCGCCGGCAGAAGATGCCGGACGAGCTGGTCTATTACGTGGCCCACCGCCTGGTGAGCGCGGTGGCCCACGCGCACGGGATGGTCGACAACGACGATCTGAAGACGCCGGTGGTGCACCGGGCGATCTCGCCGGCGGCGCTGCAGATCGGCTGGGGAGGGGAGGTCCGGCTGACCGGGTTCGGCCTGGCCAAGATCATGGGCCGCTCGCCGGACACGGCGGTGGGGCTGGTGAAGGGGACGCCCGGCTACATGGCGCCGGAGCAGCTCCGGGGCGAGCGGATCACCGAGCGCACCGACGTGTACCAGGCCGGGCTGGTGATCTGGGAGATGCTCTCCGGGAACCCCCCTGCCAGCGCCGGGACACCGCAGAAGACACGCCAGGCGGAGCTGGTGATGATGATGAGTGGCCCCGAGCTGGCGTCGATCTCGGTGCTGCGCCCCAGTGTCCCCCGGGAGATCGCGGCGATCATCGACGCGATGCTGGAGCCCACGGTCGAGCGGCGAAAGATCAGCGCGGCGGAGGCGGAGCGCTGGCTGTCCAAGACCGTCAACGTGGAGAGCGGCAAGGAGCTGCTGCGCGAGCGGGCGGTCGCCCTGCGGAGCCAGGACGTGCGGGATTCGGTGGCGGGGGCCGAGCCGGTCCGGAGCCCCTCGGGGCGGCGTCCGCCGAGGCGGGACGGCACCGAGGCGTCCGGGAGCTTCTCGATGCGACCCAACCGCCGTCCATCGACCCCGGAGGAGGCGCCCCCGCTGTCCGCCGAGCCCACGCCCTCGCCCCTGGCGGTCGCCGCGGTTCCGGTTCCGGTGCCGGCGGCGCCCGGGCCCGCGCCGGTGCCTGCGGGGGTGGCGCGGGTGACGGTGCCCGAGATGGAGGCTCCCCCTGCCATGCCTCCCGCCGAGATCCCGCTCGAGGGGGATCGGGACGCGAGCACCCAGCTCACGGATCTGCGGCGCAGGAAGGTGCAGACCATGGTGGGCGGGGGCCTGGCCGGGCTGGTGGTGCTGGTCGGGCTGGGCGTGCTGCTCCGGGCGCTGACAGAGGAGAAACCGGAGACGCCCCCCGCGCCGGCCTCCTCGGCGTCGGCGTCGGCGTCGGCGTCGGCCCCCGAGCCTGCTGCCCCGGCTCCCACGCCGTCGAGCCCGCCCTCCGCCCCGCCCGCGGCCGTCCCCGCGCTGGGCCCCCGGCAGAGCGCCCTGCTGGTGAGGAGCGAGCAGCCCGGGAACGTGTACGTGAACGGCGCCCTGGCGGGGGAGACGGACAAGGTGCTGGTGGTCACCTGCGGGGCGAGGTTCCTGCGGGTGGGGGCCCCGGATGCGGTGGGGGGAAGGGTGCGCTGGATCACCCGAGGGCTGCCCACCAAGCTCCCCTGCGGGGTGCTTACCGAAGTGGATACCCGTGTCACGAAATGACAGCACCCATCAGGGGGGTGATGCGGGCTTTTTCACTGGACTTTCGAGGGGCGCCAGGCGAAGGGCGGTGCGGGGTGTCGTCGCGCCCCCGCTGGGCCCATGAGGCAGGCGAAATAAGACTTCCAAGGGCGGGCTCCCGGTGTATAGAGTGCGCCCGAAAGATTCAGACAGCTAGCTAGCTCTAGGTTCACGGAGGGTCTGGTACATGACTTCGAATCGTTTCCGCATGATCTCGATGCCGTTCTTCGCCGCGATGCTCGCGGCCCCCGTGCTTGTCAACTGCGGCAAGCTCGGCAACATGGTGCCCGGTGGCAAGTGCGATGTGGACGTCGCCAACATCGACGCGATCGCAAAGGCTGACTGGGCCGCCACCCTCAAGGTGGACGCCAAGATCGGCGCTCAGATCAAGGGTGGCCTCCAGGCCGCTCTGAACCTGAAGAACCTGGCTGCCGAGATCGACGGGCAGCTCAAGGTTGCCTGCAACGGCCTCGCGAAGGACCTCGGCGCCCCCGAGGGCAAGGATGCCCAGGAAGCCGGCAAGGGCGCCATGAAGGTCATGGGCGAGGTCAAGGCGAAGATGGGCGCGAACATCAAGATCGCGCTCGACTTCCAGCCGCCGAAGTGCTCGGCCTCGATGAGCGCGATGGCCGACTGCTCCGGCAAGTGCGACGTGCAGGCGACCGGCGGCAAGGCCGAGGTCAAGTGCGAGGGTGGCGAGATCTCCGGCACCTGCGACGCCAAGTGCGAGGGCTCCTGCGAGCTCGAGGCGGGCGCCAAGTGCGAGGGTGAGTGCGGCGGCTCCTGTGGCGCCGAGATGAAGGGCACCTGCAACGGCACCTGCGACGGCAAGTGCGACGGCAAGGACTCGAAGGGCGCCGAGTGCAAGGGCACCTGCGAGGGCAAGTGCTCCGGCGAGATCAAGGGCGAGTGCAAGGGCGAGTGCAAGGGCGGCTGCCAGCTGAAGGCCGGCGGCTCCTGCAAGGGCTCCTGCTCTGGCAAGTGCTCCGTCGAGATGAAGGCCCCCAAGTGCTCCGGCAAGCTCGAGCCACCGAAGGTCAGCGCCGAGTGCAAGGCCTCCTGCGATGCCCAGGTCTCCGGCAAGGTCGAGTGCACCCCGGTGCGCGTCGGCGTCAAGGTCGAAGGCTCCGCGGATGCCTCCGCCCAGGCCAAGTTTGAGGGCGCCATCAAGAACAACCTCGGCGGCGTCATCAAGATCGCTGTCGGCATGAAGGACCGCCTCGAGGGCGTTGCCGCCAGCGGCAAGGCCGTGATCGACGGCGTCCAGGCCGCCGCCAAGGCCGGCGCCAAGGGCGGCGCCCAGGGCGCGCTCAAGATCACCGCCTGCATCGCGGCGCCCTTCTCCGCCGCGTTCGATGCGGTGGCCAGCGTCAAGGCGAACGTCAACGTCTCCGTCGACGTCAAGGCCTCCGCCTCCGCCTCTGGCTCCGCCAAGGCCGGCGGCTGAGTTCTCGGGTTCACCCCCGGGCTCCTCCCCTGCCCCCTCTCCCTACCGGGACGAGGGGGTTGGTGTTTTAAGCGCCCCCGGTTATCCATGCAGCTGTGCAGGAAGCAGCGAGGGTCGAGGCCCGGAGCGTGAGCTGGCGCGTGGGCGACTTCGTGGCGGTGCGCGACGCAACGGTGCGGCTGAGGGCCGGGCAGATCCATGCGCTGGTGGGCGAGAACGGGGCAGGGAAATCCACGCTGCTCAAGCTGATGGCCGGGGCCCTCGCCCCCAGCAGCGGCCAGATCCTGGTCGAGGGGGCGGCGCTCTCGCCGGCGACGCAGGCGGAGGCCATACGCCGGGGGGTCGGCATGGTGTACCAGCACTTCGCGCTGGTGCCGTCCTTCACGGGGCTGGAGAACCTGATGCTGGGGGTGGAGCCGGTGGGCCCTGGGGGCTGGCTCCGCCCGGGCGTCATGGAGGCGAAGGCCAGGCAGGTGGCGGAGCAGACCGGGCTCCAGGTGAACCTGAGCGTCCCCGTGAACCAGCTGGGGGTGGGCGAGCGGCAGCGCCTCGAGATCCTGCGGGTGCTGGTCCGGGGGGCGAGGGCGTTGCTGCTCGACGAGCCCACGGCGGTCCTCACCCCCACGGAGGCCCAGGGGCTCTACGAGCTGCTGCGCCGGGTGGCGGCGCAAGGGGCCGCGGTCGCCGTCGTCACGCACCACCTCGACGAGGTGCTCCGCCACGCCGATGAGGTGACGGTGCTGCGGCGCGGGGAGCAGGTGTTCCAGGGGGAGGTCAGGGGGGTGAGCGCCGACGAGCTGGCCGCCCGGGCGCTGGGCCAGATCCCCCGGGTGCCGCGCCCTCCGGAAGTTCCCTATGATGCACCGACGCTGCTGGAGCTGGAGGGGCTCCAGGCGGAGGGGCTGGGGCCCCTCAGCCTGCGCCTGCGTCGGGGCGAGGTGCTCGGCGTCGCAGGCATCGACGGCAACGGCCAGGACGCGCTGGTCGAGGCGCTGGCGGGCCTGCGAGGGGCGCGGGGGGCGCTGCGGCTGGGCGGCCAGGAGCTGGGCTCCGCGACGGTGCTGGCGAGGCGAGCCGCGGGCCTGGAGGTGGTCCACGGGGATCGTCATCGCTTCGGGATGCTGGCGGACGCCTCGGTGCACGACAACCTGGTGCTGGGGGATCTGGGGCCAGGAGAAGCCGAGCTCGGGGCGCGCCGGCTCGCGGCGTCCGGCGCTGAACCGCGGGACCCGGGGCGCCGGGCCGGCGCGCTGAGCGGCGGTAACCAGCAGAAGCTGGTGATGGCGCGGGCGCTGGATCGAGGGCCCAGGGCCCTCGTCGCGGCCTACCCGACCCGGGGCATCGACGCCGCGGCTGGCGCCCTGGTGCGCCAGCGCCTGGTCGCCGCGGCGCAGGGCGGCGCGGCGGTGCTGCTGATCAGCGGAGACTGGGCCGAGCTGCGCGCGGTGGCGCACCGGATCGCGGTGATGCGCAAGGGGGCGCTGGTCGCCGAGCTGCCGCCGGACGCGAGCGAGCAGGAGCTGGGCAAGAGCATGATGGAGGGCGCGTGAGCCAGGCGAGCCTGCGGGCGGGTGGTTCCATGGAAATTCCATACAAGCTCCGGCGAGGGGCGTGGGTGGCGGCGATCACGCTGCTGAGCTTCGACGCGCTGGTCATCGCGGCGGGGGAGGCGCCGAGGGAGGCGCTGTGGCGTGCGCTGTCGGGGACCTGGGGGACGGCGTACGGGCTGGGGCAGGTGGTGTACAAGGCGACGCCGCTGCTGCTGTCGGG